>NZ_JAPVXT010000008.1:0-95844 GCF_041431445.1 Veillonella sp. 20925_1_51
CGTGTTATATGTAGTATTCTCATATGTGGCAATAAAAAAGAACAGCTCATCAAGAGCTGTTCTTTTTATGTTACCAAATCTTAGAAGAAGAAGTGGTGAATTTCATGGATGAAATGTTGACCGAAGAAGGAGATACAACCATGCATAACGATGAAGATCAAGAAGTATTTGAATGCGCTGTTCATGATAACGCTTGCTTCGATTTCATGTTCTAAGTTGTGAGCTTCTTCAGAATTAATTTCTTTGTGGTTTTCTAGGTATGCTTTCAAAGCAGGACCTACGGCACCAATAGAAATCGCGATGGATTGTGGGGACAACATTTTGCCGATACCAGCTGCACCGGAGTTAACTGCTGCCAACCAGAAGCCAAGGTCTTCGAAGTTTGTAGGATCTAAACCTTGAGCTGCAGCGATTTGAAGTGGGCCAAACAATACGTTGGAGTTTGTACCGGAACCTGTCAAGAAGGCACCCAATGCACCTACGATAGGAGCGAATAGAGGGTACAAGGAACCTGTACCGGCAACCATTGCTTTCGCAATATCTGCAGTCATACCAGAGTAAGTCATCAATTTAGCTGTCATAACAACTGTGATGATTGTAAGGTATGTGAATTTCAAGTTTTTAACTGTGGAACCCAATGTACCGAAGATTTCGCCAGCTTTTGCTTTTTGGATGAAACCACCAACAATACCAGCGATGAAGATCATGATACCAGGAGTTGCAATCCATACGAATGTGTAAGGTTTTGCACCAGGACCTTGGTAGATAGGTACAGATGTTTTAATGGACGCAAGAGGACCATTAATTGCAGGGAACAATTTGGAAGTTAATAACAATAATACGAAGATCAAGATGAATGGCATTGCAGCTACAAGGCCTTCGCCACCGGAAACTTTAGGAACTTCGCCAGTTTGTTTAACTGCGTATGCAGGATCATTAGGAGGCATAATTTTTGCACAAATAATGATAACTGCCATGATAACGATGGATGCAGAGATTACGGATAATTCTGGACCCATTACTGCGTTGATTATAGTTTCAGGAATAGCTAATGCTAAACCGGAAAGTAATGTTACAAGGAATACACCTTTTAACGCTTTAACACCGCCACCAATGATCATAACAACGAAGAATGGTGCGATAAGGTTAAGCAAGAATAATTGTACGGAAATGAATGTACCTAAATGGCTTGGATCAAGGCTTGTTAAGGATGCCAATGTAGTTGTTGGAATACCAATGGAACCAAATGTTGTTGGTACAGAGTTTGCAACGAGACATGCAATGATAGATTTTAGCGGGTCAAAACCTACTGCAACCATCATAGCAGCTGGAATTGCAACGGCAGTACCAAAGCCAGCCATACCCTCCATGAAGGCACCGAAGCCCCATGCAAGTAACAATGCAAGTACACGAGTATCAGATGTTACAGAAGAAAGCATTGTTTTAATAGTTTCCATTGCTTTCGTATGTACTACCAAGTTATAAACGAAGATAGCAGCTGTAATAACTAATAGGATTGGCCAGATTGCCAATGCGGCACCTTCAAGGGCACCAGTGACCATAATAAATGGGTCAGATTGGAATGCTGTAATAGCGATGATGAAAGAACCGATTGCAGCAACACTTGTTGCTTGCCATGCTGGTAATTTCAAGATGGATAACGCTACGATCAACCAAATGATTGGAGATAGCGCTAATAGAACGGTGATAGCACTCATTTCTAAAATCATCCTTTCAAGAAAAATAAAAATATATGCTTAACAGGACGATGTAGCTTAATCAATTTAATTGATGAGTAAATCGCTATTATATTAAGTTGTAAAAGTTCAGTTAAAATAAAGGATTACAATAAAATAACAGATATACTTATCATAAAAAGTGATATATCTCTTAAAAATTTTTAACCTCATTACATATGAGGTTAAGAATATAAGAGAGGGGACATAAACAGTGTTTATGTCCCCTTCTTTACTGACTACATGTCCGTGTTAGGGCCTTTGTAAGGTCTTAGGTATTAGTAGTTACCTTTGAACATTGTAGCAGGAGCTTCTGGTACATAATCGCCGAAGTAGGATTTGAAGTCTAGACCTAATTCGTTGCAAAGATCTTGAACTTCTAGCATTGTACCGTTAAGTACAGGGATGCCTTCAGCTTTAACTTTTTCAACGGATTCATGTTCTTTTTCACCATGAGTGTAAATGCGGTCTTGACCAGCAGCTTTAGGAGCTTCACGTAATTCTTGTAAGAATTGGGAGAAGTGTTTTTTGATTTCAGCTGGGTCACCGAAGAATTCAGGGTTGATAGCCATGAAGCCGTGGCAGATATTGGATTTACCGCCAACCATACATTTGTTGGAAGTACCGCCTTGGGACAAGATGGAGGAGAATAATTCAGCAATCATGCCGTTACCATAACCTTTGTGGCCGCCAAGAACTTCTGTAGCACCACCTAAAGGAAGGATACCGCCGCCTTCATGACGGGAGATGTTGCCCAATACTTCAGCTGCATCAGTGGAAGGAACGCCGTCTTTATTAACAGCCCAACCATCTGGAGTAGCTTTGCCCATTTTGTTGTACATTTCAAGTTTACCACGAGTTACTACTGTAGTGGAGCAATCGAAGAAGAAGTCAACAGGATCAGCTGGTACAGTCCAAGCGATAGGGTTAGAACCAAGCATAGCTTTACGAGCATATACAGGAACCATGATTGCTTCGGAGTTTGTACAAGAGAAACCGATTAAGCCTTGGTCGGATGCCATTTTAGCATAGTAACCAGCGATACCATAGTGGTTGGAGTTACGTACGGATACGATACCAACACCGGATTTTTTAGCTTTTTCGATAGCCATTTCCATAGCCATGTGGCCCAAGATTTGGCCCATGCCGTCATGACCGTCGATAACTGCGGAAATTGGAGTTTCTTTTACGATTTCAGGTTTTGCGTCGATTTTGATCAAGCCATTAGTGATACCTTTGTGGTAACGAACCATACGTTGCATACCATGGCTTTGAATACCGAACAAGTCGGAAGTCAAAAGTACGTCTTGGATGATGTCAGCTTCTTTTTCGGAGAAACCGAATTTTTGGAAAGCGTCCATGCTTAATTTTTTCAATGTTTCATAAGGGAATAACACAGTGTTTTTTGCGTCTGCCATCGTTAAAACCTCTTTTCAGAAAATATGTACCTGATATAGTAACGTCACTCTAAAATATCATGAAGTTTAAATGATATCTGGTGAGCTCTATATCCTCTCAAATGACAATGTCAGTATAGCACAGAAAGAAGTGAGATTGAATAGTCTTACAGTCTGAAACACATTACTAAATACGCATACGTACCGGTGATGTTTGTCACATATTCCGAGGTCGATTACTGAAACATCCGATTATACCTAAAACTATATGGTTATGACTTTTAGTTATGATTGCATGATTTTTTTATAGATTTTCAGTATTTTTATAGAGCTTATTAGTATATCTGTTTAGGCTTTGAGCAAGAATGAGAATGGATAAACATCGATAAAACTTGAAATGTTCAATAACATATATAAAAATTTTTGATATGTATAGCAACGTATTGTGATAACTGAATGTATTGATATGCATGATATGCAATGATTTTAATCTTTGTGAAGATAGAAAATGTGTTAAAGGTTACACTTATACAGACAATGCTGTAATATAATATAAATATACATCCTATAGTTTATATAATTTATAAGCGAGGTGCTTATTTTGAAAGAATACAAATCAGTATGTCCTTATGATTGCCCAGACGCATGTGGTCTAATTGTATCGGTAGAGAACAATAGAGTAGTATCTGTTCGTGGTAATAGAGATCATGCTTTTACAAGAGGTACATTGTGCCCTAAAATGGCGCATTACGAACAAGTGGTTCATTCTCCATTGCGTTTACAGTACCCAATGAAACGGATTGGTAAAAAAGGAATCGGTGAAGACCAATATATACGTATCAGTTGGGATGAGGCATTAGATACCATTGTTAATAATTTTAAAGAAACTATTAGTACTCATGGCAGTGAAAGTATTTTGCGCTACTCCTATGCAGGTACGATGGGTGTGATTCAAAGCCCAGCAGCAGATTACTTTTTCCGCCGTATTGGTGCTACAGACCAGGACCGTGGTATTTGCTCCCCTGCAAAACAGGCAGGATTCCGCTCTGTTTATGGCGATACACTAGCCATTAAACCGCAAGAGGCACAACATAGTGATTTAATTGTTCTATGGGGCATTAATGCCACTGCTACTGATGTTCATATCTTACATGATGTAAACATAGCAAAAAAGAATGGCGCTCAAGTTTGGATTATTGATACTCATAAAACCTATACTTTTAATCAAGCTCATGAACATATTTACGTAAAACCTGGTAGTGATGGTGCCTTAGCGTTAGGTATGCTTCATATTATTCATCGAGACGGTTTAGCAGATATAGATTTTATTAAGAAACATGTACAAGGTTATGATGAACTCGTAAACGATGTGTTGCTTGATTTTACACCGGAAAAAGCATCTGAACTTTGTGGCGTTTCCGTAGAACGTATGATTGAGTTTGCCCATGCCTATGCTAAAGCTAAGGCTCCATTTATACGTCTTGGCAGTGGGTTATCACGCTATGGGAATGGTGCTATGAACTGTCGTGCTATTAATGCATTACCTGCTGTAGTTGGAGCTTGGCAATATTTAGGCGGTGGCTTATTATCGAGTGCTAGTGGTAGTAAGTTTGTGGGCAAAGAAGTGATGCAACAGGCTCATGTGGATGCACCAGCAAAGCGATTGATGCCTATGATTAAACTAGGTGAAATGCTTACAAACCCATCAGGTACAGCTGTGCATAGTCTTTATGTATTCTCTAGTAATCCGGCTATAACAGCACCTGATCAAAATGTAGTGCGAAAAGGCTTGATGAGAGATGATTTATTTACGGTTGTTCACGAACGCTTCTTTACCGACACATGTAAATACGCCGATATTGTATTGCCCGCCACAACATCAGTAGAACATGACGATATATATAACTCCTATGGGCACTATACAATTGGAACGGGTTATAAATTAATCGATCCTATTGGCGAATCCCGCTCTAACTGGCAAGTGATTTCTGAATTAGCTAAACGTATGGGACTTACAGATGAATTCTTTAAGCATAGTGAACGAGATTTAATAGACCAAATTGTAAGTGCGTCGCACCGTATTTCTAAGGATGATCAAAATTTAATTCTCCAAGGTGAACCAGTAGAGATGACGTTGCCTGAAAATTATAAATTAGATTTTAAAACGCCATCTGGAAAGATTGAGTTATATAATCCACATGATGTGGAGCCACTAATTCGTTATTTACCGCCTTATGGTGATAGTGCACCATTCTGGCTTATTATCGGTAATGATATTCGCATTTTAGATTCTAGCTTCTGTGAGTTAGAATTTGATGATCCTGAATTGATGAAACTACGCATCAATCCTAAAGATGCAAAAGTATATAACATTAATGATGGCGATGAAGTGGAAATCTATAATCAACGTGGTAGTGTAAGAATTAAAGGTTACTACGATGAAGGTGTACAACGAGGTACATTGGTAACCCTTGGTGTATGGTGGCAATCACAATCTAGTGATCCTAATGTAGGTATTAATGTACTTACAGCAGACAGACCTACGGATCAAGGTTGGGGTAGTACATTCTATGATGTGCAAGTTTACATCAAAAAGGCGGATGTTTAATTTCCTTTACTTATGGGAATAATATTATGCTAATATATCATAACAAGGATATTTTTGTTGCATACATATCCTCATTAGGATTATAATAGTAACATTATTTCTATATATAACCTGAAGGGGGTTACGTTTATGAATGGTAATGATAAATTATCTGCCCGCGCCTATTGGGCTATAGGCATGATGTTATTCGCCCTATTCTTTGGGGCAGGGAATTTGATCTTCCCAGCGGCCTTAGGTCAACAAGCTGGTAGTAATGTAGGTTGGGCTTTGCTCGGCTTCGTATTAACAGGTGTAGGCCTTCCACTTTTAGGTGTTGCAGCGATGGGGTACTCCTCCTGTAAAGATGTTGAAGAACTTGCGAGCCGTGTTCATCCAATTTATGGCTTGTTGTACACAATTTCTCTTTACTTGAGTATCGGTCCAATGTTTGCGACGCCACGTACTGGTACTGTAGCTTATGAAATTGCAATTAAACCTTTCACAGAAGGTTTAAGCATGAATATGGAACCAATTTTCTTGGCATTATTCTTTGGTGTTTCTTTGTGGTTATCCATTAGCCCACAAAAGCTTGTTAATCGTATCGGTAATATTTTGACACCAGCATTACTACTTGTAATTCTGTTGTTAATTATTAAATCCTTTATGACTCCGCTAGGCGGCTATGCAGTGCCACAACCTACTTATGGTGATGCACCTACAGCTGTGTTGCAAGGTTTCTTGGACGGCTATAATACGATGGATGCATTGGCTTCCGTAGTATTTGCTATTCTTGTAATCGACTTTGTTCGTCTTAGCGGCGCTACATCTCGTGCGGTTATTACAAAAACAGTAATGGAAGTAGGTGCTATTGCAGTATCTCTTCTTGGTATTGTGTATGTATTTATCGCTAACATTGGTGCTACTAGTGTTGAACGCTTTGGTTTGTTTGATACAGGTGCTCCTGTGTTGTCCGTAAGTGCTAACTACTTGTTCGGTGAATTCGGTCAAATTATCTTGGCTATCATCGTTCTCTTGGCTTGCTTGTCTACGAGTATCGGTCTTATCACTTCTTGTGGTACGTACTTCCACAAGTTGACACCGAAGATTAGCTATAAATTATATGTAGTAATCTTCTCCGTAGCAGCATTTGGTCTTAGCATGTTCGGTTTGAAAACAATCATCAGTGCAGCGATTCCAGTGTTGATGCTCTTGTATCCGTTAACGATTGTAATCATCTTGTTAGCACTTTTTCACAATGTGTTCGGTGGTCGTCGTTGCGTATACGCATGGACAATGGCTTTCACAATGATCTCTGCTCTTATGACTGGTCTTGAAACGGCAGGTATTGCACCTGTTGCATTGGAACAGCTCTTTACTCAATACATTCCATTCCAGGCTGCTGGCATGGGCTGGGTGAGCTTTGCGGTATTAGGCTTTGTTGTAGGTCTTATCCATAAAGGTCTTGTGTCCGAAAATAAATAAATAATATTAAAGGTTCTATACTTTCGTTTTGGGTGAAAGTATAGAACCTTTTTGTGTCTTAAGGGTTGTCATATAAAATTGATTTTGTGAGTAGAAGTTTCTATAATAAGAATATAGATAATGAATGAATGAAGGAAGGAAGATTTTATGCGTAGTACTCATTGTTTACCTAGTTATAGTTTTGGCGGTCATGAGGTGTTCGATGCTATTCCCAAATTTACAAAATTATATGGTAAGTCTGTAGCTATCATCGGTGGTGAGACAGCTCTTTCTAAAGCTTTGCCACACATTCGTCCAGTGCTTGATAAAGCAGGGATTAAAGTGCTAGATATTATTCACTTTGGTGGAGAGTGTACTTTCGCTCGAGGTAAGGAAATTGCACAAATGGCTTCTGTAAAAGATGCGGACTTTATGTTTGCTGTTGGTGGTGGTAAGGCCATGGATACGGTAAAAGTAGTAGCTCTAGAGTTAGATGATAAACCATTCTTTACAATTCCGACCATTGCCTCTACTTGTGCTGCAACGTCAGAAGTAGCAGCTGTTTACACTGCAGAGCATACTTTTGATGACGTAGCCTTTGTAAATCATCCTCCTGTGCACTGCTTTATTGATGCTGATATTCTCGTAGAAGCACCAAGCCGTTACTTGTGGGCGGGAATGGGAGATACTATTGCAAAACACTATGAAACTCATCTTTCTGCTCGCAATCGTGAGCAAGATTATAATACTCAGTTAGGCCTTACTCTAGCTTCTATGTGTAGTGAACCAATTTTAGTACATGGTATACAAGCCTATAAAGACAGTCAAGCTAAAAAACGTAGTGATGCATTTGATACCATTGCTATGACTGTTATCTTTACTACCGGTATTGTATCGGGTTGTGTTCCTATGGCATATAATAGTAATATGGCTCATGCTGTATGTTATGGCTGTGTTACTAATAAAGAAACAGAAGAAAACCATTTGCATGGTGAAATGGTAGCATATGGCTTACTTATTTTGTTAACCGTTGACCAACAAATGGATGAATTACAACGGTGGTTGCCAATATACCGCGAATTAGGTTGGCCTACTAAACTTTCACAGTTAGGTCTTACTGCATCGCATATTCCTCAAATTGTTGAAAAGGCTACATCTGTTCATGATATTGATGTATCTCCGTACAAAATTACAGCAGATATGTTGACTAAGGCTATTCAATACATGGAATCTCTTGATTAATATAATTTGTAACCGTTTGTGTATGTTATGTGATGAGGTTATAAATGCGAAAAATTGAAAAGGGTGGCTTATATCGTCATTTTAAAGGCATGTACTATTATGTGTTAGATGTTGCAACTCATTCGGAAACGAGTGAACAGTTCGTAGTGTATCAAAAATTATATGATCAACGTGACTTATATGTACGACCACTAGATATGTTTTTGAGTGATGTGGATCGTGAAAAATATCCTGATGTAGAGCAGAAAGAGCGATTTAAGTTAATGAGCGGACGTGATTAGGAGGGCCTGTGGAACAGAAATTTTTCTTTTTCGATATAGACAATACCTTAGCTGTGTGGCCGGAAGGTAAAATTCCTGACAGTGCACAATATAGTTTGGATGAACTGAAGCGCCGTGGCCATCGGGTAGCGCTTGCTACAGGTCGTATCCAAGTAGATGCTAAGCGTTTTGCTGAGCAAGCAGGTCTTACAGATTTTGTGGCAGACGGCGGACATAGTGTTACTGTTAATAATGAACTAGTGTCCATGATTGGCATGGATCGTGACGCATGCATTAACTATTTGGAATATTTAGAGTCCCATAATATTCCTTGGGCTGTAACAGATCGGAATAAATTAGGCCGAATTACGCCGTATAAGGAAATATTAGATTGGCATCCGAATTGGGATGTTTTTAAAACGACAGTAGATCCTAATTTTGACTTTCATAATGTAGAAGAGTTTTATAAGATTTATGTGTTCTTTAAAGAAGGGGAAGAAGAGGAAAAAGAAATTGAGCATATGACGCATAAGCTCATTCGTTATGGCGATGGCTGTGTTTTATATGAACCAATGGAAAAAGCTTTGGGTATTCGCAATATGCTTGATTATTTTGGTATGAAACCTAATCAAGCCGTAGTGTTTGGTGATGGATATAATGATTTATCTATGTTTAGGCCAGAATGGCTTAATATTGCCATGGGGAATGCACGTGCTGAATTGAAAGAAAAAGCCGATTATATCACTACCGACTGTGATAAGGATGGCATTTATAATGCGTGTAAGCATTTCAAGTGGATTGATTAGTTTGAGTTAATTCCAAGCAGACGGTTTGGCGCAATTAAAAGGTGGCTTCCAAGAAGGTGCTATTACTAACCAACCTCACTATGACAGATTGCAAGACGCTTTGGAAAAATCTAAAAAAGAAGGTTCTACATTCAAGGATCTTGATGCAGAACGGGACAATCTATTGAACGTTCTTAATGAATTAGTGCCAGTGTATAAAGAGTTGACTTCTTATAATGACTCTAAAGCCTATATGAACGATGGCGGTGCTAAAGGTAAAGAGTTAGCTGCTAAATATGTAGCTTCTGTAGAAAAATTTGATACAGCGTATGCTAAATTTAGTGATGTTCTTACAAAAACTAACAATGAACAAACTCAAAAACAAGTTGAAAAATTGAAAAAAGAAGGCAAGAAAGGTTATGCGGCAGCAATGGAATCTACGCTTCGCTTGAGTAACCTTGTAGAAAACCTTGAAAAAGCTCCTCAAAAAGCTGATAAGGCAGCTGTAGAAAAAGAGCTTTCAGAAATCGATGCATTGCTCAAGAGTGTGAATAATGATCGTGGACAAGTTCTGGCTGATCGTTACAATTCCGTAGTCGGTTCCGTACGTCAAGTACTTGCAGATTCAAACGAAAACAATCTTGACGAAATGATTCAATCCTTCAATGCTTATATTGATACCTATAACAGCACGAACCCAGAACAATTTGATGGTAAATAATAGCTAATATATAACTGAAAGTATAAGGTTATATAATTTGGTAAATTTAATAATTATTTAAACCAAATTTTCTCTAAAACATGATATACTAAAAAAGAGCCGCTCACGGGTTGAGCGGCTTTTCTATGTGAATTTTACATACATGTTAGTATAAACAATATATTTTGGGGGAACTATGAACTGGAAACGCTTGGCTTTATGCGCAATGTTGGGGATTACAATGCTTGGTACAGCAGCTTGTGGTACAAAAAGTGGGGAACAACCACAAGGTAATACTGTAAAAGCAGAAACTGTAACTATGCCTAACTTCTCTAACGCACCAATTGCTGATGAGTATGCTATTTTTGATACAAATTATGGTCAATTCAAAGTTCGTTTGCTAGGCTCTAAAGCGCCTATTACTGTAAAAAACTTTGATTACTTAGTAAAAAAAGGTTTCTATAATGGTGTTACATTCCACCGTGTTATCGAAGGCTTTATGATTCAAGGTGGGGATCCAGATGGTACAGGTGCTGGCGGTCCAGGCTATACAATTCCTGATGAATTCTCTAATGATTTACATTTCAACAAAATGGGCGTTCTTGCTATGGCAAACCGTGGCCCTAATACAGGGGGCTCTCAATTCTTCATTACCTTGGGACCTACAGATTGGTTAGATAATAAACACACTATTTTTGGTACTGTTGTACAAGGTATGGACGTAGTTGAAAAAATCGGCAAAGTAAAAACAGGCCGTAATGATAAACCAGTAGAACCAGTAATCATCAATACCATTACATTGGAACCGATTACTGATGATGCAAAAAATGGCAAATAAGGCTACTAAGTCTAAAGAGCGACACTATGTGTATTTAGTGCGTTGTTCTGATGATTCCTTGTACTGTGGGTGGACCACCGATATTGAGCGCCGTATAGAGGCTCATAATGGGCTTATTCCAGGCGGTGCTAAGTATACGAGAGGGCGACGTCCTGTTACATTGGTGTATTCTGAAAGCTTTCACAATAAACAAGATGCACAACGTAGAGAATATGCCATAAAACAGATGACAAAGACTAAGAAATTGCGACTCATTGAGGGTGCAAAATAGTCTTTGATTATGGTATAATATGATGATTAATTACTGCCATGGAGGTTGAAAAATGAAGCGGGTTCTAGTGTCCGTAAAAAGTGTACAACGAGATATGGACGGCAAGGATACCGTAGTGGAACTGATTTCCCCAGGTACATCACATGAAAAGGGTAATGCCCAGTATGTGCGTTACGAAGAATCTAGTGTGACTGGCTTAGATGGGGTAAAGACGACCATTAAAATCCATGATGACTCTATTGTATTGCTCCGAACAGGGGCTGTTAATATGCGTCATCAATATGTCCGTGGTGAAGAGCGCGAATCCGTGTATGAAACACCGTATGGTGATTTGCACATGGCCGTGAACACTCATGAATTAACAGTAGACTTTCACGAAGGCGTAGGTCATGTTCATTTAGGATATGATATTTCTGTCGAAGGTGAATGGCAATTTTATAATCAGTTAGATATAGACGTGCGGGAGGATACAGAGCATGGACATGAAGGAAATCCTGAAATCGGGGATTGAACAGGCATTACAAGATACGATTAACAGTGGTGGCTTACCAGCTGGTGAATATCCAGAAATCGTTCTCGAAGTGCCACCTCAAAAAGAATTCGGTGATTTTTCTACAAATATTGCGATGCAATCCGCTCGTGTAGCTCGTCAAAACCCTCGTGCTATTGCAGAGGCTTTGATTAGCCATATGAATTTTGATTGGCTTGAACGCGCTGAGGTTGCTGGTGCAGGTTTCATCAACTTCTTCTTGAAATCTGATATGGTGTACGATACGTTGAAAGCTATTTTAAATGCTGGCGATCAGTATGGTATTCAACCATTGCGTGCACGCGATACGATTCAAGTAGAGTACGTAAGTGCGAACCCAACAGGTCCTTTACATGTAGGTCATGGTCGTGGTGCTGCGTATGGTAGTGCTCTTGTAAACTTGTTGCGTGCAGCAGGTTATAATGTACAGTCTGAGTACTATATCAATGATGCAGGTAACCAAATCGATAATATGGCTATCTCCATTGAGTACCGTTTCCAAGAGTTGCAAGGTGCTACATTAGTGTTCCCACCTAAGCGCAACGAAGATGGTTCCATGCCTGAATTCGATATTCCAGAAGGGGCTCTCGTGTTCCCTGAAAATGGCTACCGTGGCCCTGATATTATCGAGACTGCAAAAGCTATTGCTGAACGCGAAGGCTTTGATAAATTGAATGCTATGAACGAAGCTGATCGTGTAGCATTGTTTAAAGAAGAGGGCTTAAAAGAAAAATTAGCTCGCTTAGAGGAAACATTAAGCAATTTCCGTGTTACTTTCGATAATTGGTTCTCTGAACGTACTGTTCATGAAGCTGATGAAATTCATCACTCCGTAGAGGCGTTAAAGGCTCTTGGCAAAGTGTATGAAAAAGACGGTGCATTGTGGTTGAAATCTACTGACTATGGCGATGATAAAGACCGTGTAGTTATTCGTGATAATGGAGTTCCTACATATTTAGCGGCAGATATTGCATACCACCGCAATAAATATGATCGTGGCTTCAAAGAAATGATTGATATTTGGGGCGCTGACCATCATGGTTATGTATGCCGTGTAAAAGCTGCTATGGCTGCTTTTGGGTATGACCCAGATAAACTAACAGTATTATTGTTACAAATGGTAGCATTGTTCCGCGATGGACAACTCGTTAAATTATCAAAACGTAGCGGCGATAGCGTTACATTAGATGAATTGATTGAAGAGGTTGGCGTAGATGCATCTCGTTACTTCTTCTTGATGCGTTCTCTAGATAGCCAACTTGATTTTGATATTAACTTGGCTAAATCTCGTAGCAATGATAACCCAGTGTATTATATCCAATATGCTCATGCTCGTATTCATAGCATTTACAACCAAGTGCATGAAGCTGGCATCGCATTTGGCGATTATAGTGAAACTGATTTCACAACGCTTACAAGCGAAATGGAATTAGAATTGATTAAAAAATTAGCTGAATATCCAGAAGAGGTCGTTCAATCTGCCGAACATCGTGCACCACATCGTATTGCTCGTTACTTATTCGATTTGGCAAGCATGTTCCATTCCTTCTATCGTCAAGGTCGTATCATTGGCGTAGATCCAGCGTTGCAACAAGCTCGTCTAGGATTAATCACAGCGATTGCCCTCGTACTTCGTCAAGGCTTGGGTATTTTAGGTATTTCTGCTCCGGAAAAAATGTAATAGGTGGGAGGCATCATGGCAACTAAGTATATTTTCGTAACTGGCGGCGTTGTTTCTTCTCTTGGTAAAGGGATTACAGCAGCATCCTTGGGTCGCTTGCTTAAAAACCGCGGTTTCAATGTAACGATTCAAAAATTTGACCCATACATTAATATTGACCCTGGTACGATGAGCCCTTACCAACACGGTGAAGTATTCGTAACAGATGACGGTGCTGAAACTGACCTTGATTTAGGCCATTATGAACGCTTTATCGATATTAACCTTAGTAAACGTTCCAACATTACAGCAGGTAAAGTGTACTGGTCTGTAATCAATAAAGAACGTAAAGGTGATTACTTGGGCAGCACTGTACAAGTTATTCCACACATTACAAATGAAATCAAACAAAACGTGTACCGCGTAGGTAAAGAGGATAACGCAGATGTAGTTATCACTGAAATCGGTGGTACTGTAGGTGATATTGAAAGCTTGCCATTCATGGAAGCTATCCGCCAAGTGAAAAAAGACGTAGGTCGTAATGATGTACTTTACATTCACGTAACATTGGTGCCTTACATCAATGCAGCAGGCGAGTTGAAAACTAAACCTACACAACATAGCGTAAAAGAATTGCGCAGCATTGGTATTCAACCAGATATCTTGGTATGCCGCAGCGAAAAACACATTTCTGATGAAATGAAAGAAAAACTTGCTTTATTCTGTGACGTAGAACCAGAAGCAGTTATTGAAAACCAAACTTGCAGCTCCATCTATGAAGTACCATTGATGATGCAAGATCAAGGTCTTGATGATATTGTTATCAAAAAATTAGGCCTTGAAGAACGCCCTTGCGATATGACTGAATGGAAAGAAATGGTTCATAAAATCTTGAACCCTAGTAAAGACATTACAGTTGCTATCGTTGGTAAATATGTAGCATTACATGATGCGTATTTATCCGTAGTTGAAGCTCTAGATCATGCTGGTATCGCTACAGGTACTAAAGTTAACCTTCGTTGGATTGACTCCGAAGAACTAGATGATACATCTGTAAATCCTAAAGAAGTGTATGAAGGTGTTGATGGTATCATAGTACCAGGCGGTTTTGGTTCCCGTGGTGTAGAAGGTAAAATCCGCACAATTCAATATGCTCGTGAAAACAATGTTCCATTCCTTGGATTATGCCTTGGTATGCAATCTGCAGTAATGGAATTTGCTCGCAACGTATGCGGTATGGAAGGTGCTACATCTAGCGAATTCGACGAAAATGCTAAATACAAAGTAATCGACTTGATGAGCGATCAAGTTGATGTAGATAAAAAAGGCGGTACAATGCGTCTTGGTATCTATCCATGTAAAGTAGAAGCAGGTACAAAAACTCATGAAGCTTATGGTGAAGACTTGATCTATGAACGTCACCGTCATCGTTATGAGTTCAATAATGAATACCGTCAACAATTGACTGATGCTGGTCTTGTTATCTCCGGTACATCACCAGATGGTCGTCTTGTAGAAAGTGTGGAAGTGAAGAACCATCCATTCTTCATCGGTACACAAGCGCATCCAGAACTTAAATCCCGTCCAAATAATGCACATCCATTATTCCGCGGCTTCGTAGATGCGATTTTGGAACTAAAAAAATAGAGTAGAGCCATGGGATCTCTTTTATCTATTATAGGTATCTTTATATTAGCTGCACTCAAACTAGAGCAGTTTGTATATGGTAAATCTGGAAAAGAACAATCTACAACTGGTCACATAGCACGGAGAGGGCTTGCTAATATAGCGGGTTTAATCGCTTTTGATCATTCTACTGTAAGTAGTAAATCTATTGTAGTTCGTAAAAAGAAGAAAGATGCTCAGAAATGAGCATCTTTCTTCTTTTTTGGCTCTATAATAAATGTTGGGGTGACACCACTACGGTGTCACTTCCAACATTATTTTTTTGCAAAAAAATAAGCATATAAGGCTCACATGCTTTACAATAAAAGTGTCAAAGTCCTAAAGAAAGGATGTGAGCTTATATGCCTACTACTGATTATACTGAATTTTTACATAATGTAAAACAAGAATATATTACAAATAGCTATGAATTAGACGGAATATTTATTTTTGACATAGAATTACCAGCAACATCACATATTTGCCCAAAGTGTGGAGAAAGCACAAAGCATATTAAGGATTACCGCATACGTACTGTAAAGTTTGGAAAAGTACAACGAGGTCCACTAATTGGAAAATACAGACAGCGTCGGTATATTTGTCCGCATTGTGGTCATTCTTTTGCTGAAAGCAATCCATTTGTACGAAAACATATGCAACTAAGTGTAACTAATATTAGAATGCTATTTGATAAACTTACTGAAAGTGTAACCTATACAGCTATTGCTAACGAGTGTGATACATCTATTACTACAGTATTACGTTATTGCTCTATGATTACTATACCTAAGCCCAAGACCTTACCCACTGTGATTGGTATTGATGAGTTTAAAGGAAATGCAGAAGGCTACCAATACCAAGTTAATTTAACTAATCCAGATACACATGAAATATTAGATATTTTACCGAAACGTGATACGCAAGCATTAATCCACTATTTTGCATCATTTAAACATAAGGATCGCCTACAAGTTAAGTTTATTGTAATGGATATGTCCATACAATTTAAGCGCATCATGGAGGCGCTATTTCCACATGCGCATATTATCTGTGATCGATACCATGTATGTCGACTTGTAGATTGGGCGGTAGAGCGAGTTAGAAAGCGTGAGCAACATAAACTGGCTGCTTATTCACGTATGTTAAAACAGAATCGACGTGTACTAATGAAGCATCCAGACCATTTAACGGAAGCCGAACATATTAAACTATGTGAAATACTCAGAATATCTGATGATTTACGAAAAGCATATGCTTTAAAACTTTCTTTTAGAAAAATCTTTTCAATCTATGGTAAACAAAGAATAGCTGCACATTTAACGCATTGGTTGGAATTAGTAAAAGCATCTGGCTTAAATGAATTTAATAACTTCTTTACATCATTTCCTGCATGGATGACGCAATTAACTAATGCATTCTTACTTCCATATTCTAATGGATACACAGAAGGAACTAACAACAAAATTAAAGTATTAAAACGGATAAGCTATGGACTTCGCCACTTTGGTAGATTTAGAGTACGTATTCTACTTTTGAGCAAAAAGAATGGCACCAACCATAACTATGATTGGTGCCAAAGAAGACTCGTAGGGTGAATACCCCAACATTTGACAGAGAGCCTCTTTTTTATTCATATCGATAAATGTTGGAAAAATATATCGATAAATTTAAAAATAACACTTGCAATCTTGAATGATATTTGTTATTATATAGACAAAGATAGATATAGATATAGATTTGGTGATAAGTACACTGATAATAATATAATTGTTACATTGGAACTCAATTAAGGAGGACATAACATGTCTATTATTGGTAAACAACTTCCTGAATTTACTCTAGATGCTTTCAAAAAACCTGAATTAGTAAAAGTTAGTACTGCCGATGTGTTGGGCAAATGGTCCATCTTCGTATTCTATCCAGCAGACTTCACATTTGTTTGCCCTACAGAATTAGAAGACGTACAAAACTCTTATGCAGAATTGAAAGAACTAGGTTGCGAAGTTTACTCCGTATCTTGTGACTCTGAATTTGTTCACAAAGCATGGTCTGATGCTTCTCCAAGCATTAATAAAATCGAGTACTACATGTTAGCTGATAAAAAACATGAATTAGCTGATTTCTTCGACGTATTCCAAGAAGAATCCGCTATGGCTTACCGTGGTACATTCGTAGTAGATCCAGAAGGTTTCGTTCGTACAGCTGAAATCCATGATATGGGTATCGGCCGTTCTGCTGAAGAATTGGTTCGTAAAGTACAAGCGGCTCAATTCGTAGCAAAACATGGTGACCAAGTGTGTCCTGCACGTTGGAAACCAGGTAAAGACACATTGAAACCAGGTCTTGATCTAGTAGGTAAAATCTAATTTAGAAATAACTTAGACGCTAGAATAATCTAGACAACTCCTCAAATGACAAAACGGGCGCGCATCGTTTTCCTGACGATACGGTAAGTCCCAATACCAGATGAACCCTCTCCAATTCATCATGGTAAACCTCATATAACAAACTACAAACTATACGCAAAAGGACTGGCCTTCGGGCTAGTCCTTTTGTGTTATGTAAAATAGTTAATGTATCGATATGTGTGATTGCTAGTCTAATAATAGAATAAAATAAATCAATAATATAGGCTTAGACCAATAAATATAAGGGTTTTAAATATCCCTTTGTAAAAGTAGGAAATAAGTTCTTGCATTTTTGAATTTAGTGGTCTATAATGAAATTAATTCCTATTGATATACAAGGTTTTATAAATGAAGTAGGATGAGTGTTTTATAACATGGGGTGTGTTAGCACTAACTTTTATAAAGAGAGGCAAGATATATGAGGATTTCCACAAAAGGTCGCTATGCATTGATGGTTCTCATCGATTTAGCAGAGCAAGGTCAGGATAAACCGGTTTCTTTGCGATCCGTTGCAGAACGACAAGGTATATCTGAGAAATACCTTGAGGGTATTGTGGCTCGTTTGGGTGCCGCTAACCTAGTGGATAGTATTCGTGGTAAATACGGAGGCTATCGCTTATCTAAAAGCCCTAAAGAGTACACTATTATTGAAATTTTGCTTGCCACGGAAGAATCCATGGCTATCATCTCCACTCTTGATGAAGGGGTGAGTACTGATACAGTAATCAATGAAAGAACTGTTGGTTTCTGGGCAGGATTACAAAACTATATTCATGATTATCTAGAAAACGTAACTCTTCAAGATGTAATTGATGGAACTTACGCTAAACTTGATACAAAATATGATAATTGGGATGGTTCTATTTAATAAGGAGTAACTATTATGTCTAATATTGCAAAATCTTTCGTTGAATTAATTGGTAAAACACCTTTGTTGGCAGCTACACGTTTTGGTAAAAAATATGGCGCAGATGCAAATATTTTTGCTAAATTGGAATACTTTAATCCAGGTGGCTCTGTAAAAGACCGTATTGCTGCAGCAATTATTCAAGCAGCTGTTGAATCTGGTGAATTACAACCAGGTGGTACAATCGTAGAAGCTACATCTGGTAACACTGGTATCGGTTTATCCGCTGTTGGTGCTGCTCTTGGCTATAAAGTTGTAATTGTAATGCCAGAAACAATGTCCATCGAACGCCGTAAATTGATGCTTGGCTATGGTGCTCAACTTGTGTTGACTGATGGCTCTCTTGGCATGAAAGGTGCTATTGCAAAAGCTAAAGAAATCGTAACAGCTACAGCTGGTGCCATCGAGGCGGGTCAATTCGTAAATCAAGCAAACCCAGCAATTCACTATAAAACAACTGGTCCTGAAATCTGGCAAGATACAGATGGTACAGTAGATATCTACGTAGCTGGTGTTGGTACAGGCGGTACTTTGACTGGTGCAGGTCGTTATTTAAAAGAACAAAACCCTGACGTAAAAATTGTGGCTGTTGAACCAACTGATTCCCCAGTATTGTCCAATGGCAAACCTGGTCCTCACAAAATCCAAGGCTTAGGCGCTGGCTTCATTCCTGATACTTTAGATACTTCCATTTATGATGAAGTAATCCAAGTAACTAATGATGATGCATTTGCTACATCTCAAGCATTTGGTCATACAGAAGGTATCCTAGTTGGTATTTCCTCTGGTGCTGCTCTTTGGGCTGCTCAAGAATTGGCTAAACGTCCTGAGAATAAAGGCAAAAACATCGTAGTAATTCTTCCTGATACAGGTGAACGCTACTTGTCCACAGCATTATTCCCAGAAGTATAATAGAATATGATTGGTGAAAGCTGTGAATATGCTTTCCTAATATAGCAAAGCCCCTCGTTTTTGATATGTACCCCCTTTACTGGACAACCAGTAAAGGGGGTATTTTCATGAGATATAGTTATCAATTTAAAAGGAAAGCAATTGAATTATTCTATCGAGGTGAATGGCCTAAGACACCTAACGGTGTAACAACAGATACATTTCATAGACTAATAAGAGACTGGGTTAAACTAGAGCAGCATCATGGCCCGGACATTAATAAAAATCGAGGGACTAATA
The DNA here is from genome assembly GCF_041431445.1 of Veillonella sp. 20925_1_51. Lineage (NCBI taxonomy): Bacteria > Bacillati > Bacillota > Negativicutes > Veillonellales > Veillonellaceae > Veillonella > Veillonella sp. 20925_1_51. The sequence continues at coordinate 19,638 of NZ_JAPVXT010000008.1, forward strand.
AGTATTGGACTCCAGAAGAGAAATATAGTTTGGTATGCCAAGTCCTCTCTGGACAAGGATTGAGAACAGTAGCTATTGTAGCTGGTATTAATTCTGGGCAGCTGTATCAATGGGTTCATAAATACAAAACTTTGGGATACAATGGTCTTATCAATAAATCTAAAGGGCGACCATTAAAGGATTCCAAAATGAAACTACCAAAGAATACTTCACCTCGAACACTGAATGAGAGTGAATATGAAGAACTCATTCGCTTACGTGCTGAAATTGCGTATATTAAAGCTGAAAATGAAGTCATAAAAAAAGAGATTGCCTTGAGAGAAGAAAAAGAGGCTGCGCGACTCAAGGCGAAAAAGCAGCGATTATCAAAACGCTTCGCCAGCAAGGCTATCAACTAAAACATCTTTTGAAAGCTATGCCAATGTCCAAATCTACCTATTATTTTGAACTTACTAAAGTAGATCTTGTAGATAAAAGAAATACAGAGCTAAAAGATGAAATTCAAAAGATTTTTACAGAACATAAAGGGCGGTATGGTGTACGCCGTGTATATCGGGAGCTTCTTAATCGAGGTTTTGTAGTTAATCATAAACGAGTACAAAGACTTATGCATTGTATGGGACTCGCAGGAAAGCGACCGAAAGAAAAGTATCACTCTTACAAAGGGAAAGTCGGTAAGGTAGCAGAAAATATCGTCAATAGAGATTTTAGTACAACTGCACCATTACAAAAATGGACTACTGATGTGTCTCAATTTAATTTCTCGTGGGGAAAATGCTATTTGTCACCTATTTTAGATATGAATACGAATGAGATTATTGCTTATGACTTAGCATTAAGGCCCAACTTAGAACAAATTTCTCGTATGTTAGAGAAGGCATTTAAGAAGTTTACGAATCTTTCGGGATTAATCTTCCACTCTGATCAAGGCTGGCAATACCAACATAACTATTTTAGACAAGCACTTAAAGAACATGGCATTATTCAGTCTATGTCTAGAAAAGGAAATTGTTATGATAACTCTGTGATGGAAACCTTTTTTGGTAGATTGAAAACAGAAATATATTATGGTTTTGAAACAGAATATTCATCATTTAATGCTTTTGCAGTAGCAATAGAAGAATACATTAACTATTACAACAACAAAAGGATCCAGAAAAAAACAAAATGGATGCCTCCTGTAAAATACAGGGAAGCATCCATGTGTTTAGGCTAGTAAATAATATGTGTCCAGGAAAATGGGTACATATCATTTGAGGGGCTTTTTCGTGCTTAACATAGTGGAAGTTTATGTTAGAGATATTTAATTTAACATAAAGAAAAGGAGCTACTAGGTAGCTCCTTTTTTGTTATGGTATGTATTTAGTTGTTATTATCTACCGTTTTTAACGATATTATCCATCCAGTTGAATAATTCATCTAAATCGTAGTCGCCAGAATGGTCTACACCAAATGGTGTTGCCATATCTACGTTGTACCCAAGGTTTTGAGCACGTGTACCTACGATCAATGGGATGGCTACGGATGTATTGCTATCAGCTGTACCATAGCGGATACGATAGTAGCGTGCATTTGTCGCTGCTGGAGAACCGAGATAGTTCATTGGGTTCATCATAGTAACGATTTTAGCATTTTCTACGTATACATCTTGGTTCGGTGTTGTATCGTGTAATGCAGCAGTAATTGTAAAGTGATTATTATCTGTAGCACTTGTACCGAATAGGTTATTCTCGCCAGAGTCATTAGAACGGGAGTCAAATGCACCTGGTGCTTTAGAACGGCTTACAAATTGGTTGTAAGCTTCCCAGTTGATGTCTTTGATCGCGCCTGTTTTGCCATCTCGTACAAGGTATGTATGTTTAGATAAATCAGTACCTTTGGCTTGTGCTTTATTAGCTGCATCGATGATAAATGCTTTCACATAATTTTTGAAAGTACCATTACCATTCTTATCTAGTTTCAATACACGCCCCATGGAGTCATGTAATTGTAAGTTATTTATGTATTCTGGGAAGTGTTCACTTAGTAAGTTAGAGTATGCTACATCATCAGCATTCAAGTTTACACGTTGCATTGTACGTTGTGGAGGAGCTGTATTGCCACCTACGTTGGCTTGAGGCAATTCACCTTGGCCCATCGTTACTTTATTGAAAGATGTAATACCTTTATAGCTCCATTCATAGGCCATATCAGCCGCATCAAGGTTTGTAATAGGTGCATAGGCAGAAACTGCATATACATTGGTTGCCGCTGTAGCAGCCCCTAATGCTTGTAAATATGGTTGGAAGTCAGAGTTGTTACCAGTGGCACCTTGCAATAAGGATACAGCACCACCAGCACTTGTACCATTAGTGATGATACGATTTGCATTACCTGGCATTGTGGAATCGTTAGCATGTAAGTATGCTGTGGCAGCTTGTAAGTCAACAATAACTGCAGGCGCTTTACCGATAAAGTTGCCATCGGATGCTTTATTTGTACGACCGCGTGTAGCCGGGGAAGCTACTACATAGCCACGGGATAATGCGTAAAGAACACTATTAGGTTTGCCATTTTCTACTTTTGGAGTCATAGCTTGGCTTGGCATATAACCACCTACCGCATTTGGCATGAAGATAGGGGCTGTTTGCGTATTGTAACCATTTATAGTGCCATTGTTGAAGTATTCTTCTGGTACATAAATGTTCATGTACTGTTGATCGATATCGATTGGATTAGCCACGTAAGGGATATATTCGAAGGCGCGATATTTGATTTCCTTATTATCTGCAGTAGTAGACATGGATTCATAATTCTTCACGTCGAAAGCAAGGCTAATCTTCGCAGATGTATCGGCCTGCAATGGTGGTTCTATTGGTTGAGAAAGAATATTTTTTTCTTCCGTTACACCAGCACCTTTGGTGGAAGCTTCATTACGAGCATCTACATAAGATTGAGGTAATTTATTTTCTTGAGCTTTAGCTTGTGCCTCAGCTTCGGCTTTAGCTTTTGCCTCAGCTTCAGCTTGTGCTTTAGCTTTTGCTTTTGCTTCTGCCTCAGCCTGAGCTTTAGCAGCAGCTTCAGCTTGGGCTTTAGCTTTTGCTTCTGCCTCAGCTTGAGCTTTAGCAGCGGATTCAGCTTCTTCTTTTGCTAATTGCTCAGCAGCTAAACGTTCTTGCTCTTCTTTGATTGCAGCTTGTCTAGCCATTTCTGCTTGTTGTGCTGCAATGCGATCTTGTTCAGCTTTGAGTGCCGCTTCACGTTCAGCTTTAGCTTGTTCAGCAGCAATACGTTCTTGTTCAGCTTTGAGTGCCGCTTCACGTTCAGCTTTAGCTTGCTCTGCTGCGATACGCTCTTGTTCAGCTTTTATAGCCGCTTGACGTTCTGCCTCAGCTTTAGCAGCAGCTTCTGCACGTTGGCGAGCAGCTTGTTCAGCAGCGATACGTTCTTGTTCAGCTTTCAAGGCAGCTTGGCGTTGAGCTTCAGCTTGTTCAGCAGCGATACGTTCTTGTTCAGCTTTCAAAGCCGCTTGACGTTGAGCTTCAGCTTGCTCTGCTGCGATACGCTCTTGTTCAGCTTTTAAGGCAGCTTGTCGTTGAGCTTCAGCTTGTTCTGCTGCAATACGATCTTGTTCCGCTTTTAGAGCCGCTTGTCGTTGAGCTTCAGCTTGCTCTGCTGCGATACGTTGTTGTTCCGCTTTCAAAGCCGCTTGACGTTGAGCTTCAGCTTGCTCTGCAGCGATACGTTGTTGTTCCGCTTGTTTAGCTGCAATACGATCTTGTTCTGCTTTTAAAGCCGCTTGACGTTGAGCCTCAGCTTGTTGCTGTGCAATCCGTTGCTGTTCCGCTTGCATAGCCATTTGACGTTGTTGTTCTGCTAGAATTGCAGCTTGACGCTGAGCTTCAGCTTGTTTCTGAGCAACCATTTGCTGATCAACTTGGTTTGTACCTGCTTGTTGCGCCGCTTCTTCTGCTGCTAATTGAGCTAATCTTTCACGTTCTGCACGTTGAATATCTCGAATAGTTAATTTTTGTTTTGCTACAACGGCTTTAGTTTGAGTTGTATTAGCAATAACTAAAGGTGTTGTAGATTCTTGTTGAACCATTACAGGAGTACGTTGTACCTGTGTCGTTTGTACTTGCTGTTTGCCATCAACTTGTTTTTGTACTGTAACAGGTTCAGTTTTACGTTGTACGTTCATCAAGCTATGCATGGCCAATGTTGGTTCCATGACAGCATTAGTTTGTTTGTTAACAACATATTGTGGTTGTGAAACAGCCCGTTGTTGATCTGATAAAGCTTTCGCAATATCGTTTACAGGTACTGGACGTACACGCGGTATTAAAGGTGTTACCTTTGGAACTGATTGTGTAGTTACAGGGGTAGGCTGAGTTGCCATAGGTCGTACGACTGGAGTAGCAATATTATTATTGCCTTGAGCCGTTGATTCAGTGGTAGTGTTCGAACCTACTAAATCATTCATGTTGAGGGTAGGGGCTGCGTGGGCAACACCACCCAACGCTGCTGCTGCAAAAAATGCGGCAGTGACCTTACGTTTCCTAGATGATTTCATGAATTACTCTCCGAACTAGAATTGAAAAAAATAATTTATAATTTTAAAATTTATTTATATTTATATAGTTTAACATAAATCGATATATTTGTACAATTTATAGAAGGATAGATGAATACTGGATGAGTACGAAGAAGATAAACTTAGAAAAATATAAATAAATTTAAAGTACGTACAATAGTGATCATTACTTTTATATTATCTATAATGATTTGAAATGGCATTTTTCGTATGTGTACATCTTTCTATAAAATATGATATGCTTTTTGTAATTTAACGGAATTTCAATTATAAAGGAGAGAGTATGTTTAGAAAATTCTTGCTAGCCTGTATGGTACTAGCTACTTTTACCATACAGACACAAGCGATATCGATTAATGAGTTAAATAGTTCGCCCCAGTTTAAAAATGTATATGAGAAAACATATTCTTATGATGATAATTCAAGTAATAGGGATGTATTCTTTTTAAATACCTATTCTGTGGAAAGTTTAGAGTATGCAGCTCCACATTATAAGCTGAAAGGTATTATTTATTCTGTTAGCGAGCGGGCTCGTGGTGAGGCTATTACGGAATATGAATTGACTGCCACCTATAATACGAATTACTCGTTAGCTAGTCTAATACAAGCTCAACAGAGTGTAAAATCATCACCAGCTATGTATGCAGTGATTAAGGCTGCACAAGATGAGTCTGGTATACAAATTGAATTACAAGCGGTCAAACGATACACTTGGGATGGCACTGTGATTAATAGCCCAGCTAGATTGCTACATCAATCACGACCGCTTGATCGCAGTCGTTTCGATCAAGATCTCTTTGCTATAGCAGATGCCATGTTTGTCGTTGCATATCAGCAGCATTTTGATGATATTGTGGTGAAATGAGGTGCCTTATGAAACGTTTCTTATTTTTTATGGCACTACTATGTATTTGGTGTATTTCTTTTAATTCTGTAAAAGCTGTTTCTAATGCTGAGCTACAAGATACAAGTCGTTTTGAACATATCGTTTCTAAAGGTGACACAGGTGGTGGAGATGGTAAATATATTGAGTTGAGCACACTTCGAGATATATCTACCGATGCACGTACAAAAAGTATAGAGACTAAGATATACGTTGTATTACCGTCTTCTGATTTGATTCGGGAATACACAATTCGGTATGACTATAACTTAAATTACTCCTTTGCCAATTTAGTAGCAAAAATGCCAGAGTTTAAACAACGATTTCCTGATTTTAGTTTAAATGATATATGGAATCTTAAAATGGATGAATCTGGTATTGTAGGTACTGTTAAGGCGCAACAGGATTATACTCTTAATGGTGAAAGTAAACCTACACAACCAGGTTATAAAGGGTATGAGCATGTTACATTTTTAACACCGACTGACTTTGATTTTGAAAGCTATCATGTAGCAAATCGAGTTTTCAAGAAAGTATTTGGCATATTTTATGATGATGTAAGTCGATAGTTTACATAAGAAAAGGACTAGAACATTTTGTTCTAGTCCTTTTGCTATATGTACTTATTTAGCTTATGTACGTTTTTGTCATATGTACTAGTATTAAACTAGCTTTTACAATTATTTTTTTAGGCTTGGTTTTACAAGTGCCAAGATGAAGCAAGCCACAACGGAACCGATTGCGATGGATGCAAGGTATAGGAGTGGGTTACCGATTGTTGGTACTACGAAGATACCGCCGTGAGGAGCGCGTAATGTACATTCGAAGAACATGGACAATGCGCCAGCTGTACCAGCACCGATGATGCAAGCTGGTAATACGCGAACTGGATCAGCCGCTGCAAATGGGATAGCCCCTTCTGTGATGAAGGAGAGGCCCATGATGTAGTTAGTGATACCAGATTTACGTTCTGCTTCTGTAAAGCGGCTAGGGAAGAATGTAGTACAAAGAGCGATTGCCAATGGAGGAACCATACCACCTGCCATTACAGCCGCCATAATACCATATTCACCAGTAGCAAGTGCGCCAGTGCCGATAACGTAAGCCGCTTTGTTTACAGGACCGCCCATATCAACGGACATCATAGCACCAAAGATGAGACCTAACAATACGCGGCTAGTAGTACCCATGGATTGCAAGGAGTCCATTAACCAGTGGTTAAGTGCAGATACAGGAGGGTTGATTACGAAGGTAATGGCAAGACCTATGAACAATACACCAAGTACAGGATAGAAGAGAACTGGTTTTGTACCTTCTAACGCTTGAGGTAAACCAGAGACTAATTTTTTAACTAATAATACTAAATAACCTGCTGCAAAGCCGGCGATTAATGCGCCAAGGAAACCAGAGCCACCTTGGTTAGCCAATAAGCCACCAACGAAACCAGCTACAAGACCTGGGCGGTCCGCAATACTCATTGCAATGTAACCTGCGAGTACAGGCAACATGAAGCCAAAGGATGCGCCACCGATTTGCATTAAGAAGCCAGATAAAGGTGTGCCGGAACCGAAGTTTTTAGGGTTCGCAGGATCAAATGTATCGAACAAGAATGCAAGGGCAATCAAGATACCGCCACCGATAACGAATGGCAACATGTGAGATACGCCGTTCATCAAGTGTTTGTAGATTTGACGACCTACGCTGTCAGATGCGCTAGCAGCAATTTCAGCAGCTTCGCGGTCTGCCGCGGATGCTTGGTATACAGGTGCTGTGCCAGCCATGGCTTCGGTTAAAAGCTCTTCTGCTTTATTGATACCGTTCGCAACCTTAGTTTGAATCATAGGTTTGCCGTTAAAGCGCGCCATTTCTACTTGACGGTCAGAAGCGACGATGATGCATTTAGCATGAGCAATTTCTTCTGCTGTAAGAGCATCTTTAACACCAGAAGCACCATTTTTCTCAACCTTTAAGGAAATGCCCATTTCTTTGGCTTTTCGTTCTAAAGATTCTGCAGCCATGTAGGTATGAGCAATACCAGTAGGGCAACCAGTTACAGCCAATACATCGTAGTGCGGGTTATCTACAGAAATCTTAGGAGCCACTTTTTCGATAGCTTCCGTAGCTTTAGCTTCGATAGCATCGGTAATACTTGGAGTCTCTTGAGATTCTGGCTGTTTGATATATCCTTCAACGGATGGGTCAAAGTTACCTTGCTCTTTAGCTGTTACGAGCTCCAAGAAACGTTCTACAGTTGGTGCAGCGATGAGGGCTTCTTTGAAATCCGGGTCGATAACCATCATAGCTAATTGGCTCAATACCTCTACATGAGTATCAGCAGCGCCTTCAGGGGCAGCGATCATGAAGAATAAACGAGAAGGTTGGCCGTCGAGTGCTTCAAAGTCTACGCCGTGAGGCACAACCATAGCTGCTAGGCCTGCTTCTTTTACGCCTGCAGATTTAGCATGTGGTGTAGCAATACCGTCACCAAGGCCGGTGGAGCCAGATTCTTCACGAGCGAAAACGGCTGCTAAGTACTCACCTTTGTCGATGAGGTTACCGCTTTTTTCCATTAACTCGCCTAAGGTATAAATGGCGTCAGCCTTTGTAACAGGGTCTGCATTTAGCAGGACGGATTGAGGTTTTAATAAATCAGTGATTTGCATATGTGTACTCCTTGATGCAAATAAAATGTAAAACTAGTTAACTCGTACTTGTGAAAGTAATGCTTCTACTTCTGCCAGTGTAGCGAGGTTTTCAGAGTAAGCGGAGGCAGAGCCACTGGAGATACCCCAGTATAGAGCCTCTTGTAGGTCGCCTGTCTTTTCAAAGCCTGTAATAAAGCCTGCTACCATGGAATCGCCAGCGCCTACAGAATTTACGAGCGTTCCCTTTGGTGCAGGGCTTGTATATACAGTGCCATCAGCTGCGACCAAGATAGCTCCATCACCAGCCATGGAGATAAGCACATGCTGTGCGCCTTTCTCTTGCAATGCTTTGGCAGCTTCTACGAGGTCCTTCTTTGTAGAAAGGGGGCGACCAAAGATTTCGCTAAGCTCATGATTGTTAGGTTTAATCAAGAACGGTTTGTATGGCAATACTCGTGTAAGTAAATCCTTTGTAGCATCTACGACGATGCGAATGTTTTTATGTTGCAAGCGCTCCATAATGAGCTCGTACATATCGCTTGGTAAGCTAGAAGGAATGCTGCCTGCAAGGATTAGTGTATCCTTATCTGTCAATGTATCGAGCTGTTTGTAAAGTGCTTCTAATTCTTCATCCGAGATAATTGGTCCACGGCCGTTAATTTCTGTTTCTTCGTCAGAGGCTTTCACCTTAACATTGATGCGAGTTAAACCTTCGCGAAGACGGATGAAATCTTCTTTTACGCCAAAGCTATTGAGCTGCGTAACGATTTCTTCACCTGTAAATCCTGCGATGAAACCGAGTGCCGTTGTATCCATGCCCAAGTTGTTAAGAACGATAGATACGTTAATACCCTTGCCGCCACCAAGTACGTATTCTTGGGTGGTGCGATTAATGGTGCCCGTCTTGAGGTGATCAAGTCGTACGATATAATCGAGGGCTGGGTTAAAGGTAATGGTGTAAATCATACAAATTCCCCTTTAAGATAAATTATTAGATTATGATTGGTTAATCTTGTAATTAGCGTAAATTTGATTGATTTTGTAATTAGCCTATGATTGATTGATCTTGATTCCGTAGTCGTAACCAGTAAAGGAGTGGTACGAGGTATAGGAAGAAGGCGAATGGCACATAGCCAGCTGTGCTAGTACCCATCATAACAATAGGTACATAAGCGGCGATGTTCCATGGTAATAGTGGAGCAATGAGAATGCCACTGTTTTCAAAGTCGAGCATCACATCTTCATCTTGAATACCCCGTTGAGCGTAGGTAATACGCATAATAGAATGTGTCATTACAACCGCAATAGCTTGGCTACAGCCAACAGCGCCGGTTAAGAGTGCGAGGCCTACATTGGCAGCAAATACATCGCTCCGCGTTTTAGCTCGCTCTAATAGTTGTCTAAGATCATTCCAGAAGCCAACCCCTTCGAGCATGCCTGAAATGGCAGTAGCCATAAAGATGGATAGGGTAGGAATGAACATTGTTTGCAGCCCACCGCCATGAATGATATCTGCTAGTGGATTATAATGTGGTAGTTTAAAGCCTGTTAAGGTATACCAGCCTAAATCAGAAAGGGTAGCCCCTTGATTAGTATAAGCCAGAATGGCTGCGGCTAATGCGCTGACGCCGATAGGCCAACGGATAGATACTTTCAAAGGCAATAAAGCGATGACGATAATCACTGGAATCCACAATGTCCAATCAATATTGAAGATAAAGTGGATTGTATCGGATAGTAAACTATTTTCATAGTTTAGCGGGAACCACTGGGACAGTATTAGGTAGAGCACTGTAGAAATAACAAGTGCAGGTAGTCCCGCTTTAAACATAATTGGTATATTACTAGAAACCTTAGTATGTGTTAAGGCTGCTACCAGTGATGCGCTAGATGACAATGGGCCGTTGCGATCACCAAAGTACGCACCGGCTATAATGGCACCTGCTACGATATCCTCTGGAATATTACCGGCTCTTGCCATCGTGATGAATACAATGCCTATGGTGCCTACAGTACCGAAAGCTGTACCTAATAGCATGCTAACAATCGCTGTTATTAAGAAGGCACAAGCAATAAAGAGGGACGGATCAATCAAGTCGATGCCGGTGGCGATAATCATAGGGATGATGCCTGCTGCTTGCCACATAGCAATGAGCCAACCGATAAGCAAGAATATTTGCATTACCACAATCGAGCTTTTAGCACCTGTCCATGATAGGTTTAGCAGTTCTTTTGGTTGGTATCCTTTGCGATAGAATACATAGGCCATGATGCACCATATCACTATTAAGGCGTAACCAATAGCAATACCGTTAGCTACGGCGATGATAATGACGAGGATGGATATGAGTAAACCTATGAGCGACTCCGTATTTTTCGGCATTAGAGAACGGCCTTGTTGATACTTTAGAAACGCATTTAATATGAGTTGTAACCACTTCATCTTAATCAATAGGAAGTTCTGTTTCGAAGACTTCCTCAGCAGGGCCAGTCATGAGCACCGTGCCATCCTCCAAGTATGAAATATGTAATGTTCCTAAATAGAGCTCTACATCGACTTCGCGACCGGTTAAGCCCTTTTCAAAGGACATAACAGCAGAGGCACAAGAGCCTGTACCGCATGCTAGTGTAGCGCCAGCACCGCGTTCCCATGTGCGAACCTTGATGTGCTTATCATTTACTACCTCAATGTAGTTAACATTTGTATTGGATGGGAATGCATCGTGTTTTTCAATGATAGGACCTTGTGTCGTTACAGGTGCCTTTGTAATGTCATTGATATACACCTCTGTGTGCGGCACGCCGAGTAATACGGAGCTTACCGTTACTGTTTCGCCGTTTACGTCGAGGTCTACGTCGATAACATTATCCATATCTACATTCATAGGAATGTCTTGGGCTTTAAAGAATGGTTTGCCCATGTCTACTGTAACTTGTGTGACTATACCATTTTCAATGGTCAAGGTAGGTTTCATTACACCTGCTAATGTTTCGATGGTGAAAGTCTCTTTCGTAGTTTCACCGTGTTCGTAAGCGTATTTGGCGAAGCAACGAATGGCGTTGCCGCACATTTCTGCTTCACTACCATCAGAGTTGATGATGCGCATGCGTACATCGCATGTTTCAGAAGGAACTAGGATGGCAAGACCATCAGCACCGATACCAGTACGACGATCGCAAAGGCGAATCGCCAAATCAGTATAGTCCTTGTTAGCACCTTGAGGGTCGGCAAAGAGGATGAAATCATTGCCAAGACCATGCATTTTAGTTAATTTCATAAAATCTCCTATCAATAAGTAAGACTTTCACCATGAAGCCCGTGAAAGTCTCATATGTATATTATTATATATTCTATATTATTATATCATAAATGACACTTAATTATGTGGTGGAACTTTATAAAATTATAGCGAAAGTAAGCGAAAAATAACCCACGTGGGACGATTAAATGGGCGGATATAAAGGGCTCTATTACTTTATTGTTTGTCAGAGAAATGATAAAATAAAGAGTAATGTAGTTTATCGTAATAGAAAGAGGAACACATATGCGAATTCAAGGGATTTCTGGATCTCGTGGCGTTGCAGTAGGCAATGTATATAGATATATTCAAGAGGAAATTGTCATTCCTGATTACACTGTAGCAGAGGATAAGGTAGAAGTGGAAATTGGTAAGTTCGCTTCTGCTATGGCAGCTACCTTAAAGCAATTGGATACAATTCGTCAAAAGGCGTTGAAAGACATGGGCCCTGAAGAGGCGGCTATTTTCGAAGCACATATGCAAATTGCTCAAGACCCATCTTTGTCTGATGGTATTAAATCCCTTGTTGAGACTAGCCATACTAATGTGGTAGCGGCGACAGCTCAAACTATTGAAACCTTTGCGAATATCTTCCTCGGTATGGAAGATCCATATATGCGTGAACGCGGTGCAGATATCAAAGATATTGGTGATCGTTTGATGCGCAATATGTTAGGCATGAATCCTCGTGGTTTATCCCATATTTCTGGGGAGGTTATCTTGGTGGCTCATGATTTGGCACCATCTGATACAGCTTCTCTTGATAAAAATGTGGTAAAAGGCATTGTAACAGCTGCTGGTGGTCCTACATCTCATGCGGCTATCATGGCGCGCACCTTGGAAATTCCTGCCGTTATGGGCGTTGGTGACATTGAAGGCTTCGTAGATGGCGAGAAAGCTGTTGTACTTGGTACAGATGGTATTGTGGAAACAAATCCATCTGATGCGGATTGGACTGAATATACAAATCAAGCGGCTGCATACCAAGAGGAATTGAAACGGTTGCGCGAATCTGCCAATCTTGAAGCTAAGACTACTGATGGTCATCATGTAGAATTATTCGGTAACATCGGTAAGTCTAAAGATGCTAAACACGCTCTTACAATGGGCGCACAAGGCATCGGCTTATATCGTACAGAGTTCTTGTACATGGAAAACGATGAATTGCCAACAGAAGATGTACAGTTTGAAGAATATAAAAAGGTTGCAGAAGATATGCAGGGCCAACCTGTTATTATCCGTACCATGGATATCGGTGGCGATAAAGAATTGAAATGCCTTGATTTGCCAAGTGAAATGAATCCATTCCTTGGTTATCGTGCGATTCGTATTTCCTTGAACCGTCCGGATATCTTTAAAGTACAATTACGTGCGTTATTGCGTGCTAGTTCCTTTGGTGATATTCACATCATGTACCCTATGATTGCTTCCGTAGAAGAAGTGAAACAAGCGAATGCTATGCTCGAAGAATGTAAGGCAGAACTTACAGCTGAAGGCAAAGAATTCAACAAGGATATCAAGGTTGGCATTATGATCGAAGTACCAGCGGCGGCTGTTATTTCTCCAATCTTAGCAAAATATGTGGACTTCTTCAGTATCGGTACAAATGATTTATGCCAATATACACTGGCGGTAGACCGTATGAATGAGTCTATTGGTTCTCTATATCAACCATTGCATCCAGGTGTATTACGTCTTATCAAGCATGTTATCGATGCGAGCCATGAACAAGGTAAATTTACAGGCATGTGCGGTGAACTAGCTAGTGATCCTGTAGCTACTATGATTCTATTAGGCCTTGGCCTTGATGAATTCTCTATGACAGCGTCATCTATACCACTTATTAAGAAAATCTTGCGTTCCGTTTCTAAAGCAGAATGTGAAGAGGTGGCTAATAAAGCACTTTCCATGGATACAGCTGAAGAAATTACAGAATATGCTAAATCTGTACTAGCCGAAAAAGACTTACTATAATTCTGTATAGATTAAAGATAAACGTTAAGCGAATCAGTATATAGTAAATAACTTTTAATATACTTGAATTGAAATGCTTGAAATTGATACAATATATCTATTAGAACGTATGGGATAGGTACTACCTATCGAGATAGAAAGAGGTTATTATGAAAGAATTAACAGTAGAAATTACTAACGAATCTGGTTTACATGCTCGTCCTGCTACAGCTTTCACACAATTGGCTGCTAAATACGCTTCCAAAGTGACAATCGCTGCTAACGGTAAAACAGCTGATGCTAAATCCATTTTAACTGTATTGACTTTGGGCGCTACAAAAGGCACATCTGTTACATTGACAGCTGACGGTGCTGACGAAGATGACGCACTCGCTGCATTGAGCGAATTCTTAACAACTAACCACGACTAATACTTTGTGGTAATATAAAGGACTCTACGAATGTAGAGTCCTTTTTTTGAGTTATATATGATGGATGCTTTAATCAGATTTGATTTTTATTTGCTTTTTCGGGGAATCTTCGCGATTTAGTAGAGCCTTGTTTTTTGTAAAAAAAGAAGAGGCCTCTTAGCCTCTTCTTTATTTTCCCATGTTTGCAAAACGCTCTACAGCTTTTGTAAAGTCGCTAATGGTTTTTTCTACGTCACCGTGTTCGATACCATCTCGCACGCAGTGGTTGATATGTCCTTCAAGAACTACTTGACCTACTTTATGTAGTGCAGATTTAGCTGCATTAATTTGGCTCAACACATCTTCGCATGGAATGTCTTCTTCAATCATTCGATCAATAGCTTGCACTTGACCAAGGATTTTACGCAATCGACGATGTAGATTTTCTGAATCCATACATTGTTTCATAATACTCCTCCAATGGGCATGTTTTTATCATCTTTACTATTATACTCCATGTAAAGTTTATAATACAACTTAATAAGTATACCTAATATGAATTAAATCTGTATATGTAGATATACGCTTGGTTATAAATAGTAAGATTCTCTCTTTTATATTGTTAGAATTCTTTTCCTAACAACTATAATAGCAAGGTCTATACATATCTTCTTCTTGATTGATGTGATACAATACATTTAATACACATTATAGTAGTATATGTATATAAGGCGTTGTAGATACTGTTAGTTAATAACTGTATGTATACTATGGTCCTTTATGAAATAGGTGAAAGCAATGAAAGTGTTTCGCTACCTTCGAAATCTAGTGGTGTTCGTGGTGGTCATCATATTGGCTGTGTTTATATATGACGGATACCATAGCTTTCAAGGTACAGATCGTGAAAGTAAGGCTCACACAACTGTTGAAAAACGCATAGAACAAAGTGAAGATACCCTCAGCCGTACAGATCGTATCATACGAATATTTACATTTAAAGAAAAGGTAGAGGCGGCCCTTAATCAACGTGTTTCTAAAGAACACTGGGTGAAGGGTGATGTCATTCCAGAATATACAAAGAATGCACTCATCGCCATTGAGGATAAGCGGTACTATAAACATGGAGCTATTGATGTGCTCGGTATTATTCGCGCCTTTTATACCAATACTATAGCAGGTGAAACTGTAGAGGGTGGTAGTACCATTACACAGCAAGTAGTAAAGAATCTGTTCCTTTCATCAAAACGCATCATGAGTCGTAAGGTGGAAGAGGCAATCCTTGCTAGTGAAATGGAACATTACTACTCAAAGGAAGAAATCCTCACCATGTATTTAAATACTGTATATTATGGTCATAATTATTACGGCATTTACGAAGCTGCGCATGGCTACTTTGGAACGAGCCCAAGCCGATTGACACTAGGCCAAAGTGCACTCCTTGCAGCACTACCTAATGCACCATCCTATTTGGATCCCTATACGAACTATAAAGGGGCTAAGGCTAGACAAAAACTGGTGCTTGAACAAATGGTAGATCAAGGCATGATTACACAAGCGGAAGCAGACTATGCATACCAACAAGACTTGGGTCTTGTGGATGAATAATTGAATATATTTTATAATCTCTGTTTGCTAATGAATAATTAATTGGCGAACAGAGATTTTTTTGCGAAGATTGTTACATTCCGAAATATATTACTAAATTGAATAAAAATAATGCTTGCATTTATAATTATACAGGTGTATACTATTTTTTGTCAGAAAGAGGGAATGACCGGTGAGCTAGATGCCACGGTGCTTTCACAATTATCTGATATAATATTGATTATATGAGTTTAAATACATAGTAAGTTTTTTATGAGGTGTTATCATGGGTAAAGCAAATAAAGTAGTACTCGCATATTCTGGTGGTTTGGACACATCCGTTATCATTCCTTGGTTAAAAGAAAATTATGGCGCTGAAGTCATTGCAGTGTGCGTAGACTTGGGCCAACCTGAGGATTATGATGCAGTTGAGAAAAAAGCAATCAAATCTGGTGCTTCTAAAGCGTACATCGTTGATGCTAAAGAAGAGTTCGTAAAAGATTATGTATGGCCAACAGTAAAAGCTGGTGCAGTTTATGAAGGCAAATATTTATTAGGTACATCCTTCGCTAGACCTTTAATCGGTAAAATCCTTGTAGATATTGCTAAAAAAGAAGGCGCTGATGCTATCGCTCACGGTGCAACTGGTAAAGGTAATGACCAAGTTCGTTTCGAACTTGCTATCAAAGCATTGGCTCCTAATATGAAAATCATCGCTCCTTGGAGAGAATGGGATTTGAAATCTAGAACAGACTGCATGGAATACGCTGCTAAACACGACATTCCAGTTGTGGCTACAAAATCCCATCCATATTCTATGGACCAAAACGTATGGCATTTGTCCCATGAAGGCGGCGATCTTGAAAATCCAGCAAATGCTCCTAAAGATGATGTGTACTTGGTAACACATACTCCTGAACAAGCTCCAGATGAAGCTGGTTATGTAACTGTATCCTTCAAAGATGGCGTACCTGTAGCAGTAGATGGCCAAGAAGATACTCCGTTACAATTGTTAGAAAAACTCAACGAAATCGGTGCACACTATGGCGTAGGCGTTGTAGATATCGTTGAAAATAGATTAGTAGGCATGAAATCCCGTGGCGTTTATGAAAATCCAGGTGGATCCATCATCATGTATGCTCACAGAGAACTTGAATACCTTTGCCTCGACAGAGCTACATACCACTACAAAGAACTTATTGCTAACAAATACGCTGAACTCGTATACGATGGCATGTGGTTCGCACCATTGATGAACGCTTTGCAAGCATTCGTTGATGAAACTCAAAAAACTGTAACTGGTGAAGTAAAACTTAAATTGTACAAAGGCAACATTATCTCTGCTGGTGCAACTTCTCCATACTCCTTGTACAGCGAAGATTTCGTAACATTTGAAGAAGATGATGTATATAACCAAGCTGATGCGGCTGGTTTCATCAACTTGTTCGGTTTACCTCTTAAAATTAATGCATTAATGAAAGAAAAGGCAGGTAAATAATGGCTAAATTGTGGGGCGGGCGTTTCACAAAAGGCACTGATAAAGCGGTAGAGGATTTTACATCCTCTATCGCTTTTGATGCGCGGATGTACGCCGAAGATATTGCAGGCAGTAAAGCACATGCGACTATGCTAGCAAAACAAAATATTATCTCCGACGCAGATCGGGACGCTATTGTTGAGGGCTTAACAAAGATAAAAGGCCAAATCGATAAAGGGGAGTTCCCATTCTCCGTGGCTCTTGAAGATATTCATATGAATATTGAAAAGCACCTAACAGATAATATTGGTGAAGCCGGTGGCCGCTTACATACCGGCCGTAGCCGTAATGACCAATGTGCAGTAGACTTGCATATGTATGTGCGTAAAGCCGTAGTAGAAATGGGCGAGCTCATCGTAGATATGCAAAAAGCTCTCATCGAAACGGCTGAAAAATACAGCGATGTTATCATGCCTGGCTATACGCATTTACAACGGGCACAACCTGTATTGTTCGGTCATCATATGATGGCATACTTCTCTATGCTAGAACGTGACTTTGACCGTTTGTTGATGGTCTTCAAACACGCAGACATCATGCCACTTGGTGCAGGGGCCTTAGCAGGTTCTACATACGGTATTGATCAAACTTATACGCAAAAGCTACTCGGCTTCTCCCGTATTTACGAAAATAGTATGGATGCCGTATCCGACCGTGACTATGTAGTTGAATTCTTGTCCTTTGCATCTCTTGTGATGATGCACTTGAGCCGCCTTAGCGAAGAATTGATTTTGTGGTCTACCAATGAGTTTAATTTTATTGAACTTGATGATGCTCATTGTACAGGCTCTAGCATTATGCCACAAAAGAAAAATCCTGATGTATGTGAACTTGTTCGTGGTAAAACAGGTCGTACCTATGGCCACTTGTTAGGTTTATTAACTACATTAAAAGGTTTGCCACTTACATATAATAAAGATATGCAAGAGGATAAAGAGGGCATTTTTGATGCTATCGATACAGTACACTTTGCATTGTCCATTAATGCGGCTATGATTCGTGGTATGAAGGTTAATGGGGCTCATATGAAAGCTGTCCTCGATGATGACTTCTCTAATGCTACAGATATGGCAGATTACCTTGCAAAAAAAGGTGTTCCATTCCGTGAAGCGCATGAAATCGTAGGTAATGCTGTTCATCATTGTATCGAAAAAGGCTGCGTATTACTTGATTTATCTGTTGAGGATTTCAAAGCTATCTCTGATCACTTCGATGCAGATATTCTTGATGCCATTTCCATCGAAGCCTGTGTAGCAGGACGTAATAACTACTCTGGTACAGCTCCAGAATGTGTGGAAAGACAACGGAACAATGGTAAAGCTGTTATCGCCGGAGAAGAAAAACAAATTGCTCAGTGGAAAGCAATTGTTGAATCTGTGCAAGCATAACTGCTTTAGTAAGCCTAATGTTTTGATTTAGGGCCACATCCTGTATAAGAGTAACATTCAGAGTAATCGTTACTTGTGACATTGAAAATTTAAGATCGATATACATATAAGTCTTATGTTAAAGTGCTTTATATTAACCTTTAAGCTTATGTGTATATCGATTTTTTTATTTGAATGATAGATAATTTCTAGAAAAGAGGTATTCTAATTGATAAATTACTATTAAAATGGTGTAAATTTGTGTACGTATACAGTGGACTGTGCAAAAACAATAGTCTTGTACTACGACACTATAACCATGATAGATAGTAAAAATCACATATATACACAGAATAAAATGGGGTAAAAACATACACTGTCATTGTTAAAATGAGTTCTGTTCGTTTTAGATGATAAATTAACTATAATTTATTCAATTCGTGTAATAATGCTTGTCCGCCAATAAAGTACTTTCATTTTGGGTTCATAGGTGTTATTATTTAATTCGTAATAAGAATAACAATGGTAAATTCACATTCAAGCCCATCACAGCACGAACTGAATTTACTTAGCGGTATATTATATTTAAGTGAATTATGGACGAGAAAAAATTCACCTTTTGAAAGGGGATTGATACATGAAAACCACCGCTAAAAAAATGTCTGTATTCCAGCTAACCACAATGGTAGCAGCCAATATGCTAGGAGCTGGGATCATTATGTTACCAACTAATTTGGCTCAAGTTGGTACTATTTCAGTTTTATCTTGGCTCGTAACAGCTGTGGGTGCGCTTCTGTTAGCGTATATTTTTGCTCAAGCGGGTATGTTCTCCCAGATTAGAGGGGGCATGGGCGGTTATGCAGAACACCGCTTCGGTAAAACTGGACATTTTATGGCGAGCTATGCTTACAGCATATCTCTCATCATTGCTAATATCGCCATCGCGGTATCTGCCGTAGGTTATGGCGCAGCTTTCTTTGGTGTTGACCTCAATGCAACACAAACTAGCCAAGTAACAATTGTGCTTTTATGGTTCGCAGCGATTTTGAACTTCCGTGGTAATCGCTTCACAGGTCGACTCAGCAACATGACTATTTGGGGCTCTATTGTGCCGGTTTTATTAATTGGTACAATCGGCTGGTATTGGTTTGACCCATCTATTTATTGGGCGGCTTGGAACCCAAATGATCTTCCGTTTTACGATGCAGTAAAACAATCCATTTCCCTCACATTGTGGGGCTTCCTAGGATTTGAGTCCGCAGCGGCTAATGCTGATGCTGTTGAGAATCCAAAGAAAAACGTACCTATCGCAACTGTAGCGGGTACATTAGCAGTGGCAGTGGTTTACATCTTGTCCACAAACGTTATGGCCGGTATCGTGCCTAACATCGACTTATTAAATTCTAACGCACCATTCGGTTTGACATTCGTATACATGTTCAATGATACAATTGCAAATATCGTGATGGCTGCAATGGTTATTTCTTGCTTTGGCGCTTTACTTTGCTGGCAATTCACATTGTCTCGCGTATTTAAAAGCGCAGCGGAACATGGTTACTTCCCTAAAGTATTCGCTCGTGTAAATAGTAATGATGCTCCTGTTCGTGGCGTATTCATTCTACTCGCTGTTGAAACATTACTTACATTGTTCACTGCAAGTGATTCTTTGCGTGAGCAATTTGAAGTATTGGTAAACTTAGCGGTTGTAACTAACGTAGTACCATATGTATTGTGCATCTTAGCTGTACCTACAATGATGCGTATGGCTGGCGTAGCTGAAAGCCGTATTAAACGCTACAATTACGTATTTGGTGCAGGCGTTGTGTATTGCTTATATGCTATCTATGCATGTGGCTTTGATGCTATGGTTGGTAGTGCCGTGGCAGTAAGCATTGGTCTTGTGATCTATGTTTTGCGTAAAGCGTGGGCTACACGCAAAGCGCACCGCTTACAACAAAGTATCGATTAACTGAATATCTCTCGTCTTATAAGAGGCTGTTACTTAGTAACAGCCTCTTTTTGGTATATTAATCAGACTTATTAATTATAATTTTATTAATTATAAATAATTGATAGTTGCTAAAGTGATTAAGAGTTTTTTCGGTATGTATAAAAAAAATTCATGAGAAAATTACCATTATAATAATAATTAATATATATACAGTTGGATACAGTTAATACGGAAAAAATCATATATATAAAGTGATTTGTATGGGTTTATACATAAATAGAGACTTGTTCAGTAATCGATAATTTTTATTAGTATAAAAATTATATTGATTTTACTAAATATAACAATACCCCTAAGGGGTATATGTATTGTAAACATATTATTAATATAGTATATTTATAATCGATAAAAATGAATAAACTAATGAGTGTCGGGGTATACCGAGCGTAAAAGAGGAAAATGGGTGTAAATCCCATACTATGCAAATAGCTGTAATGAGGAGCAAGGTTTCATTATAGGGTCACTGGGAAACTGGGAAGGCCGAAATATTGCGATGAATCATGAGTCAGAAAGCCTGCTCTAAATGTATGGTATTGTACATACTATACTTAATTTAGGTTAGTCAGGTGGACTAACCTTTTTTGTCGTTTTCCTATATGCACCTCTGCTATATCGGGAGAAATAAGCATATTAGTTGTTCATTTAGATTATTGTAGTATTTAGAGAGTATAGGAGGAGGCGCCTATGGGCAAACGCTTTGCTAAACAGCTAGGTCAATTCATTGTTACACTGTTTGGCATTACTTTTTTAACATTTTGTCTCACTTATTTAGCACCAGGCGATCCAGTAACGATGTTACTAGAAACGGCAGATACAATTGTATCTCAGGAGCTTATCGATGAAACTCGAGCTCAGCTTGGGTTAGATAAACCGTTTATAGTGCAATATGCAAACTGGGTTGTGAATGCTGCACAAGGTGACTTAGGGATGAGTTACTCTGCTAAAAAGCCTGTTGTAGATCGTATGTTGGAGGCTTTGCCAGGGACAGTTATGCTAGCAGGTACAGCATTAGTATTTACATTGCTCTATGCATTGCCGGCAGGGATTATAAGCGCCTTAAATCGAAACAAATGGATCGACTATCTGTTGCGCGTTGCTTCCTTTGTAGGCGTGTCTATGCCATCATTCTGGTTAGGCCTTGTACTGATTTATATCTTTGGCCTTAAATTAGGACTTGTTCCTATTGCATCTTCTCGTGTAACTCCTATCGGTGTAATTCTACCAGCCGTTACATTAGCTGTTGTAGTCGGGTCCAAGTACATGCGCCAAGTTCGTCTCGTTATTCTTGAAGAAATGCAAAAGGATTATGTTATCGGCGCACGTGCTCGTGGTGTGAGTGAGATGAAAATTTTATTCGGTCATATTTTGCCTAATGCAGTATTACCACTTATCACTATACTGGGCGTTGTTATCGGTTGGTTATTAGGCGGTGTTGCAGTTATTGAAATGGTATTCTCCTGGCCTGGCCTTGGGAATATGGCAGTATATGCCATTACCATGCGCGACTATCCATTGATCGAAGGTTTTGTGTTGTGGGTTGCCTTAGCATATATGTGTATTAATGCATTAGTTGATGCGTCATATATCTTGTTAGACCCTAGATTAAAAAGGGAGAGAGCATAATGGCAGAATTTATTCAAAAACATAAATTGTTCTCTTTCTATAGCGCCTTGATGATTGTGGTAGTTCTCATAGCTATATTTGCACCATGGCTTGCTCCGGGTGATGCTTTTAGCTCAAATCTGAGTCAAGCATTACAAGCGCCAAGTAGTCAACATTGGTTTGGTACAGATAAGCTTGGTCGTGATGTATTGTCTCGCATCATTTATGGTACACAGTTATCCTTGTTTATGGGTGTCAGTATCGTTGTTATCATGGTAAGCATTGGTACTATTATCGGTGCTGTAGCTGGTTATTTCGGCGGGAAAATCGAAATGGTCCTCATGCGTCTTGCGGACATTATGCTATCCTTCCCGGGTGTAGTATTAGCCATTGCCATTGCTGGTATTTTGGGTGGTAGCATTGTGAATACGATTATAGCGCTATCTGTAGTTGGTTGGGCAAAATATGCTCGTCTTGTACGGTCTATGACGTTGAAAGTTCGCGGTGAAGAGTATGTAACGGCGGCTGTCATGATGGGGGCCTCTACAACGACTATTCTAAGACGTCATATCATTCCCAATATCCTTCCTCTTGTTGTTACAACAGGGGCTCTTGATATTGGGGCTATCATGATTGAAGTAGCAGGTCTTTCCTTCCTTGGATTTGGTGCTCAACCACCAACACCAGAATGGGGCCTTATGCTTAACGAAGGTCGTCAATATTTACAAACCAGTCCATGGCTGATGGCATTCCCTGGTATGTCCATCCTTATCGTAGTTGCTATCTTTAACCTTTGGTCTGATTCCTTACGGGACGTAGTGGATCCTAAGAACCAAGGTTAGTTATGTGTGATGCTTATTTATAGGTTGTGTTGTGAAAGTTGTTATATAAATAGGCGGTAATAAGGTTTTTCCATTATGACTATTGTAGATTGTAGTGGTCATGATGTGTATGTTTTATGTTTATATGTAATGGAACAAGGAGATTTTACATGAAAAAATCTTGGAAAAAAGCCCTCTTAGCAGGTCTTAGCATTGTAGTGATGGGTTCCTTCATCGCTGGTTGCGGCTCTGATAATAATGGTGCTGCTAATAAGGATGTTTTAAAAGTTGGTGTAACTAACTTCGCATCCACATTAGAACCTACAGAAAACTTCTTCGCATGGGTTGTTATGCGCTATGGTGTAGGCGAAACATTGGCTAAGTTTGACGAACACATGAAACCTCAACCATGGATTGCATCTAAATGGGAAGTATCCCCAGACCATAAAACGTGGACTTTCACAATCAATGATAAGGTGAAATTCTCTAATGGTAAAAAAGTTGATGCTGCAGCAGTTAAAGCATCTATCGAACGGGCTTTTGAAAAATCCAATCGTGCAAAAACATTTTTCGAATATGACTCTATGGAAGCTAATGGTCAACAATTAGTTATTCATACAACAAAAGAATATCCTAATATGCCTGGCCTTTTAGCGGATCCGTTGTTCCTAATCGTTGACGTTCAATCTGAAAAAGATGGCCGTAACTTTGCCAAGGAAGGTCCTATCGGTACAGGTCCATACGTAGTTAAATCTTTCACAAAAGATCGTGCTGAGATGGCTGCTAACGAAAACTATTGGGATGGTACAGTACCATTTAAAACTGTAGAAATTCCTTCCATCGATGATCCTAATACGCGTGCTATGAGCTTGCAATCTGGTGACGTAGATATGGCGGTTAACATCGGTGCTGGTGAAATGGGCTTATTCCAAAATAACGATAAGTTCAAGGTTGATGAAATCGCATCTCTTCGCGTAGTATTGGCTCGTATCAACCAAAAAGGTGTTCTTGGTGATGACAAAGTACGTGCTGCAGTTATTTCCGCAACAGACCGTAAAAACTATGCTGATGTATTGTTAAAAGGTACATTCATTCCTGGTTCCGCACCAATTCCACCATCCATGGACTATGGCTTCAAAGATTTGAAAGATCCTAATGCGTATAACCCTGAACGTTCTAAACAATTATTAGCAGAAGATGGTTGGAAAGATACTGATGGGGACGGCATCCTTGATAAAGATGGCAAACCATTAACATTTGACTTCGTAGTATATAATTCTCGTGCAGAATTACCACTTTATGCAGAAGCTGTTCAAGCAGACCTTAAAAAAGTGGGTATCGACATGAAAATCAAAACAGTTGACTATAACTTGATTGATAAAATGGGTCAAGATGGCGACTATGATATGCTTATCTCCAACATCGTAACTGCTAATACAGGCGATCCAATCTGGTTCTTAGCTAACTACTGGCATACTAATGTGGATGGTTCCAACCCTCAAAACGGTTCTGGTTACTCCAATCCACAAGTTGACCAATTGTTAGATGCTGCTGAAACTGAATTTGATCCTGCAAAACGTCGTGACTATGCAATTCAAATTCAACAATTATTGATGAATGATGGTGCTGCATTGTTCTTAGGTTACCCTAAAACTAATATCGTTACTGGTTCTTACTTGAAAGGTGCTGTCATGTACCCAAGTGACTACTACTGGATTACTAATAAAATTACAAAATAATAAGGAGCTATAATGGCAGAAAACATACTAACTGTAGAGAACCTTAACATCGCGTACCAAGGTGTGCCTGCTGTTATGGATGTAAACTTTACCTTGGAACGCGGTAAGGTATTGACCATTGTAGGGGAATCTGGATCCGGTAAAACTACCGTGATCCGGGCCCTCATGGGTTTATTGCCTATAGGTGGTGAGGTCACAGATGGTACAATGCTCTTTAATGGTCAAGACCTTCGCACCCTATCTAAGTCTGAATGGAGAGCTATACGTGGTAAAGACATGGCCATGATTTTCCAAGATAGTGGTAGTGCTTTAGACCCAATAGTTCGCATTGGTAAACAGTTTAGAGAATTATTTAAATCTCATATAGAAATTACCAATGATGAATGTGATCGACGAGCAATTGAGTTATTAGAATCTGTTTCTCTCCCTAATGGGGCAGATATATTGCGCCGTTATCCACATGAATTATCCGGCGGTCAACGCCAACGTGTGGGCATTGCTATGGCATTAGCGCTGGATCCTGCGTTATTAATTGGTGATGAACCTACATCTGCTTTAGATGTAACAACACAATCACAAGTTGTTATGCAAATGCTAGAACTTGCTAAAGAGCATAATTCTGCTATCGTAATGGTTACGCATAACCTTGGTGTAGCGGCCTATATGTCCGACTATATCATTGTTATGAAAAAGGGTCGTGTTGTTGATGCTGGCACACCGCAAGATATTTTGGAAAACCCATCTAATGAATATACGAAGCAATTAAAAGATGCTGTACCAACATTGGAAGGAGGTCGTTACATTGACTAACTACGCTGTAGAATTAAAAAATGTATGTAAACGATTCCCACTTCCTACTGGTGGTGAGCTCGAAGCGTGTAAGAGTATTAATATCACCTTAGAAAAAGGCGAGTCCCTTGGGATTGTAGGGGAGTCTGGCTCTGGTAAAACAACTTTGGTTCGTATGATCATGAAGATGCTGCCTATCACAGAAGGCGAGATTTATGTAGATGGTGTAGAGATTCAACATATGAACTCTGAGCAAACGAAAGAATACCGCAAGAAAATTCAGATGGTATTCCAAGATCCATCTGCAGCTTTCAATCCGCGTATGAAGGTAAAGGATATTATCCTTGAACCGTTATACAATTTTGGGCTTCTTGAAAAAGGAAAAGAAGAACAAATCGCAGGTGACTATCTTGAAATGGTAGACCTACCTCGCGAGTTCATGCATCGTTATCCTCATGAAATGTCTGGTGGTCAACGTCAACGTGTAGCTATTGCTCGTGCCATTGTACTAGAACCAGAAATTCTTGTTCTAGATGAGGCAACAAGTGCTCTAGACGTGTCTGTACAAGACTCCATCGCCTATTTACTAGCGCGTTTACAAAAGAAGAAAAATTTAACATATCTATTTATCGCTCATGATATTGCGTTCATTCGTACCATGTGTCATAAGGTAGTGGTTATGTATAAAGGTGCTATCGTTGAAGAGCTAGATGCATTCCATTTAGCAGATGCAAAACATCCTTATACAAAGGTTCTATTGAGTTCTATCTTTGAAATTGGTAAAGATCATAAGCCACTTACTTTAGAAGAAGCTGGGAAAGCATAAATTTTGATTATATAAAATAGCAGTTAGCCATTTGGTTAACTGCTATTTTTATATTATCTATTATTTATTATGCGGATAATTTTTGCTTCTACATAAATATATCGAAAATTTTCTCAAAAATGATTGTGTTAACACTAAATATATAGTATAGTTGACTAAGCGATATACCCCTATGGGTATAATTAAAATATGCTCATATGAAATGATATACATATACATATACTTATAGAGAAAGGTTAGGTGTGTGAATGAAAGGATTACGTAAGGCATTACTGATTGGTATGATGCTGGGTGTTACGGTCCTTGGTACTGTAGGCTGTATGAATCAATTATCCAATTCATCTAATGATGTATTAAAGGTAGGGGCTATTAGCTTTGCAGGTACATTAGAACCAACAGAAAACTATTTTAGCTGGGCCGTTGTACGATATGGTGTAGGGGAAACTCTAATAAAATTTGATGATCACATGAATGCTAAACCCTGGTTAGCATCCTCTTGGAAACAAAGTGATGATAAGCTGACTTGGACTTTCACCATCAACGATAAGGTTAAGTTCTCTAACGGTAATGCTCTTACTGCTGAGGCCGTAAAGGCGTCTTTGGAACGAACCTTCGGGAAAAGTAAACGGGCAAAAACATTCTTTAATTACACTGAAATGACGGCTAATGGTCAAGAGCTCACAATTAAGACCGATAAGCCTTATTATAATTTGCCAAACTTGTTGGGAGATCCATTATTCTTGATTATGGATGTAACTGCTGAGGCAAATGGTCGTGATATTGCGAAGGAAGGTCCTATTGGTACTGGTCCTTATGTAGTGACATCATTTACAAAAGAGCGTGCTGAGCTAGCACGGAATGATAACTATTGGGATGGCAAGCCAGGCTTTGCTAAGGTTGAAATTCCATCTATTAACGATGCCAATACACGAGCTATGGCATTGCAAGCGGGTGATGTAGATATGGCCGTTAGCATTGGACCTGGCGAATATGGTATCTTCCAAAACGATAAGAAATTTACTATTTATGAAGGATCATCTTTACGTGATGTATTCGTTCGGATGAGCCAAAAAGGCAAGCTTAAGAATGCTAATCTTCGAGCGGCCCTCATTGCCGGAGCGAATCGTGAGTCCTATGCAAAGAACCTTATGAAGGATACCTTTATTGCCGGTAAGGCTCCATTGCCACCGTCCATTGATTATGGATTCAATCAATTGCGGGATCCTAATAAATATAATGTTGAACGTGCTAAAGAATTACTTAAACGTGAAGGTTATATTGATACAAATGGTGATGGGATTGTAGATAAAGATGGTGAAAACCTAGTGCTTGATTTCTATGCCTATACATCTCGTCCTGAATTGCCATTATATGCAGAGGCATTACAAGCGGACTACAAAAAAATCGGTGTAGATTTACAAATTAAAATCATAGACTATGCTGTGATTGATACATTGGCGCAATCTGGGGATTACGATATGCTCATCTCTAGTGTAGTTACTGCTAATACTGGCCAACCTGTATGGTTCTTGAAACAATACTGGGGGACCGGTGCTGAGGCAAATGGTTCTGGATTCTCCAATCCACGTTTCGATGAATTGTTAGCTCTTGGTGAAAGTGCCAACGATCCATTAGTGCGTCGTAATGCGTTGATCAATGCACAACAATTGATGCTAGATGATTCGATAGCACTCTTCCTTGGATATCCTAAGATTAATATTGTAGGGAATAACAATATCGATGGTATTAAGATATCTCCATCTGAATACTATATTATTACGAAAGACTTAAAACGGAAATAATTTTATTATATAAACCTATAGTAATGAAACTTGTTAATATAATTTAAAGTAGTTGTAGACATATCAAAAGAGGACTAGCCACGGCTAGTCCTCTTTTGGTAGTTAGTTATTTTTTCTTTTGATCTGTTGCATCAAGTTCTGCCATATTTACGACATTTGCTTTGCCAACCATTTTGTTATATTTAATAAATAGTTGTGTATATGCTTCGCCGTAGGAAGAATTGATGATGATATAGTTGCGAGCCTCTGCGACAAACTCTTTTACAGAATCTTGATACTCGCGAACTGCGTTTTGCGTTTCTGATGTTGTACCAGGTTGTAATTTGTTGATGCGTTGCGTGATTTGTTGCAAGTTTGCTTCAACCTTTTGGGTATCTGTATTTCCATCTGGATCGATAAGATCGATTGTTTGGGCCGTCATGAGATTTAACTCGATGAAGTTAACTGCGTTTTCACGTTTTTCACCTTGATATTCAGTCATGCGTTCTGTATAGAGCTCATTATTACGATTATCTAAGGCTAAATCTAAAGCATTGTATGTAGCGTAGAATTGTTCAGCTAGAGGTACATACTGTGCCGCTAACTCATCGCTACCTTTGAAATTATCTTTTTCAAAACGACGTTCTACATAGTAGGCTTGCAATTGATCCGCAACAGGAATCAATTGATCTAGCACTGCTAATACATCATTAGTTGATTGGTTTACATCTTCGTATGGAGTAGGGCTATCTTGCTTTGCAGCCTCTAATGCTGTTTTAAGATCTTTGTATTTTGGTAATGTAATCGTCGTGTTATGGGACCCATTACGTAACTCTTCAAGAGTTGGTTGTAATTGATTTGCATAGGCTACACTGTACGCGTTATATGAGTCTAATGCGACGATATAAGGTCGGATAGCGTTGATCTTGTCGTCAACGGTTGATCGATATAAAATTGTCGTTGTATTGGATGACAAGAGTGTATACACCCCGTAGATCCCACCACCGATAATAGCGACGCCAAGTATAACAGCTGCTATTAACTTGATGTACCCCTTTTTCAACTGCGCACGCTCCTTGAAAACACACTAACTCTTTTTGGATCCGTTTGGGCGGACTACGCCCCTAAGAGTAATTAGTTATATTATATCATAAACTTACGTCCCAAAAAAGACGTATAGAGTGGAGAATCATAAGGAATAGATGAAATTATGTTATGTGAACATGTATTAATATTTGTAATTAGTGATTTGTAGAGGGATAACCTTAAAAGGCTTTTACATAAACAAGCTATTCTGCATAAAAATATATTTCTCTAGACGCTGCAGCTGCGGCTGGTATAATAGCAAGTATAGTATTCATTATATGGGGAGTTTTTTATGTTAGAATCGAATCGTTTACTCAACTTTGCTACATCTTCAGAACTCATAGCAAATGGGGAAGGGCGCAATGTGCTATCTGCTATAGAAGATGGTTTGCGTAATTGTGATGAGTTTTTAATATCTGTAGCATTTATAACACCAGAAGGATTACTAACATTAAAGCCAATACTTAAAGAGTTAGAAGATCGAGGTGTACATGGTCGCATATTAACAACAGATTATCTTGGTTTTAATAGTCCACAAGTTCTAGAAGATTTAGGTAATCTAAAGAATATTGATTTGAAGGTATATTGTACTACTCAAGGTAGTGGACATGGTTTTCATACAAAGGGATATATTTTTAGGAAAGATGAATCCTATCAAATTATAATAGGTAGTTCTAATTTAACTATTAATGCGCTAAAGAGCAATAGAGAGTGGAATACCCGTTCTGAAGTACATGGTAGCGATACTTATGCTCGAGAGATTAATGAGGAATTTGAACTGTATTGGGATTCAAAATTTGCCATTCCTTATGAAGAGTTTATACCTTGGTATAAGCCTAGATGGGTTCGTCCAGAACGTTCTTCTCAAAGGTCTGTAGCGGAACAGTTTAATCAAGTTGATTTACCTACTTTAGAACCTAATATAATGCAACAACAGTTTATTGCCAACTTTAATGAGCTAAGAGCTAATCAGGCTAAACGAGGGCTTTTAATTTCTGCTACGGGGACAGGAAAAACTTATGCAGCAGCCTTTACGATGCGTGAAATGAATCCGAAAAGAATTCTATTTTTAGTGCACCGCGAACAAATAGCAAAACAGGCAATGGCAAGTTTTGAACGGGTTTATAATGATCCATCTATAACGTTTGGGTTAGTATCTGGTAATGTTAAAAAATATGATGCTACCCATGTATTTTCTACAATGCAAATGATGGGGCGTTATGATGTAATGAAACAATACGATCCAAAAACTTTTGATTGTATTATTATTGACGAAGTACATCGTGCAGGCTCTGAAAGTTATCAACGTATTATCGACTATTTTAAACCACAGTTTCTATTAGGTATGACTGCAAGTCCGGAGCGGACTGATGGTTATGATTTATATGAGCTCTTTGATCATAATATTATTTATGAAATTCGATTACAACAGGCTCTAGAGGAAGATTTATTGTGTCCATTCCACTATTTTGGTATTAGTGACTTATGGGTTGATACAGACGAACCGATTACTGATATGGAGGTTACTTTTTCTAATTTATCAACAAAGGAGCGTGTAGATAAAATTATTGAAAAGATTCGCTACTTTGGACATAGTGGTAGTCGAGTAAAAGGCCTGGTATTCTGCAGTAATCGCGTTGAAGCAAAGGCTTTATCTGACGCTTTTAATGAGCGAGGGATTTATCGCACGGTAAGCTTGACGGGTGAGGATAGCCAAGAAAGTAGAGAGAAAACGATTGCTCGATTAACAGGGACCGGGGAGTATCAAGGTAGACTTGATGAGCAGTTAGATTATATATTTACTGTGGATATATTTAATGAAGGCGTTGATATACCTGAAATCAATCAAGTTATTATGTTACGTCAAACTGAAAGCCCAATAATTTTTATTCAACAATTAGGACGTGGACTTCGTAAGTTTGAAGATAAGGAATATGTAGTTATCCTTGATTTTATTGGGAACTATACAAATAACTTTATGATTCCCTTGGCACTATCTGGTGATAGAAGTTATAACAAAGATACATTGCGTCGATATGTACAAGCAGGTAATCGTATTATCCCTGGTAGCTCAACAGTACATTTTGATAAAATTGCGAAACAACGTATTTACGAATCTATTGATACGGCAAAGTTTTCTGATATGAAATTAATAAAAGAAGCCTATTTTAATTTGCGCTTTAAATTAGGTCGTATTCCTAGAATTTCTGATTTTGCAGAACATGGTTCTATTGATGTAAGTCGAATTTTTTATAAATTTAAGTCCTATCATAATTTCTTGATAAAGATTAAAGATAAGGATTATGATGTATCATTCACACCTGTTCAGGAACGGATGTTACATTTTATATCTCAAAAACTAACAACAGGAATACGTGTACGAGAGCTATTAGCATTACAAGCATTATTAGAAGGAAAACAGGATGTTATTACATATGTATCTAATGAGCTTTTAAATACATATGATGTAGAATTATCTGAGCATGGGCGAATTAATCTCATTAATGTTATGACAAATCAATTCGGTGTGAAAGCGGCACAAAAGACATTTGAAGATAGTGTATTTATTGAATTATCTAATGGTCGTTATGGAATATCTCAAGCATTTAAAGATGCATTAGAAAATAGTAATTTTAAAGAGCAAGTGCAAGAACTTGTTGCCTATGGTTTGAAACAGTTTGATGATAAATATAAAGGTAAGATTTATCCGAATACTCCTTTTGCTTTATATGAAAAGTATACCTATGAACAAGTGTGTCAATTATTAGAATGGCCTCAAAATGAAGTGCCATTGAATATTGGGGGATATAAATTCCATAAGGAAACAAAGACGTATCCTGTATTCATCAATTATCATAAAGCAGATGATATTCAAGATACTATTAAGTATGAAGATAGATTTGAAAATCCAGGATTATTGAAAGCTATTTCTAAAAATAAACGATCATTTTCTTCTGATGATGTGCAGACTGCATTTAACGCTGATGCCTTAGGGGTTTCTATGCACTTGTTTATGAGAAAGAATAAGGATGATGAAGAGTCTAAAGAGTTTTACTATTTGGGTCCTATTCATTCTACAGGACGAGAACGAGCTAAAGAAATCTTTATGGCAAATGGTACTATGGCAGTAGAGCTAGAGTATCAACTTGAAGTGCCCGTACGGGATGATATTTATGATTATATTATTAATGGGTAAGGATATATGAGTGAAGAACGAAAACATATTGAAGTTGTAGCAGCAATTATCAAAAAAGATAATACTATATTAGCTACTCAACGTGGTTATGGTGATCTAAAAGATGGTTGGGAGTTCCCAGGTGGTAAGGTTGAGCCTGGCGAAGCTCACGAGGTAGCACTTAAAAGAGAAATACATGAAGAACTAGAAGCGGAGATTACCGTTCTGGAACATATTATTACTATTGAATATACAGGGTATGAGAAGTTTGATTTAACAATGTATTGTTATTTATGTTCTTTAGTAAATGATTCTGATATTACTCTATTAGAACATGAAGCGGCTAAATGGCTTTCAAAAGAGAATTTATACTCAGTAGATTGGTTACCTGCTGATATTGATGCAGTAGATGCGATCTCTAAACGTTTATAATTATTAGTGTTAGTATTAGTATAAACTCTAGTTTTATTATGTGATGAGCTTCAAAAGATTGATGCTACTTCAAGTGCGTATATTATCTCAGTAAAGGCATTTAAACAATATTATAAAGTTATCTTTTAATTACGAAGAGTCTCTATCCCTGATAGAGGCTTTTTTAGTCATAAAAATATTGTAATTCTCATTACTTTCTCATTAATTCTAAGTAGGATATAAACTATTATAGTATTATGAGATATAATAGGAGAGAGATTTATGAGCGAGAATGCATACGTGTGTCCATATTGTCAGTCGGAAAATATTCAAAGTTATAATATTGCTTATGCTGGTGGCTTTTCTAATGTAAATGGTGTAACTACAGGTGTAGGTATTGGTGCTGGTGGTCGAGTAGGTGTTGGTATTGGCAATACTGTAGGTACTCAACAAACAGCACTTTCTATGATGGCAAAACCTCCGATGAAAAAATCAATTGCTACATTTATTTTAAAGTGGTGGATTGCGATTCAATTTGGTCTCGTATTATTGCTTTGGATTTCCGGTCTAAGTAAACATGAGGCTTCACTAATTATTTATTTTGGTGCATATGCGTTGTTAATCTACAAAACATATCAACGTTATGTATGGAATAGAGACATATATCCAGGATTACGTCGCGACTGGGAGCATACATATATATGTTTACGTTGTGGGAATTCTTTTCTTTTATAATTGAAATACATCAGCATACAATATAGAGGTACGCCTATAATACTATATAGGTGTACCTTTTATTTTGTATGGATAGGATATTTGTAATGTGAAAGAGCTATTAGAACATATTGGCTTATCGTTTAAATTATATTTTCATATTCATTGTCCATACTTTCATATCGTTATATAATAATATTATCAGATTTGTATTTTTCGATATAATTATATGAAAGGAGTACATATGTCAAATTTCATCACTCCTAAAGAGTTATTAGCTTGTCTCGATGAGGTTATCATCTTAGATGCTCGAGGTTATCAAGATTATAAACAAGGTCATATTAAGGGGGCTTTTCCTGTAGATTTAGATAAGGATTTAACAGGCCCTGTAGGTGAGCATGGCGGTCGTCATCCATTACCAGATATGGAGCGTTTGGCTCATACTTTTGAGTCTTACGGGATTACTCGTGATTCCAAGGTTGTTGTATATGACTCTTGGCTTTTCTTGGCGGGACGTTTATGGTGGACGTTGCGCTACCTGGGTTTAACGGATGTACGCGTATTGTCTGGCGGTGTTGAACGCTGGATTAAGGAAGGTCATGTTCTAACTAAAGAACCAACTCCATTACCTGCAGAACCGTCTGTTTTCAACTATGAATTACAAACGCATATGGTTATGAGTCGTGATGAGGTTCTCAAGGCTAGTGAAACGGGTGACCATGTTATCATCGATGCTCGTGCGCCGTTCCGCTACGATGGGTCTCAAGTAGATACGATGGATGGCATGACTGGTCACATTCCTGGTGCTGTTAATCATTTTTATGAAAGTGGTTATACCGTAGATGGTCCTAAGTCTGTAAAAGATTTAGAAGCTGAGTACTATAATGAAATCTACCAAAATAGACCTGTTGTGACTTACTGTGGCTCAGGGGTAACCGCTTGTAATGCGATGTTAACTATGAGCGAAGTAGGGCTTGAATCGGCTTTATATGTTGGTAGCTCTAGTGATTGGGTAACCTATGACGGTTTCCCACTTAAGACTGGTGTAGAAACATTACGATAATACAGGAGGGCAAATGAAAATTTTAAAACATCTACTAACCCTTGTTGCGTTTGGTTATTTGTGTTATCACATCTATACCTTTGGGCCCGGCATGTTTAATGTTACGGTGTTGGTAATTCTTGTTTTATCTTCCATAGCTAATTATTTCCGTGAAAAACGTGAAAGTGATCTTAAAGCAAACGAAAATGCTCGAAAGGCTCGTGCGGAAGCAAGACATGCAAAGAAACACAAACAATAGTAATGTACAACTTTCTGTCTAAACTGTATAACATACTATAATTGCTAGTATAAATAAGAATATTTTTGAAATATAAGGAAATTGTTGAAATAGAGGCTTTCACAAACTATATTGGTATGTAAAAGCACTATTAGAATAAGGAGTAAGCATTGAAATTAATTTCTTGGAATGTAAACGGCCTTCGTGCCGCTGTAACAAAAGGATTTATGGAATCCTTTAATGAACTGGATGCAGATATTTTCTGTTTACAAGAAACTAAATTACAACCTGACCAAATTTCTTTGGAGTTGCCAGGCTATGAGCAATACTGGAATAGTGCTGTTAAAAAAGGCTATAGTGGTACAGCTGTATTCACGCGCATTAAACCATTATCTGTAACTAATGGCATCGGTATTGAAGAGCACGATCAAGAAGGTCGCGTTATTACTGCAGAATATGAAAACTTCTATTTAGTATGTTGCTATACGCCAAATAGCCAACGTGAATTGGCTCGTCTTGAGTACCGCATGACTTGGGAAGATGCATTCCGCAACTATTTACTTGAATTAGATAAGAAAAAACCAGTTATTCTCTGTGGTGACCTCAACGTAGCTCACCAAGAAATCGACCTTAAAAACCCTAAGACAAACCGTAAAAATGCAGGCTTCTCAGATGAAGAACGTGCAAAAATGACCGAACTATTAGGTGCTGGTTTTACAGACACATTCCGTCACCTTTATCCAGATGCTATTGAGGAATATAGCTGGTGGTCTTATATGGGCAAGGCTCGTGAACGAAATACGGGATGGAGAATTGACTATTTTATCACCTCTAAACGTCTTGACGACAAAATTCAAGAAGCTAAAATTCACCAACAAATCTTTGGCTCTGATCATTGCCCAGTAGAATTAGATATCGATTTATAATATATTGAAAGTATAATCTACAGCCTCATCTTAGGATGGGGCTGTTGTAATAGGTGAAAGGAGACCTTATGGCTCAAAAACAAAAGGCTGTTGTCTTATTTAGCGGTGGTGTAGATAGTACTACATGTTTAGCGCTAGCTATTGAAAGATTTGGCAAAGATAATGTAGTGCCGTTATCCATTCAATATGGTCAAAAACATAGTAAAGAACTAGAGGCTGCTGCATCTATTCTCGCTTATTATGGCATTGAAGGTAAAACGATGGATGTCACTAAATTGTTTGCCTTCAGCAATTGCTCTTTATTGACCCAATCCACAGAGGCAATACCTCAAGGTTCATACAAGGAACAACAAGAAACAGAAGGGGAAGGTACGGTTAGCACCTATGTGCCATTTAGAAATGGCCTATTCCTATCTGCGGCGGCTTCCTTAGCCTTATCTCTAGACTGCGGCTATATCTACTATGGTGCCCATAGCGATGATGCGGCTGGTAACGCATACCCAGACTGTACAGAACACTTCTATAAATCCATGGGTGATGCTATCTTCGAAGGATCCGGTAAAGAATGCTCTCTAGAAGCACCATTTATCAACCATAACAAAGCAGACGTCGTAAAAGAAGGCTTACGCCTTGGCGTACCATACCACCTAACATGGTCCTGCTACGAAGGCGGAGACAAACCATGCGGACACTGTGGTACCTGCATCGACAGAGCCGAAGCATTCCGCGCCAACGGCGTTGAAGACCCAGCACAATAATAGAATTTCTCTACATCCACTAAAACTTCTCTACATACACCAAAACTGGATTATATTAGTAGTCGCCTTTTAGGCGGCTACTTTACATATAAACTAATAGATAAGACACCATATTTGCCTTGAGGCGGACTTCTACGTCGCTAACTCTCCTCAACTGGCTTAGACTAGTTGAGGCGCTTTGATGAGTAATATATTTTATATTATTTATCATGTGGGGGATGCTGAGTTAAAGCGGCCTTTTACGTCACTATGTATCTGTAATATTGATTTGTTAAATTCGCAGTGGAAGAAAATACCTTTTCAAAGAGCGACTTTGGCAGGTCGAGGCCCTCGGCCGATGACCGTATAGCCAGTGGAGCGATGAGGAAAGGTATTTTCTGCCACCCCACCCTTGCCAATATTACACTGATGGTAGTTGCTGTAACAGGCTGCTTTAGCTCTCAACGACTTGTAGATATCGAAAATATATGATATTATAAATGCAACAACTAAATAAGACAGTTTGAAACCATCCTGTCTCTAAACAAAACTACGGAAATTCATAAGCATTTATAGCATGGTAGTTTTGCCATGCTTTTTTTATTTGAGGAGGTGAGTGTTATGATTACTACACGTAAATTGACTATTTCTGCCATGGTTGTGGCATTGTACATCGTCGTACTATATTTAACGCAAAGCGTTTCTTTCGGAGCGTATCAAATTCGTATAGCAACATCATTATATGCACTTGCTTATGCCTTTCCGTTTTTGGTAATTCCAATGGGGATTGGTAACCTCATTTCTAACTTCCTATTCGGTGGTCTTGGTATCCTCGATATGATGGGCGGCTTTGGCGTCGGTATTTTAACAACAGGTATTATCGTAGGTATGCGTAAACTTGGCCTTAGCGCTTGGTGGGCGATTTTGCCAATCATCTTTGTTCCAGCGCTCTGTGTACCATTATGGCTAAGCCCATTGCTTGGCCTGCCATACTGGCCATTGGTATTGAACCTCATCGTAGGTCAAACAATTCCAGCAGTGCTTGGCTCTGTTTTGGTAAAAGCATTGATCAGCCGTCCTAGCATGGCCGCTTTATTAGGTGCTTTCAAATAAAAAGTACATAGGTAAATAAAAAGGCGTAAGCTCGATGTGAGCTTACGCCTTTTTTATGGCTAAATGTTATGGAGGTTGAAAGTATTAGCAGTTGTAGCCGCGCCATTTAGTTTCTACTACGAGGCGTTCAAGGGCAACCATGTACGCTGCTTGACGAGGTGGTACATTGTATTTATGTTGCATTTCCCAAACTGCTTCAAAGCTATTTTGCATATTTTTAGTTAAGCGTTCATTAACTTCTTCTTCAGTCCAGTAGAAGCTAGCTTTGTTTTGGACCCATTCATAGTAGGATACAACTACGCCGCCGCCGTTTGCAAGAACGTCAGGAATGATGTCGATACCTTTTTCATAGAAGTATTTATCTGCATCATTAGTAGTAGGGCCATTAGCACCTTCCAAGATGATTTTAGCTTGGATGTTTTCCATGTTGTCTTTGTTCAATTGGTTTTCAAGAGCTGCCATGTACAATACATCAACTGGTTGAGCCAATAATTCTTGCGCACCAATTGTAGTCATACCTGGTTCGCTGTAACCTTCAAGGGAACGACCATGGGAGTTAGCATATTCGTATGCTTTTTCCACATCAATACCGTTAGGGTTGTAGATATTAACGCTTACGTCGCCGATAGCAACAACTTTAGCGCCTGCTTGCGCGATGAGGCGAGCACCTACGGAACCTACGTTACCGAAGCCTTGAACTGCTACAGTAAGGTTTTTAATGTCTAAGTTTTTCTTAGCTAAGTAACTTTGTAATGCGATGAGACAGCCGCGACCAGTTGCTTCATTACGACCTAAGGATCCGCCTACTTCAATAGGTTTACCCGTAACGATACCAGGGCTCCATTCACCTTTTAATGTGCTGTATTCGTCAGCGATCCAGCTCATGATTTGGGCGTTTGTATTTACGTCTGGTGCAGGCACGTCAGTATTTACGCCAATGATAGGAGCAATACGACGTACAAAGTTACGAGTCAAGCGTTCTAATTCGCGAGGGTTCAAAGTTTTAGGATCAACTTTGATACCGCCTTTACCACCGCCATAAGGAATGTTAGCGATAGCATTTTTAATAGTCATCCAAGCTGCCAATGCACGAACTTCGTTTTCGTCGGAGTCAGGATGGAAGCGAAGACCACCTTTAGCGCTACCACGTAATGTGGAGTGTTGGCAACGGTAACCTTCGTATACGCGAACTTCACCATTGTCTAGTTGAAGAGGTACAGCTACTTTTAGTTCTCGTTCAGGATGACGTAATACTTCGTACTCACTACGAGAATAACCGAGTTTTTCTGCTGCTACATCTAACGTATTTAGCATGTTTTCATAAGGATTATAACCACTCATAATAACCTCCTGTATATAAGAGTAAATTAAGTTTTGCTAATTTTAGACATACTGTAGTATTCGACGTTGTATACATAATACCCTTTATAATTTTATAACTATATTCTATAGTTTTTAATGCTTGAAAAGTGTATAGAATATAGATATTTACTGTGATTATAGTCACTCCTAAAGTTAGATATAAATCGTAGTTTTTACAGTATAAATGGATACTTTTACAAAAAAAAAAGAGACCGATGAAAGATACTTTCACCGATCTCTAAAGAGAATATATTTTATTTTTCCATTGTATTTTCCACTGGAGTAGGAGGTACAGAAGAGTCTGTAGTTTGGCCGTCACCCCACCATACGATACCGTATGTATGATTAAGAACAGAACGGTTAAATACAGGTGTTTCGATGCCTGCCTTGCGTTGTTTGATATAGTCATCAAGAGCAAGACCTGCAGTACGTCCCATACGTACGATGGAACTAATATTAGTTAATACTAAGAAGGCCATGAATAAATCGGCTAAATTCCATACTAAATCAAGGGAGGCAATAGAGCCTACGAATGTCATGATTATTACACCAATACGGAATAAATGAAGATAGAATTTCTTCTCTGTTAAGTGGCTAATATTAATTTCACCGTAGTAATAGTTACCAATTAAGGAACTGAAGGAGAACATTACGATAAAGATTGCTACCGCTGTTGGTGCCCAAGAACCAAGTTGTTGTTCAAGGTTATGTTGTACTAGAGCAACACCAGTTAAACCTGTTGTGCTATAGTCACCAACGATGAGCACGATGAAAGCAGAAGCGGTACAAATGATAAATGTATCAAGGAATACACCGAATGCTTGTACAAGACCTTGTTCAACAGGATGGTTAACAGCTGCAGTAGCCGCTGCATTAGGCACAGAACCTTCACCGGCTTCGTTGGAGAATAGACCACGTTTAATACCATTCATTACAGTAGCACCTAATAAGCCACCACCTGCTGCTACTGGTTCAAAAGCAGAGGAGATAATAGTATAGATTACATGTGGGAATTGAGTGATATTCATAATAACTACGAATAATGCAGTAGCGATATATAAAACCGCCATGATAGGAACGATGATTTCAGATGCTTTAGCAACGCGGCTGATACCACCGAAAATGATAATACCAAGAAGAATTGCTACTACAGCGCCTGTATAGGATACATCAAAGTTGAATACTTGAAGAGATGCAGCTAATGTATTAGCTTGTACAGAGTTGTAAATCCAACCGTATGTAATACTGATCAAAATTGCAAATAAAACAGATAATGCTTTGTTGTTTAAGCCATAGCGAATGTAGTATGCTGGGCCGCCGTAAAAGCCGCCTTTAGCAACAGGTTCTTTGTAGATTTGTGCCAATGTAGATTCGATGAAACCTGTAGCAGCACCAATAAGAGCGATAACCCACATCCAGAAAATAGCACCAGGACCACCGAGTACAACAGCAATCGCTATACCTGCGATGTTACCAACACCTACACGAGATGCAGTACTAACACAGAACGCTTGGAATGAGGATACATGATTTTTTTCTGTAGAACTACCTGCACCATTGATTACGAGGCGAATCATTTCTTTGATCATACGAATTTGTACAAAATTCGTTGTCATCGTAAAGAAGAGACCTGCGCCGATGAGGATAAAGATGATGAAATAACTCCATAAATAGCCATTAATGGTAGAAATAGCATCATTGAGCATTGCTTCCATAAAAACGCTCCTTTCTCATAAAAAGAATTCTTATAATTATTAATAATATTGTATCAATTTCTATAGACTATGTAAAACAAAATCCCTCACAAGAGTGAAGGATTTTATTAATAGTTTATTATTGTATAGCAACTAAGATGTTTCTTTAAGCTTTAGTGAATTCCGGTGATTCCTCCATGCCTTGTAATAAGGTTTGTTCAGAATGTTCCATGTGAATTCTTGCTAACTTACGAGCTTGAGTAGCATTATGTGAAGCAATGGCCTCTACCAATTGACGGTGTTCTTCCCATGTTTTTCTTAGTCGGCCCGGTTGATTCATAGAGAAGCTACGGAATCGATAGGTTTGCTCCCGCAAGTTGTGTACGATATCTGCTAAACGTTCGTTACGAGATGCACGATATAGTACTTCATGGAATTCTACGTCTGCTGTTACGACGGACTCCATATTTTTATTCTCCATATGGTCGCCGATCTCTACGAGCATTCGTTCTAGTGTTTCGATTTCCTCTTCGGTTATGCGTTCGGCAGCAAGGCCTGCTGCGAGTTCTTCTAGGGCAGATCGAATTTCGAATACTTGAGTAATATCCTTTAACGATATATTGGCTACATATGTACCACGGCGAGGAACCATGACAACAAAACCTTCGAGCTCAAGCTTACGAATGGCTTCGCGAATTGGTGTACGGCTCACACCGAGTTCTTCAGCTAGAGGGATTTCCATAAGGCGTTCGCCCGGTTTTAACACGCCGTCTTGAATGGCTTGACGTAATGTTTCACTTACGACTTCGCGTAGAGGTTTATACGCATCTAAGCGTATTGGTTGTAACCGTTTTGTCATGGTAAGTCCTCCTGTGTACATGTTTTTGTAATGAGCGATAGCCAATCATGGCCTGCTGCTTTGATCTCTTCTTGCAGTTGTAATGCTTCCATTGGTTTATCCAGCAATACCACCATTGTAGGGCCACTACCAGTCATAATCGTTGGATACCCACGACTAGTGAAGAATTCTTTACAAATGACAAGTTCTTCATGGTCAGGGAAGAGTAGTTCTTCAAATGTATTAGCACTAGTAAGGAATGCTGATTTTAAGTCATTATTTTCTAAGTGTTGTTGGACTGTATCGATGGTTTGTTTTGTTGCTACGGACTTATTTGTGAAGCGACCATAAGCAGCTGCAGTTGATACAGAAACCTTTGGCTTTACTAGTAATAACCAATGTGGATCTGGAGATTTTCCGTACGTTAATATTTCACCACGCCCCGTGCCACGTGCTGTACCACCTTGCAATAGGAATGGCACATCGGATCCAAGAGTAGCACCGATTTGTAAAAGTTCCTCTTGGGGGAGTCGTAAGTCCCAGAATCGATTGAGACCTACTAACATAGCTGCCGCATCAGCACTACCACCGCCAAGACCGGCTTGAATAGGTACTCGTTTTAATAGGTGAATGGCAGCTCCCGCTTTGCAGCCGGTATAAGCTTGTAGTGCCCGTAATGCTTTGAGGGCAAGATTTTCTTCCCCGTAAGTAACTAATTTTTGCATATACTCAGGTAATTCTGGAGCGCCACCGGAGAAAACTACGGAATGATGCTTCGCAAAATAAATGGAGTCGCTAAGGCGAATGGATTGGAAGATAGAGTCGATATCGTGATATCCGTCTTCACGCTTGCCCGTAATGGCAAGTCCAATATTGATTTTACTGCAACCGAGTTGCTCAAAACTTTTACTCATGATAGCCTCGTTTGTAACATACAGAATATATGCAATTTATATGTTTATTTTATACTCTTATAAAGTGATTGAAAATAACCATTAAGTGGTTTATGATGAATTTGTATACGCATATTGTTTTATTACTAAATATATTGTAAATAGCGTATGTTTTAGTTAGTTCATTATAGAATATTTATAGTGAAATGGCAATTTGGAGGGGGCTATGTTCGCTAAGTATAAAAGTGTTATCTATGAAAGCCTTATGGTCATTCTTGGATGTGCCATATTTGGTGCCGGCCTTGATGCCTTTGTATTGCCACACAAATTGGTGAGTACTGGTATTAGTGGGGTAGGCTTGATTTTGTATTATGTAACGGGCTTATCCGTTGGTTCTTGGAATATGATTTTAAATATTCCTATATTCTGGGCTGCTTGGAAGTGGCTGGGCACCCGTGTTGTTATCAAAACCTTGTATGGCACATTGATGCTGTCTTGGATGGTTGATTTATTTAACTTCTTGCAATATGACATGATTATTAAGGATCCTTTGTTGAGTTCCATGATGGCTGGTATTACTACTGGTGTCGGTCTTGGCATTGTATACCGCGTAGGCGGTAACACAGGTGGGCTTGATCCTATTGCACTCATTGTACGCAAATATTATGGACTTCAAATGGGGTCCATTAATAGTGCCATAAACTGTGCCATCCTTGTTGCCGCAATTGGTGTTGTTGGCCTTGAAGCCGTAGCGGTCACACTTATTAGTGTCTATGTGTATACCATCATTACGAATAAGGTAGTTATCGGGTTTAATCAACGAAAGGTAGCTTTCATCATTACCTATCGTACCGATGAGGTCTGCGAATGCATCATCAAAAAGGTTGGCCGTGGAGCCACTATTATTAATGGTGTGGGTGCCTACACACGGACGCCGAAGCAAATCGTTATGGTAGCCGTTAATCTCTTGCAAGTAAATAAATTAAAAGAGGTTATTCAAGAGGCCGATCCAAATGTATTTATTTTGATAACCGATGCACAAGAGGTTATTGGTCAAGGCTTTACGCAGCCTATTATACCGACTGAAGTATGTGAACAGTTGAAAGATAAGAGTACTACACAAGAGGACGATACAGAGACTGTACACAATCAATAAGTAAGTATTTGTCATCTCATCTTAATCATGTGTAAATATAATGTTTTATGAATGATATATACAGTTGAGATTAGGAGGTTCCTATGGCTCATAAATTAGCAGGTATGCCTGTACAAGAACAAGATATTATAGATGTACAAACTCTGGTGGATGCATATTTTGATAATGCACCGGATGTAACGGATCCGACACAACTCGTATCCTTTGGTACATCTGGTCATCGTGGTACCTCTTTGAATGGTACCTTTACAGATTTACATGTAGCAGCTATTACGCAGGCTATCTGTGATGGTCGTGGACAATTTGGTGCGACAGGTCCTATTTTTGTGGGCCAAGATACACATGCTTTATCTCAGCCTGCATTAGTAACAGTGCTTGAGGTCCTTGCCGGTAATGGTGTGGTTGCAATGGTTGATGCGGATATGGACTTTGTGCCTACACCGTCAGTGTCTCGTGCTATCATTCGGTATAATGAAAGTCATTTTGATAAGGCGGATGGTATCGTTATTACACCATCCCATAACCCGCCAGATAATGGGGGTATTAAGTATAATGCTACCAATGG
The DNA here is from genome assembly GCF_041431445.1 of Veillonella sp. 20925_1_51. Classification (NCBI taxonomy): domain Bacteria; kingdom Bacillati; phylum Bacillota; class Negativicutes; order Veillonellales; family Veillonellaceae; genus Veillonella; species Veillonella sp. 20925_1_51. Next base: position 63,408 of record NZ_JAPVXT010000008.1, read on the forward strand.
TGGCCCTGCGGATACATTGATAACGAAATGGATTGAAACCCGTGCCAATGAGTACGTTCGTGCTTATTGTGAATTAGAAGGGTTCAAACGTATTAGTATTGATAATATTGAACCAGATCAACAAGTTCCGTATGACTACAAGGGTTTATATGTTGAAGAGTTATCTTCCATCATCAATATGGAAGCTCTTCAAAGTGCTAAGCCTAAGGTTCTTGTCAATGCATTAGGTGGTAGTGGTCTCGGTTATTGGCGGGCCATTAAAGAACGATATAATCTCAATATGGATATCATCAATGATGAGTACGATCCAACCTTTAGCTTTATGACTTATGACCATGATGGTAAGGTGCGTATGGATTGTTCCTCTGAATATGCGATGGCGGATGTAATTAAACAAATTGGCAATTATGATCTCGCTGTTGGCAATGATCCAGACTATGACCGTTATGGTATCGTTACTGCAGAGGGCCTTGTTTCTCCAAATGCATTCCTTACGGCTGCTGCAGATTATTTGTTTACGACCCGTGGTTGGACTGATAAAGGGGTAGGGAAAACCGTTGTTTGTACTACGATGATTGATAAATGGGCTGCTGTTAAAGAAATTCCGGTTTATGAGGTTCCGGTAGGCTTTAAATATTTTAGCTCTTTATTATTTGATGGTGAGATTGGCATCGGTGGGGAAGAATCTGCAGGGGCATCGTTCCTCAAAAAGGACGGCACCGTATGGACTACCGATAAAGATGGCATGGTAATGGCTTTATTGGCGATGGAAATGTATGCTGTTATGGGGGCTACTGTTGATAGACTTTACAATAATATTGTTGAAGGCTGTGGGGACCCACGATTTGGTCGCATTGATGCGGCTTGTACAAAGGCGGCAAAGGCTAAGTTGAAACAATTAAATGCTAGTTCCATTACAGCTACTGAGGTCGATGGTGACCTTATTACCAATATACGTACTACGTCCTTGTACAAGGATATGCCAATCGATGGCGTTCGCGTAGAAACGGAAACAGGTTGGTTTGTGGCGCGTCCATCTGGTACAGAGGATTTGTATAAAATCTATGGTGAAAGCTATAAAGGGGATAAAGGCTTAGTTGCGTTATTGACAGCAGGAGAGGCTATCGTAACGGCTGCATTATCCGACGAAGTATAAAATACCGTTTTTATGTGAAAACTCATGAAGATTTCACCGTAGAAAAGTAATAAATGTGATATAATATATTAATATAGTTTATTGAATGCCCCATATGGGTTAAATAGTTTGTAGTGCTCAGAAAAGGTGATGTTATGAAATTAGTTGTTACCGTTGTCGGCGTTGACCGCGTCGGTATCATTGCTGGGGTTAGTACAGTACTTGCTAATCACGGTGTAAATATTATGTCTATTAATCAAACCATTCTTGACGGCGTTTTCAATATGATTATGATGTGTGAAACAAAGTCTGAAGATATAAAAGATTTGACCTCCATTCAAGAGGCTTTAACTACACTTGGTAAAGAACTTGGTGTTGAAATCCGTGCACAACATGCTGATATTTTCTTAAGCATGCACCGTGTAGGATAGGAGGCACTATGTTATCTATCGACAATATTTTAGAAACGAATCAGATGATTCATGACAACAAGCTTGATGTTCGTACAATTACGATGGGCATTAGCTTGCTAGAATGTGCATCTAGTTCTGGTAAAGAACTATGTGATCGCATTTATGATCGTATTACAAAAGAAGCTGAACATCTTGTGTCCACTGGTGAGGATATTGAGCGCGAGTTTGGTATTCCTATCATTAATAAACGCATCTCTGTAACTCCTATCTCTCTTGTTGCAGGTGGTAGTGATTTAACATCCTATGTACCAATTGCAGAAGCGATGGACCGTGCTGCTAAAACAGTAGGTGTTAACTTTATCGGTGGTTACTCCGCTCTTGTAACAAAAGGTGCTACACGAGCTGATCGCATCTTGATTGATTCTATCCCAGAAGCATTGGCAACTACAGATATCGTATGTAGCTCTGTAGGTGTTGGTTCTACTAAAACTGGTATCAACATGGATGCAGTTCGCGACATGGGGATTATCGTTAAGAAAACGGCAGAACTTACAAAGGATAATGATGCTCTTGGCTGTGCTAAGCTCGTTATTTTCTGTAATCCTGTAGAGGATAATCCATTCATGGCAGGCGCTTTCTTTGGCGTTACTGAAGGTGATAGTGCTATTTCTGTAGGAGTATCTGGCCCAGGCGTTGTAAAACACGCACTTGAGTCTGTGCGTGGTCAGTCCTTTGACGTTGTAGCAGAAACGATTAAACGTACTGCTTTCAAAATTACTCGTGTAGGCCAATTAGTAGCACAAGAGGCATCTCGCCGTCTTGGTAAATCATTTGGCATTATCGATTTGTCCTTGGCGCCAACACCAGCGGTAGGCGATTCTGTTGCTCACGTTCTTGAAGAAATGGGCTTATCATCTTGTGGTTGTCATGGTACGACTGCGGCACTTGCATTACTTAATGATGCGGTGAAAAAAGGTGGTCTTATGGCATCCTCTCACGTAGGTGGTCTCAGTGGTGCATTTATTCCAGTATCTGAAGATGCTGGTATGATTGATGCCGTATCTTGTGGCAGTTTATCCCTCGATAAATTAGAGGCTATGACATGCGTATGTTCTGTTGGCCTTGACATGATTGCTATTCCTGGAGACACAACAGCGGATACAATTTCTGCAATTATTGCTGATGAATCTGCTATTGGTATGATTAATAATAAGACAACTGCGGTTCGTGTAATTCCTGTACCTGGCAAAACCGTAGGTGAGGTTGTTGAATTTGGTGGCCTTTTAGGTTACGCTCCAATTATTGAAGTGAGTCCATATAGTGCAGCTGAGTTCATCGCCCGTGGTGGTCGTATTCCAGCACCTATTCGTAGCTTAACTAATTAATTGTGTTTATAACCCAGTTGTTGGAGGTGTCTTATGAGTGATTATGTGCTCGATTATGTGTGGGCCTTTGCTCTGGCGCTCATCATAACCTTTGCACTAACCCCTTTGGTAAAACGCTTTGCCGTTGCTGTAGGGGCAATAGATAAACCTGATGCCCGAAAGGTGCATCATGGTGCTATTCCACGACTTGGTGGGTTAGCAATCTTTCTCGGTTATGTAGGATCGGTCCTCTTTAATGGCTCTATCCCACATGACCATAAACTATTTGGCTTTGTACTTGGTACAGTTATTCTTGTGCTCGTTGGCATTTGGGATGATATTAAACAGATTGAGCCAAAGACTAAGTTAATGGGCCAAATCATAGCAGCTGCAATTTTGGTGGCTTATGATATTCGGGTGGACTTTATCAACCTTCCTTGGGGTGGTGTAGTGTACCTTAAATATTGGGCTGCTCCATTGACTATTTTCTGGATCGTAGGATTTACGAATATCGTAAATCTTATCGATGGCCTTGATGGCTTGGCAGCAGGGATTTCCTTCATTGCTTGTATTGCTGTTTGCGCTATGACATTACAACTTGGCCAAACTGACTTAGCATGTATATCTCTTGCACTTGCAGGTGCAACAGTAGGGTTCTTGCGGTATAACTTTAACCCAGCGAAAATTTTCATGGGTGATACGGGTTCCATGCTCCTCGGTTATACTTTAGCAGCTATTTCTGTAATGGGTGCTGTTAAAACGGCAGCTACTATTGCATTAGTAGTTCCTGCAATCGTACTTGGCTTACCAATTCTGGATACATTATTTGCTATCGTACGCCGTAAAATTAGCGGTCGTCCAATTTTTAAGCCTGATAAAGGCCATGTGCATCATCGTTTGTTAGCTCAAGGTTTATCTCAAAAACAAGCGGTGCTAATGATGTATGCCGTAACAGCTCTGTTTGGTGGCGTGTCTGTCATCGTAGCAGAGGTCAATGCTTGGATTGGTATTGCATTGGTACTCGTTATCTTCTTAGGCAGTATTTTTGTGGCTCGTCGCCTTGGTGTTATTACCCATAGTGATGCAGCTGGACATCCATTGCCACGTCCTACAATTGAACGCAGCGATTCAGATGAAACTATTTCCTTTGATCGTGAAGAATTGGCAAAAGCTTTAGAGGAACCTGACGATTCCCATAAGAAATAACCATATGTGGGGCGCACGGCGCCCCATTTTTTCTATCCTACTATGTTGGAGGCAACTATGTTAAAAGTTATGACAATCTTTGGTACAAGACCTGAAGCTATCAAGATGGCTCCTCTTGTAAAAGCACTAGAAGCAGCACCAGATATGGAGCCGATTGTAACCGTTACGGCACAACATCGCGATATGCTCGATCAAGTACTAAACTTGTTCAATATTACCCCTGATTATGACTTAAATATTATGAGCCAAGGTCAAACATTGTACGATGTAACAAACCGTGCATTGATGGGCCTTAAAGATGTATTAGAAGAAGCTAAACCTGATGTAGTTCTTGTACATGGTGATACAACAACAACCTTTGCAGGTGCTTTGGCGTCCTTCTATCAAGAAATTCCTGTAGGTCACGTAGAGGCAGGTCTTCGTACTGGAGATATTTATTCTCCGTTCCCAGAGGAAATGAATCGTAAATTGACTGGCTCTATTGCAACCTATCATTTTGCACCAACAGCTAGTTCTGAAAGCAATCTTAAGAAAGAAAATATCAATACAGATCATCTATATGTAACAGGTAATACTGTTATCGATGCCCTTGATACAACAGTGCAAGATAATTATGTTTTTGATGATGCTGCTATCAATGCATTGGATCCTGAAAAACGTACAGTTCTTGTTACTACACATCGACGTGAAAACTTGGGTGAACCTATGCGCCACGTGTACCAAGCTATTCGCGATTTAATTAATGAATTTGAAGATATTCAAGTGGTCTTCCCTGTACATAAGAATCCTAAGGTTCGCCAAGTTGTACAAGAGGAACTTGGTTCTGTAGAACGTGTTACCTTAATTGATCCGCTTGATTATGAACCATTTGCGAACTTAATGGCTAAATCTTATTTGATTCTTACTGACTCTGGTGGGATTCAAGAGGAAGCGCCAGCCCTTGGCAAACCAGTTCTCGTATTGCGCGATACTACAGAACGCCCTGAAGCGGTTGAAGCTGGTACGGTTCGCCTAGTAGGTACTGATAAAGATGCAGTACACATAGCGGCTCATGAATTGTTGGGCAATGCAGCAGCTTATAAATTGATGTCTAACTCCGTTAACCCTTATGGTGACGGCAAAGCATCTGAACGCATTATTCAAGCGTTGCGCCATGAGTTCTTAGGCGATTCTAATCGTCCTGAACGGTTTGGTAAATAATATGGATAAGGACCTTGTGAAAGCCCTCGCCATGGCAACATCGGCGGGGCTCACACTCGTTTTCTGTATAGGTGGTTTCATTTGGATTGGATATACACTGGATGGTTGGTTTAGAACGGAACCGTTATGTATGATTATATTTGGTCTTATTGGAGCTATAACAGGTTTTTATATGTTATATAAACAAGTTAAGTAGTGAGGTATATATGAATCAATATATTAAATTCATAGTGCGTGTGCTACTAACTTGTTTTTTTATTGCCTTTTTAGGCGGTATAATACAAGTTTTATGTGGCCTAGAACAGTATCTATGGGGATGGTTTTGGGGGATTTTTATAATGGTACTCTACTTGCTAAGTTTAGCTTTGCATGGTCAATCCATTGTATCAGGGGGGGATCCTTACAAAGCCGTTCGTAAAGCTCGTAGACAGATGATATGGCGTCTTATGTTAGTAGGTTCATTAGTAGTCTTAGGATTAAAGATTCCCGGCATAGAGGCTATTAGCATGTTTGTTGGTGTCGCACTTATTCAGCCCGCATTATATGTTGTTTACTGGTGGCTTAGTCGACATTTCTAAGCTTATGATGTGTTAAATTATAGATACATTCCAATAATGCATTATACACAATACATTCATGAGAAATTAGAATTGTTTACCTTTCAAGTGTTGATTATATATCTATAACGATGTATGATGATACATATATATTATATTTATATTTATTGTAAGTATATTAGTTTTTTATTATGTCTATGGAAGGGGTTGAGAACGTGGAATTACATGCGGGACACCATGAAGTCGTGCAGTGGTTAGGGTTGACATTTAATTTGGATACTCTAATTGCTACATGGGTTACTATGGCTATTGTAATACTGATAACAGTACTAGCCACCCGGGGACGAAAATTGGTGCCTGTAGGCTTGCAAAATATAGTTGAATCTATATTGGAAGGCTTAGAGGGGCAATTAGCTCCGAACTTAGGTCGTCATTGGCCGATGGTGAGTTCCTTGTTATTTACGTTTTTCTTATTTATTTTTGTAGGAAATGAATTAGGTTTAATGCCTACGCTTAAGGCTTTAACATCACCGACATCCGATATTAATACTACTGTTGCATTAGCTCTAAGTAGCACATTAGTAGTATGGGTTATGGGGATTAAAGTTAAAGGCTTATCCTATTTCAAGCATTTCGTACGACCTTATAAGGCTTTGCTAATACTGAATATTTTTGAAGAGATTGCTAGACCTGTTACACTTGCCTTCCGTCTATTTGGTAATATCGTAGCTGGTGAAATTCTGTTAGAAGTATTGTACAATTTGCCTTGGTTTGTACCGGTACCATGGGTATGGATTGCTTTTAGTTTATTTATTGGTATTATTCAAGCCTTTATTTTTACCGTTCTTACTGCCTCCTACTTGGGGATGGCTCTTAGTGAGGAACATTAATTTTTTACGGAGGATATATTATGGAAGCTCAAGGTTTATTCGCATTAGCAGCAGCAATCGCAGTAGGTTGTGGTGCCATTGGTGCAGGTATCGGTGACGGTCTTGTATCTAGCAAAGTAATTGAAGGTATTACGCGTCAACCTGAATTGCGTGGTCAATTGATGTCTACTATGTTCGTAGCGATTGGCTTGATCGAAGCGATGCCTATCATCGGTGTAGTAGTAGCATTTATTTTGTTATTCAGATAATAACGAGGAGGAATAACCTTGGTTGACTTAAGCCTTGGAACGATTCTTGCTCAAATGTTGAACTTTTTTATATTAGTTTGGCTATTGGCTCGTTTTGCATATAAACCATTATTGGCTATGATGACAGAACGTAAAGAACGAATTGCTAAAGACTTAGAAGCTGCAGAAAAAGCTCGTGCAGAAGCAGAAGAATTTAAAGCTGATTATGCAGCTCAAATTTCTAATGCTCGTGTAGAGGCACAAAAAATTGTTGAAAAAGCAATTCAAGAAGCAGAAAATACAACACGTGAACAATTAGCAACAGCACGCGAGCAAATTGAACAAGAAAAAAATCGTGCTCGTCAAGATATTGCCATTGAACGTGATCGTGCTATGAACAGCTTGCGCAATGAAGTTGTTTCTTTATCTGTAGCTATGGCTGGTAAAGTTGTTGCTAAAGATATGAACAGCGAAACTAATACGAAATTGATCGAAGACGCTATTCGTCAACTTGATAGTAAAACGATAGGGTTGTGATACGATGAGCATAGAAATTGTAGCAGATAAATATAGTTCGGCTATGTTTGAATTAGCTCAAGAACAAAATAAGTTGGAACTCATGGAGGAGCAATTAGGTTATGTAGCATCCGTAATGGTTGATCAACCTGAGTTGCGTTCATTTCTAGAGAATCCAATCGTTACAGAAGATGCAAAGATTAAGCTTATTGGTAAAATTTTTGACTCTAGTATCGATAAAGTTGCTCTACACTTTATTTATGTGATGATTAAGCGCGGTCGTTATCGCTATATAGCATCGACTATCGAAGCGTTTATTAAGAAATCACGTGCAGCACGTGGTATTTTGGAAGCTACTGTAACAGTAGCTGAACCAATTACAGCTGATGTAGAAGCATCTGTACAAGCTAAACTAAGAGAAGTAACAGGAAAAGATGTCATCTTATCCGTGCGTCAAGATCCATCCATTATGGGTGGTATCGTTATCCAAGTAGGGGATAAACGCATCGATGGCTCTGTAGCTCGCCGTTTAGAGGAATTAGAAAAATCTTTATTAAGAACGAACTCTATTAGATAGGGGTGAATGGGTATATATGAAAATGAAGCCTGAAGAAATCACTGCTATAATTAAACAGCAGATTCAGGACTATGATGTTGACCTCAATGTCGATGACGTGGGTACTGTTCTTGACGTAGGGGATGGCATCGCCCATATTTATGGTCTTGAAAGAGCCATGGCTGGTGAGTTGTTAGAGTTACCACACGGCGTATATGGCTTGGTTTTGAACTTAGAATTAGATAATGTTGGTGCCGTACTATTAGGTGACGACTTCTTGATTAAAGAAGGCGATGAAGTATGCCGTACTGGCAAAATTATGGACGTACCAGTAGGTGATGCTCTTATTGGTCGTGTAGTAAATCCATTGGGGCAGCCTATCGATGGCAAGGGTGCTATTCAAGCGACTGAACGTCGTCCTGTAGAACATCCAGCGCCTGGTATTGCGGATCGTCAATCTGTAAACGAACCATTGCAAACAGGTTTGAAAGCGATTGATGCGATGGTACCAATTGGCCGTGGCCAACGTGAGCTTATCATTGGTGACCGTGGTACAGGTAAAACTGCAATTGCTCTTGATACAATTATCAATCAAAAAGGTAAAGATGTAATTTGTATCTATGTAGCAATTGGTCAAAAAGAATCTACCGTAGCTCGTGTAGTACAAAAATTGGAAGAAACAGGTGCGTTGGAATATACAATCGTTGTTTCTGCTAGTGCTTCTACAGGGGCTCCATTACAATACATCGCTCCGTACGCAGGTGTTGCTATGGGTGAATACTTCATGTACAAAGGCAAACATGTACTTTGTGTATATGATGACTTAACTAAGCAAGCGGCTGCTTACCGTGCTATGTCTTTATTATTACGCCGTCCACCAGGGCGTGAAGCGTATCCAGGCGACGTATTCTACTTACACAGCCGTCTATTAGAACGTGCTGCGAAACTTTCACCAGAACTTGGTGGTGGTTCCATTACTGCGTTGCCAATCATTGAAACACAAGCAGGTGACGTATCTGCATACATCCCAACAAACGTAATTTCCATTACTGATGGTCAAATTTTCTTGGGTACAGATATGTTCTACTCTGGCATTCGCCCAGCGGTTGATGTAGGTTTGTCCGTATCCCGTGTAGGTGGTAGTGCGCAAACTAAAGCGATGAAACAAGTAGCAGGCCAATTGCGTTTGGACCTTGCTCAATATCGTGAGTTAGCTGCCTTCGCTCAGTTCGGTTCCGATCTTGATGCGGCTACTAAAGCACAATTAGACCGTGGTGAACGTTTGACTGAAATGTTAAAACAAGGTCAATATGAACCTATGAGCGTAGCAGAAATGGTTATTAATCTTTACGCTGGTACAAAAGGATATTTAGCAAGTATTCAAGTGGATGATATTTTAGCGTTTGAAGCTGAACTTTTACGTTATATAAAAGCTAACTATCCTGAAATCATCACAAATATTGAAACGTCTAAGAAAATTGACGAAGATACTGAAAATCTATTGAAACAAGCAATCCCAGAATGTGTAGAAGCATTTGGTTCTACGCATACATTAGTGTCTCATAAGGAGGCGTAATGTATGGCTAGTGCACAAGATTTGCGAAAACGCATAAAAAGTGTTACCAATACGCAACAAATTACAAAAGCGATGAAGATGGTAGCCTCTGCTCGTCTTCGTAAGGCGCAAACAAAAGCGGAAGGTACTCGTCCTTACGCAGAGAAGATTGGGCAAATCTTGCGTCATATGTCTAATAGTGATTTAGAAGGCTTTAGCAGTCCTTTGTTAGAGGTACGCCCTATAAAACGCACATGCTATATCGTAATAGGTGCCGATAAGGGCCTTGCAGGGGCATTCTCGTCTAATGTGTTGAAGTTTGCTATGGAACAATTGCATGGTAAATCTTCCGATACATACCGTGTTATCACGGCAGGTAAAAAGCCTAGAGACAGCATGAAATCTAGAGGAATTCATATCGATAAGTCCTATGCAGGCTTCTCTGATAAACCTTCTTATGAACATGCCCGTGCCATTATGCATGAAGCACTTTCACTATACGAACGTCATGAAGTTGACGAAGTCATCATGATCTATACACGTTTTGTAAATTCTATGACGCAAATTGCACAGGCTGAGCGCTTGTTGCCGATAGAGCAACCACAAGATGAGGTAAAGGGCGAAGAGTATGATTTCATGCCATCTGCTGTATCTGTCTTGGAGGCGTTGTTACCAAAATATTTAGAGATTACTGTTTATAATGGATTGTTGCAATCTGCAGCAAGTGAATTGGGTGCTCGTATGACAGCTATGACATCTGCTACAGATAATGCAGGGGAACTCATTGATTCCTTAGGTCTTGAATATAACAAGTTACGTCAATCTAGCATTACAAACGAAATTTCTGAAATCGTTGGTGGCGCTAATGCCTTGCAATAAATAAGGAGACATTTGTCGATGAGTAATAATATTGGTAAAGTTGTGCAGGTCATTGGCCCAGTTGTAGACGTGCGCTTCGATGCTGGTCATTTGCCAAGCATCTACAACGCCATCAACATCTACCATGATCATAAGGCACATGATAGACAAAAAATTGTAGTAGAGGTTATGCAACACTTAGGCGACGATACTGTACGTTGTGTTGCGATGAGCTCTACTGACGGTATGACCCGTAATATGGATGCCGAAGATACTGGTGCTGCAATTGCAGTTCCTGTAGGCGAAGGAGTGTTGGGTCGTATCTTTAACGTATTGGGTGAAACTGTAGACCATGATCCAGCTCCAGTTGTAGCCGATGAAAAATGGCCTATTCACCGTCCAGCACCTAAATTTGATGACCTTTCTCCAGATACTAAAATCTTGGAAACAGGTATTAAGGTCGTTGACCTTATCGCTCCATATGTAAAAGGTGGTAAAATCGGCCTCTTCGGTGGTGCCGGTGTAGGTAAAACCGTATTAATTATGGAATTGATTCACAATGTTGCCACAGAGCATGGTGGTTACTCCGTATTCTCCGGCGTAGGCGAACGTACTCGTGAAGGTAACGACTTGTGGAACGAAATGAAAGAGTCCGGCGTTATCAACAAAACAGCTCTTGTATATGGCCAAATGAATGAGCCACCTGGGGCACGTATGCGCGTAGGTCTTACAGGCCTTACAATGGCTGAATACTTCCGTGATGTGAAGAAACAAGACGTGCTCTTGTTCATCGATAACATCTTCCGCTTTATTCAAGCGGGCTCTGAAGTATCTGCCCTCTTAGGTCGTATGCCATCTGCCGTAGGTTATCAACCTACATTGGCTAATGACGTAGGGGCATTACAAGAACGTATTACATCTACCAAAGAAGGTTCTATTACTTCAGTACAAGCTGTATACGTACCTGCCGATGACTTAACTGACCCTGCTCCAGCGGCAACATTCGCTCACTTGGATGCGACAACAGTATTGTCTCGTTCCATTGCGGAACTTGGTATCTATCCAGCGGTGGATCCGTTAGATTCTACAAGCCGTATTTTGGACCCACATGTACTTGGTGAAGAACACTATGAAGTAGCGCGTGGCGTGCAAGAAGTATTGCAAAAATATAAAGATCTTCAAGATATTATCGCAATCCTTGGTATGGAAGAATTGTCTGACGAAGATAAATTGACTGTATCTCGTGCGCGTAAGATTCAACGTTTCTTGAGTCAACCGTTCTTCGTAGCTGAAGTATTTACTGGTTCTCCTGGTAAATACGTACCATTGTCCGAAACATTGAGAGGCTTTAGAGAAATTCTTGATGGTAAACATGATGATTTACCTGAAGGTGCATTCTACATGGTTGGTACCATCGATGAAGCCGTTCAAAAAGCAAAGGAAATGCAAGAGAAGGGGGAATAATCCATGGCGGAACCTATGACCCTACAGATCATTACACCTGATGCGATTGTCTTTGAAGGTAAGTCTACATTCTTTGTAGGTAAAGCCATTGATGGTCAATTTGGTATCTTGCCAAATCATGCACCTATGATTATCGCATTAGATTTAGCGCCATTACGCATAGATCAACCAGATGGAACATCTCGTGAACTTGCTGTATTTGGTGGTTTCTGTGAAATCGAACATAATAAGGTGAGTATTGTAACACCAGATTGCCAAGATCCAGCATCCATTGATGTGGAACGTGCTCGTCGAGCTAAAGAACGTGCAGAAGGCCGGTTATCCAATCCTACACCAGATATCGATGTAGAACGCGCAGAAGCAGCATTGCAACGTGCATTATTGCGCTTGCATGTAACTAAACAACTATAAAGAAAAAGGCTAGCCATAGGGCTAGCCTTTTTCTATAGAATTTCATTTTGTTTATAGGAAACACTCATCTAACATTAAGGTCATCTACTTATACTAAAATTTGTCATTTAAATTTAATGACTTATTGTGTTAATTTGGAGGTTTTCTAATGAACGTATCAAAAAAATCTTTCATTGCTTTTGCTGTATTAGCATGCTGTTTTGGTGCATCTACACTAGGAACACATGTAGACGCATCTTATGGTTATAAATATACTGACTCGGTTCGTCCACCAGTAGAAACTCCTACAAATGATGCTTTTAGAGCTAACATGGTTAAACAAAATGAAGCTGATAATGCTAAATATGCTGCGACTACTAATACAAGTACAGCAAGTGCAAAAGATGATGATTCAATTTATTACGTAAGCGATTTATCTGATTCCTTCCGTAGTTCATTTACTGCACTTTTAAGAAATGCTGGTTTTACAGAGCATCAACTTAGATTAATCGGCTTGATTCACTAAGTTATGTATCGTTAATAGGTGAATACAAAAAGACCGTTAAGCAATTGCTTAACGGTCTTTTTAGTGTCTCTTATAATACGCTAACACCTTTTAAGGAGTAAGCAGTATTTCTAGGTTGTTCTACTTGGAAGTCAAGTACAACTGGAGATTCAGAGTTAATACCAGGTGCTTGATAGCGGTCGCGGTCTGTTGGAATACGTTTGTATGGTAATTTATCAAGTAATACAGTCATAACTTTGTTCCATACAGCCTTATGTGTTGGCATTGTTAAGGAATCATCAGTTTGATTGAATCCACTGCGTACAGTGTGAATTACTTGATCATTCACATCGTAATAATATAAAAGTGCATTTACCTTTGCGGCGATGTACATTTCACGATCATCATTATTATATGCATATGGGCTATTAACACCATTGATTTGTACATATACGTCTTGTAATGGTACAGGCATAATAACGATTTCAGAATTTTGTGCAGCTGCAATTTGTGCAAGGTCAACAGCTCTAATTTCAGCTGTTGGCGTATTAGTACTTACGATTGCTGTATCATAGTATGGATACTTAAGCGTATTAGATAGACGGTCTGTCATGTAACGACCTAATTGGGCTGTGTTTTCGTTGCGCAATTTTGCAGGTACAACAATTGTAACTTTGCGACTAGGGAAATTATCTAAGTGACCATCATAATTAGAATTAGAAGTATTGATAGTCGCTTTTTCAGGTGTTCCAACAATTGGAGTTGAAACAGGTGTGTTTGCAACCTTCAAAATAGGTTGACCATTATTATCGGCTTGTAATGTAGGGGTAGTCGTATCTACATTGGATGACATAGAGTTGATGACTACCGGTTGAGCGGTATTTGATGTTAACTGGCTCATATTAATAGTGGCAGCACTTGCTGTAGCGAGTGTAGATGCCAATAATACACCTAGTACTGTAAGTAGCGAACGTTTATAACGTCCGAATGCATGAAACATATTTCCTCCTCTAAATAAGACTCTTTAAAGTTCACAAACAAAACAACTGGTACTATTATATCACATATACAAAAAAAAGAAGCAAGCTTTATGCTTGCTTCTAGGTTTGGTGGACGATGACAGGATCGAACTGCCGACATCCTGCTTGTAAGGCAGGCGCTCTCCCAGCTGAGCTAATCGTCCATATGGTGACCCGTCCGGGAATCGAACCCGGGATACCGCCGTGAAAGGGCGGTGTCTTAACCGCTTGACCAACGGGCCAGAATGGCTCCTCGAGTAGGACTCGAACCTACGACCGATCGGTTAACAGCCGATTGCTCTACCAACTGAGCTATCGAGGAATGGTACGATTGTTATTATATGTTAGATTAATTATAAAAGCAAGCGTTTTTTTTAAAATTACTATAAATCAAAAGACGTTAACTATGACTAAAACACATAACGTTATACAAAAAAACAATTATTAAAAATATTGATAAGCAAGTCATTAAAATTAATATAATCTATATAAATGAATAAACATAGATAAATACTGTGTTTATAGAGATATCTTGAGGGATATTTTACTAAGAGTTAGCAATATAAGTATATTGAATATAATCGGTATACATATGCATTACAAAAAAGTTTAAACCTTTTATTTGAAAAATAATATCAAGTAGTCTGAAAGTGTATTTATCATCTTAGATATACTCTGCATTTATACGGTGATTTCAACCTAATTTTGGCCTCTAAAAGTGGATTAATATATAGGGTATAAAAATTCTTTCAACCTATGATTAGCTATGACTTTTATCACATTTGAAATATAGTTTTTATAGTCGAAAATATGATGAAAAAGAACTATTGAAATACCGAAATATATACAATAATATTCATGAAAATAATTCTCAAAACATGAAAAAGCATTGAGAAAACTGTATAGTTAAGCCGTTGAAAGCATGTATGTTGTGTGTTACGATTGATGCATAGAGTTAATCTCGATGTGTATGAGAAACATATGTCTTATACACTTGAGAGTTAAAAGTTATCTCACGGTAATTTAGAATTAATATTCAACTATGTTCCTGAGGAGGGATTATCTTGCGCGAGATTCAAGTATCTGAAATCACAAAAACAGTCCGTCAAATGTGTATGGACGCAGCTTACCACTTGCCAAAAGACATCTATGAAGGCTTGAAAAAAGGCCGTGAAACAGAAGAGTCTCCAGTTGGTTGCATCGTTCTCGATCAAATCATCAAAAATGCAGAAATTGCTGATGCTGAAGATCGTCCATACTGCCAAGATACTGGTATGACATTGGTATTCGTAGAAGTAGGTCAAGATGTTCATTTCGTTGGTGGCGATCTTAAAGAAGCTATCAATGAAGGTGTTGCTCAAGGTTATGTAGAAGGTTACCTTCGTAAATCCGTTGTAGCAGAACCATTGTTCAACCGTAAAAACACTCAAAACAACACACCTGCAATCATCTACATCGATATCGTTCCTGGCGATAAAGTAGAAATCAACGTAGAACTTAAAGGCTTCGGTTCTGAAAATAAATCTGACGTAGCTATGTTGGTACCTGCAGATGGCGTTGAAGGCGTTAAAAATGCAGTTCTTGAAATCGTAAAACATGCTGGCCCTAACCCATGCCCTCCAATCGTACTTGGCGTTGGTATTGGTGGTACTATGGACCAAGCAGCTGTTATGTCCAAAAAAGCTTTGCTTCGCGATATTAGCACTCCTCACAAAGATCCTGAGTATGCAAAATTGGAAGAAGAAATTTTGGAAATGGTTAACAAAACTGGTATCGGTCCACAATTGGGCGGCACAACAACTTGTATCGGTGTAAACATCGAATGGGGTGCAACTCATATCGCCGGCCTTCCTGTTGCTGTTACTATTATGTGTCATGCTGCTCGTCATAAACACGTAGTACTTTAATCGGTAGGAGGTAATTACAATGGCTGAAACAATTCGCATTAATACTGAAGAATATAATGAAGAGTTTTCCCGTAAATTAAAAGTTGGTGATAGCGTTCTTATTACTGGCAAAATTTACTCCGCTCGTGACGCTGCTCATAAAGTTATGACTGAAGCTTTAGCACGTGGCGAAAAATTACCAATCGATTGGACTAACAAATTCGTTTACTACCTTGGCCCAACACCTGCAAAACCTGGTGACCCAATTGGTTCCGCTGGTCCTACAACTTCTGGTCGTATGGATGCTTACACACCAACAATGCTTGATCAAGGTATTAAAGGCATGATCGGTAAAGGTTCCCGTAAACCAGCAGTAGTTGAATCCATGAAGAAAAATGGTTGCACATACTTCGCAGCAGTTGGTGGCGCTGCAGCATTGATTGCAAAATCCATCAAAAAATACGAAGTACTTGCTTATGGTGAACTTGGTCCAGAAGCTTTGGCTGAATTGACAGTTGAAGATTTCCCTTGCATCGTAGTTGGCGATACTGAAGGTAACAACTTCTACGAACAAGGCCAAAAACCTTATAGAAAAATCTAATATCACCGTTGAGTGATTGAAAGAGGCTTGCTAATGCAAGCCTCTTTTTTATCTATAGAGGTTCAATAATTATCACTGTACATGTATATATTTAATGATTATTACATTGTTTATTAGTATGATAGTAATATATGAAATTACTTTTATAGTTTATATATTATTATGTTAGATTCACTTTTGCTTAGTAGAGTAAAGTCTACCGATTCTGTCCATTTTGTGATAATATACATATAGATTTATACATTCAAAGTGAGTGAGGCGATATCATGACTTCTGTAGAAACTATTCGTCAGTCAGTGCGTACAGCGATGGCTGAATTGCTAGATTTGGCAAAGGTTCGAGAAGGTCAATTATTCGTGGTGGGTTGTTCCACTAGCGAAGTTATGGGTAAGAAAATTGGCACTGATTCCCACATTGATGTGGCTCAGATCCTATTTGATGAAATATATAAAGCTGTTAAAGCTAAAGGTCTTAATTTGGCTGTTCAATGTTGTGAGCATATTAATCGAGCTCTTGTTATGGAACGTAGTGCAGTAACTTGGGAGGAAGAGGTTAATGTAGTACCTCAACGTCATGCAGGTGGAGCCATGGCTGTTACTGCCTATGAACGTTTTGACGATCCAGTGATGGTTGAATTTATTAAAGCTGATGCAGGTATCGACATCGGGGACACTTTCATAGGTATGCATATGAAACATGTTACTGTACCAGTGCGCCTCAGTATTAAAGAAATTGGTGAGGCTCATGTAACCGCTTGTCGTGTTCGACCTAAGAGCATTGGTGGTGAACGTGCTGCATATAATGAAGCGTTGATGTAGGGGGATAGTATGTCAAACGTAATACCATATTTTGTATTAGCTGTTGTAGCGCTTGGATTTTTTGCCATTTGTTACGCCGTTTTTAATCGTAATGATAGTGAAAGCCAAGCTAAAGATGAGCACCATGATAGATCTGTTACTAAGTTTGATGGCGAACATCATAGAGAAAAGTCCGTTAATGAATCTAGGGTAGGCGATGTAACTGTTACACATGAAGGTGGAACCAATGTGTATACGGCCTCTGTGTTAGAGAATAATGAGGATTCTAATGCTTCTGAACCTGTGGAAGCTCATAAAGATACATCTTATAACCGACGAGATGGTAAT
Organism: Veillonella sp. 20925_1_51; assembly: GCF_041431445.1. Lineage (NCBI taxonomy): Bacteria > Bacillati > Bacillota > Negativicutes > Veillonellales > Veillonellaceae > Veillonella > Veillonella sp. 20925_1_51. The sequence continues at coordinate 80,895 of NZ_JAPVXT010000008.1, forward strand.
CAATTACATGTGGAAAACTCCGAAATAGGATATTCCTTGGCCTTAGGTCATCATGCAGGCGAGACTGAGACTAAATCAAGTCAAGCTGACTTAAAAGGACAAGAACCTGTTCAAGATACATCTGTTTCTGCTGGTTCTATTCCGCATGAATCTGTTTCACATGAATCTATTCAAGTAAATTCTGGTTCTCTAGAGAAGACAGAATCTGCTCCAACAGAACATAGTAATGATGAAACTATTATAATGCCTGCAGTTTCTGATGGTAAACGCTCTAATAGTGAGCATCATTCCACTCCATTGATGGATAAGACTATTGTTCTTGATGCTGTTACAGATGAACTTCGCAATCGAGCTAATTCTGTAGAGGATACGATTGCTATGGGCGAATCTGTAGAGGCTCTTGAAGCTGATGAAGCAGAACATATTGAGGCTACACAAATGATCGGTGGTGTCGATGAGATTAAAACAGCAGAAGGCCCATCTGTATTGGATGAAACACGCTTGTTTGATGCTTCCGAAATAGAGGCTCAATTGGCAGCCGCTAGTATGGTTGAAGAAGAGGTACCAACAGGGCAATGGGCTAAAGCGGCACATGAAGATAAATGTATTGAATTGGCAATCGCACCATTTATTCATGCCTTCGGCGTGTTGCATGGAGATACACAACATTATGTGGAATCTATTACAAGAGATGCATTAGCAGCTCTTAATATTACAAAGTTAGCTGAAGTCAACGCACTTCTTGATAATATTGTTATTCAAGAAGCATTGATGAGTATGCAAAAGGCTTATGCTGCGACGAATACAGAGTGGATGAAATCCGCCGCCTTAGGTGCGTTCTTAGATGTAGTACAATCACCTAAGTCTAGTACTCCGTACCTTGTAGCCTTTGATGCGTTACGTGTATTGCCACACTTGACATTAGGTCATTTCCAAGTCATGGCATTGACACTATTGCTACAATATTCTAGAAACTCTAATAATTATGGATTAATTCATTTCCAACATTATGTAGAGAAATATATTGAGCCATTTATTTCTGATTTACCTCAAAATAATTCTTTCTACCGTCAGCTAGACTATTTACGCTGTACACAAGAGGAACGTGAACCGATTACATTAGCTCAAGTATTATCCAATTCTTATCCATTCGTGTTCAACTATCGTGGTTTCTCCAAGGAGGAACTCTTCCGTGCTACCGATGGTCATGGTGTGGATCCGCGCTATGTAGTGCGTAGCTTGAACTCCAATCTATATAAATTGGCTTTGGTTGATGAGTCTTTAGCACCACGATTCTTTAGACAAACTCGCATTTCCGATTCTATGGTACAACGAGATCTCATCGCTCTTATGAAGAGTAAACCGACTGCTTTCAGAGGTCAAGAAGCACGTGATATTATGGATGATATTTCTCCAGTTCTCTTAGATTTAGCAGATGTATTTGATCATACGCCTATGTCTAAAATCAGTTTAACATTACTTGGCCTATATTTAGGTCGTGCTCATGTGAAAGCTACGATTGGTGAAGAATTCGATTTATCTCATTGGTTCTAATGTGTAAAATTAATTGTAAAGAATTAATGCTAAAGAACTAATACTAAAGAAATAATAACTGTATACTAAAAGGTCTCCCTAGATTATATAGGGAGACCTTTTTACGTTTATTGTATATTATTAGTTTTATTATAGGTTAAAAGATATGCTAGAAGCTATTAAAACCGAATTCTTCGATTCCTTCCACGTCTTTTAGTGTTACTGTACGGCCTGTAATATCGATAATGCCTTCATCTCTTAGGCGACCGAGTTCGCGGCTAAGTGCTGTGCGAGATACATTGAGTACCTCTGCCATTTGCTCGCGGTTATGTGGTAAATGGATTGTTGTAGACTGCTGACGTTTATAAATGTCTGTTAAGTACGCGAAAATCTTCTCGCGCATACCTTTCAAGGTAAGATAATGAACCTTTCTTGTGAGGAGAATAGCTTTTTCAGACAAATCCTCCAATAGGTTGGACAAGATTTTGGTTTGGCATTGTTGGCAATCAGGCAATGTATCAATAAATGTTTCAAGAGGAATGAACATAATTTTACTAACCTTTGTAGCTTTAATAGTAGCAGGCCATAGAGGTTGCTTACTAAATAGCAATGCTTCACCAAAAATATCAGATTGTTCAAGGTTAGCCATAATAACGCGTTGGCCCATAACATTTTCACGTGTCAGTAACGCACTGCCTTCGAGAATGACCCCAATGCCTTCCATCGGATCCCCAGAGAGGGCAATAAAATCATTTTTCTTATAGCTATGCACAATAACTTTCGCATTATGTAAATAACTGCGTAGTTCAGGTTCGCCCAACTTATTAAATAAAGGGCATTTAATTAGGGTAGGTAGATATTGGTTGATAATGTCATTTGAAAGTATTTGCTTCATGGTCGCCTCCGATGTGACGAAGTCTATAGTAAATTAAATTGATTATTGTATAATAATAGTATAAGGTCAAATGACCTACCTGTTCCGAAAGGGGAGCCAGGTAAAAATTTTGAAAAAGTTTTTTATTTGTTGCTCAAGCTACAGAAATTGTATCATCTTTACGTTATACTTTCAAATGTAATCAATCAGACACCTGATAATTCATCAGTGTAATGTATAGGTTTTATATTATCTAGCTTGAATGCGAGGAAGTCTCGCAAAGGAGGATTTTTAAATGAGTATGTTCTGTTATCAATGCGAACAATCTGCAGCACCAGGCGGCTGTACTGTACAAGGTGTATGTGGTAAAACTGCACCAGTTGCTAACTTACAAGACGAATTAACTGCTGCTTTAGTTGGTTTAGCACGCGCTTTAGACGTAAAAGGCCAAACTAAAGAAGGCGTTGACTATTTAATGCGTGGTTTGTTCATGTGTGTAACAAACGTAAACTTCTCTGAAGACCGCGTTCAAGAATTCATCGACGAAGTAAACGCTTATCATGCAAAAATCGATAGCGCAGCTCAAAACTTCGATTGGGAACAATTGTGGAAAGGTGAAGAAGATATCGTATCCCTTCGTTCCACATTATTGTTAGGTATGCGTGGTATGGCTGCTTATGCATGGCATGCTGCACGCCTTGGTTTCCATGATCCTGAAGTTGATGCTTGGTTCATCAAAGGCATGGTAGAATTCGCTAAAGACCACAGTGCTGAAGAATGGTTGAACTTGTTGATGGAATTCGGTCAAATCAACTTGAAATGTATGGCTATTCTTGATAAAGCTAACACTGAAACATATGGTACTCCAGTACCAACTACAGTACCTTTGACTGTAGAACCAGGTCCTTTCATCGTTGTAACTGGTCATGACCTTCACGACTTGAATCAATTGTTGGAACAAACTGATGGTAAAGGTGTAAACATCTATACTCATGGTGAAATGTTACCTTGCCACGCTTACCCTGAATTGAAAAAACATCCTCAATTGAAAGGTAACTTCGGTACTGCATGGCAAAACCAACAAAAAGAATTCGTTGACGTTCCTGGCGCATTCTTGTTCACTACAAACTGCATTATGCCACCAAAAGAAAACTACAGAGCTAATATCTTCACTACAGATATGGTAGGTTTCGACGGCTGTGCACACGTAGAAGAAAAAGCTGATGGCACTAAAGACTTCTCCGCTGTTATTGAACGCGCAATCGAATTGGGCGGCTACAAAGAAGCTCAAGAATTCACTGGCATCAACGGTGGTCACGAAGTAACTACTGGTTTCGGTCACGGTACAGTATTGGGTATTGCTGATAAAGTAATCGACGCTGTAAAAGCTGGCGCAATCAAACACTTCTTCTTAGTTGGTGGTTGTGACGGTGCTAAAGTAGGCCGTAACTACTACACAGAATTCGTAAAACAAACTCCAGATGATACTGTAGTATTGACATTGGCTTGTGGTAAATTCCGCTTCAACGACCTTAACATCGGTGAAATCGGTGGTATCCCTCGTATCCTTGATATGGGTCAATGTAACGATGCTTACTCCGCTATTCAAGTAGCAGTAGCTTTGGCTGGTGCATTTGAATGTGACGTAAATGACTTGCCATTAACATTGGTATTGTCCTGGTACGAACAAAAAGCAGTATGTATCTTGTTAACATTGTTGGCATTGGGTATCCGCAACATCTACATCGGACCTTCCTTGCCTAAATTCTTCTCCAGTAATGTATTGAACATTTTGGTAGAAAAATTCCAATTACATCCAATTACAACTCCAGAAGCTGACATGAAAGCTATCTTGGGCTAATAGGATCCATTAACTTATTAACTACAGTCCTACTTCCCCTCTCTTTTATGATTTAGGACTGTTGTTATAAATAACGCACCTTAGGTTCGCCTAAGGTGCGTTTTTTACTATTTTGTGAAAACTATCTATCAAATTTTGTATATTGATGGGGCCCAGTTTCGTATCTACAACTTAGTCCTCCGTATGTGTACAAAAATACTGCTAATGTGCATATAGACATTAATTAATATCGATTGTTATACTATAGGTAAAGTAAGAATTTTCTCACATTGTTTATGTGTATATAGAGGCGTGTATGAATAGTATTTTTGATATTATAGGGCCTGTCATGATTGGCCCGTCTAGTTCGCATACAGCGGGTGCTGCGCGGCTAGGTAAGATGGCGCGGTGCATTTTCCGTTCCACACCTAAAAAGGTAGATTTAACCTTATATGGCTCTTTTGCTAAGACTTATAAAGGCCATGGTACAGACCGTGCCTTGATTGGGGGCTTATTAGGTTTTAAAGAGGATGATACGAATATTCGTGTTGCTCATAAATTAGCTGAAAAAGAGGGCATGGAGTATAACTTTATCGAGTCTCCTCTTGATGTAGGTCATCCTAATGTAGTTCGTTTTGATATGTACGATGAACATAATCGTCATATGACGGTGATTGGTCGATCTCTTGGTGGCGGTCAAATTATGATTACCGAAGTAGATGGCAATGATATGTCTATTACTGGCGATGAGTTTACTCTTGTTGTATTCCATGAAGATAGACCTGGCGCCATTTCTTTGGTGAGCCAAGCATTGAGTGAGTCCGATATTAATATTGCAACGATGCGTGTATTCCGTAAGGGTAAGCACAAGGATGCAGTGATGGTCATTACTACAGATACAGTAGTAAATCCTATTACCGTTCAGTTTATGCGCGAGTGTCCAGGCATTCAAGATGTCATGACCTTTGAAGCGTTATAGGAGGGTGAATAATGAGCTATGCATATGATACAATTGCAGATATTATTCGCTTAGCTGAGGAAAATAACATTTCCTTTGGCGAAGTAGTGCTGCGTTATGAATTAGAGAATTATGACCGCAATGAAGAAGCGGTTATTCGTGAAATAGAGCATCGTTTAGACATCTTTGAAGGTTCTATTCAAGATGGTATAGACTATGCAGAAAAAACAGCGTCTGGTATGTCCGGTGGTCAGGCGGCACAGCTTAATGGCCAAGCACCAAGATTTATGAGTGATATTGCGTATAAGGCTATGACCTATGCTATTGCTGTTAATGAAGCAAATGCAAAGATGTTCCGCATTGTTGCGTGCCCTACGGCTGGATCTTGTGGTGTTATGCCTGGTGCGGTGAAAGCAGTAGCGGACCATTACAAGCTAGATAGAGCAACTATGGTAAAGGGCTTCTTGGCTGCCTCTGGCATTGGCAATGTCGTAGCGAATCGCGCTTGTGTGGCCGGTGCCGTTGGCGGTTGTCAAGCAGAAATTGGTACGGCCGCTTGTATGGCTGCCGGTGCCATTGTAGAAATGATGGGCGGTACGCCTCGTCAAGTAGGACATGCTATCGCATTGTGCATGAAAAACTTATTGGGCCTTGCCTGTGATCCAGTAGCAGGGCTTGTAGAGGTACCGTGCGTTAAACGTAATGGTTTCTATGCAGTTCATGCCATTACTGCATCTGAATTGGCTTTGATGAATATTGAAAGTCAAATTCCACCAGATGAAGTTATTGAAGCAATGAATAATATCGGTCGCGCTATGCCAGCAGCATTGCGTGAAACAAGCGATGGCGGCCTTGCGGTAACACCGACGGGTACAGCTATTGCAGAACGAGTGCAATCCTTATAGGATTGCACTTTTTTCATGCTTTCATTTGTAGTAAAATAAAGGTTAGACTAGTTCAGAAAGGAGTGTGCATGATGGAACAAGCCAATCGAATATTGACTGTATTAGAAGAAGCAGGTTATGAAGCCTATATCATTGGCGGAGCAGTGCGTGATATTTTGATGCATCAAAAGCCTCATGACTTTGATATTGTGACGTCTGCACGCCCTGATACGGTAATTGAAGTCCTACGCGGTCAAGGTATTCAAACGACAGACTTAGTAGGAAAATCCTTTGGTGTAGTAGTAGCTACACTAGAAGGAAAGCAATATGAAATTGCAACGTATCGCACTGAACGATATGGAGCGGATAGTCATCGACCAGAAGAAATCGCTTATGCCGATACCTTGGAGGAAGACGTGTTGCGTCGTGACTTTACGGTCAATGGCATGGCTATGAATCGTTTTGGTGAGGTCATAGACCTAGTAGGGGGACGTCGAGATATCAAGCATAAGACTTTGCGAACCATTGGGAATGCACAGCAACGCTTCGAAGAAGACGCATTGCGATTATTTAGAGCCTGCCGCTTTGTGGCAAAGCTAGATTTCTTACCTACCGAAGACTTATTAGAAGCTATGCCAAAGGCATTTCATCGTGTGCCTGGATTATCTCTCGAGAGAGTTCGTAGTGAACTGGACCGCCTCCTGTTAGAGCCTGCTGTGGCTAAGGGCCTTGATGTATTAGTACAATCTCGCTTGGCCGAGTGCTCTTGTCGCGTTGTAGAAAATGGCGTGGCTCGTGAAGTGCCTATTTTACCAGAGCTATACCATCTTGTGAATTTACCACAAGAAAAAGACTTTCACGAATTTGATGGTTGGTATCATACATTAGCCGTTGTATCTCATACAGAACCAGATTTAACATTACGTTGGGGTGCACTGTTACACGATGTAGCAAAGGGGATGCCTACGGTGCGTGCTGTGGTGAATGGTCGCCTCACAGATCGTGGTCATGATACATTAGGGGCTGAAATGACAGAAACCTTGCTTACTCGTTTAGGTTACCCTAAGAGTTTTGTGCGCCGTGTAGCTTGGATTGTAAAAAATCATATGCGCTTTCACTATTTTGTACAAAATGGGGAAGCTAATGAGAAGAAGTGGATCCGTAAAGAGGCTCGCAGCGGTGAGTTTCGAGATAGTCAAATTATGCGAATTGCATGGGAACAATTATCTAAGGTTTGTGCTGCCGATGTATTAGGCTGTGGGAAGCCTTATGCATCGACGGATGGCACCTTAGCCTTTGGTGAATGTATGGCAGATCTTAGCCTAGAGATGCCTATCCATACAAAGGATTTAAATTATGACGAACGAGTTATTAAGCTTGCAGGGAAAAAAGTGGGGGAAGGATTGCAGTATTTATTAGGTCAGGTTCAAAATGGGGTGATTCCCAATGAACCAGATGCATTATATGATGCATTAGACCATAAGTTACGCCGTCCAGTGGAGAAATGATGAAGTTATTAAATAAAGCGTTATTACGCATGAGTGATTGGAGTCGCACTACGTGGTGCCTTGCCATACTCATGACCGTTGCCTTCGTCCTTATCGGGCGTTTAGCACAGTTACAGGTCTTTGATACCTTTGACCTAGAGAAGAAAAACTTATTACAAGTTCAAGTAGATAGAAAATTACAATCGCCGCGCGGTACAATCTATGACCGTAATGGCAAGCCTTTGGCGATGAGTGTAGTTACAAAATCTTTATATGCGGATCCGAAGATGATTAAACAGTCTCCTCAAGAGATTGCGGATCTCATCTCACCGTACGTAACGATGTCAAAAGAGAATATTGTGAAAGCTTTGCAAGAGGATACCGCCTTTGTCTGGTTGAATCGTATGATGGATGCAGACAAATCAAAAGGGGTACAACAAGTTATTAAGGATAATAATATTGCAGGCCTCAATTTTGTTGAAGAATCTAAGCGCTATTATCCAAATGGTGTCTTAGCGGCACAAGTATTAGGCTTTGTCGGCACTGATGATAAAGGTCTTGATGGTCTAGAAATGGTTCTTGATGACGAATTAAAGGGGGGCGTACAACAAGAAATTGTAGCTACTGATAATAAAGGGAATGCCATCTTTGGTTCCGTACTATCTAAATTTTTACCAGATAAGGGTAAAAGCGTAACCTTAACCATCGATGCAACAATTCAATTTATTGCAGAACGCGCTCTTGATAAGGCGATGGTTGATACAGGAGCTAAGCATGCGAGCGTTATCGTTATGGATCCAAAGACCGGTGAAATATTAGCGATGGCCAATCGTCCAAGTTATGATCCTAATAATTACAACCAAAGTGGCGAAGAGGCTTTTAAAAATATTGCGGTTACCAATTTATATGAACCAGGTTCTACATTCAAACCTATCATTGCATCTGCAGCTCTTGCAGCAGGCAAATGGAAGTTAGACACTGTGTATAACGATAAAGGGGCCTTCGCTGCCAATGGACATATCATTAGAAACTGGAATGGTGAGGGATATGGTCCTGTTCGTTTGCTAGATATTTTGAAGTACTCTATTAATACTGGTATGGCTGAAATTGGTACATTAACAGGTGCAGATATTCTCTCGAAATATGTACGTGATTATGGCTTTGGTTCTGAAACAGGTATTGAATTGCCTGGTGAAGGAGCAGGTATTTTGTATAATCCAGAGGATATGAGTAAGCTAGACGTGGCAACCATGTCTATCGGTCAAGGTATTGCGGTTACACCATTACAAATGGTTCGCGCCTTTGGTGCACTTTCTAATGGTGGGGCTATGATGAAACCACATATCATCAAGTCTTATAGTAACTCTCAAGGCGATGTAACAAGTACGACTGAAACATCTGTTGTGGGACAACCAGTTCCGGAGGAAACAGCTAAAACCATTGTAGATATTCTAGAAAAAGAAGTATCTGAAGGTGGCGGTACAAAAGCGATGGTAGAGGGTTATCACTTCGGCGGTAAAACTGGTACGGCGCAAAAACTAGATACCAAACATGGCGGTTATCTCGACGGACAATACATTGCGTCCTTTATTGGTTTTGGCCCTGTAGAGGATCCAAAATTTGTAGTTCTTGTCGTTATTGATGACCCACAAAAGGGTTCTTATTATGGTAGTCAAATTGTAGCCCCTGTATTTAAGGACATCGTATCTCAGCTTGTACGGTATTACCAAATGAGTCCGTATGTTAAAGAAAGTACACCAGTAGCTGTTAAAGCTGCTAATACACTACCTGAACCAAAACCGGGAAGTGATGGTTCTGTTACATTGCCTAACTTTACTGGTTTTACCTATGGTGAAGTGCGTGATTGGTTACATAAGGCGGGACTTGCCTTTAAACCGGATGGAACTGGTACGGCTACATCTCAAGATGAAAGTAGCGGTACAACTGTTCAGGCTGGTACAGCAATTACTGTCCATTTCCGTAGATAAAACGAATTCGGTCATAATTAGAAATTATAGACAGTTCGTTATATAATAGAATAAGAGACTTAGGTGCCTCTCAGGAGGCACCTTATTTTATAGATAGTTTGAATGAATGGAGATACACATGATCGAATTACGCGGTAAAGCAGTAGCAGATGCTCACAAGGCGATTTTACAAGAAAAAGTTGCAGCAGTAGGAGACTCTGTAATTACTATGGCAGTATTACTTGTTGGTGAAGACCACGGTGCTCATATGTATGCTACATTTATGGAAAAGACAGCAAAGAATTTTGGCTATAGCTTTGTATTAAAACAATTACCTGAAACGGCTACACAGGATGAAGTGGTGGCAGCATTGCAAGAATTAAATAATGATGCGGCTGTTCATGGAATTTTACCGTTAATGCCGATGCCTAAACACATTGATACTGAGGCTCTTATCGATATGCTAGATCCTAAAAAAGATATCGATGGTTTAACTACGTATAATATTGGCCTTGTAACTGCAGGCAAAGGTGGTTTTGCCCCTTGTACTGCTAAGGCGTGTATGGCAATTTTGAATCACTACGATATTCCTGTAGAGGGGAAACATGTGGTAGTAATCGGTCGTAGCCAAGTTATTGGCAAACCAGTAGCTCTTATGACCCTTGGTGCACATGGTACTGTTACAATGTGCCATTCTAGAACTCCTGATTTGGCAGAGCAAGTAAAACGAGGCGATATCGTTATTGCTGCAGCGGGTCGTGCTCATATGATTACAGCAGATATGATTAAGCCAGGTGCTGTTGTTATCGATGTAGGCATTAATGAACTAGAAGGTAAGACGGTAGGCGATGTTGATTATGAAGCGGTAAAAGATATTGCGTCAGCAATTACTCCAGTGCCTGGTGGTGTAGGATCTGTAACGACTACTATGATGCTTGAAGCTGTATATGAGGCATACCATGCATGAGATGTCTATAGCAGAAGGTATACTTGATGTAGCCCTCGATACGTTACGACAACACGATGCATCTGTGATTCATTCCGTTCAACTCGATTTGGGCCTTATGAGTGGAGTAGAGCCAGATTCTCTCCTATTTTGCTGGGAAGCCGTTACAAAAGGGACTGCCGCAGAAGGTTCTCGTATAGAAATTAACACGATTCCTATTGAAGGAAAGTGCTTGGATTGTGATAAAACATTTCCTGTAGAAAATTATAAGTTTATCTGTCCCTATTGTGACAGTCATTTCGTACAAACCATTGGTGGCCGCGAACTACAAGTGACCTCCATGGATATCGATTGATAGAAAGGTTAGGACATGCAAGTTCAAGTTAAAACTAATGTATTGGCAAAAAATGATGCCATTGCAGAGTCCTTACAACAGTTGTTTAAGGAAAAAAATATTTTTGTATTCAATCTATTAGGTTCTCCAGGGGCTGGTAAAACATCTCTGTTAGAGGCAACTTTACATGATTTGAAAAAAGATTACCGCCTTGCTGTTATTGAAGGTGATTTATTTACTGCTAAGGATGCGGAACGGATTCATGAATTAGGCGTTCCTGTTATTCAAATCAATACAGTGGGAGGTTGCCATCTTGATGCACAAATGATTCAAGATGCACTAGGTGATTTAAATCTTGATGAACTGGATATGATCATTATCGAGAATGTAGGTAACCTTGTATGCCCTGCAGAATTTGAGATTGGTGAAAGCTTGAAGGTAACTGTATTATCTGTTACTGAAGGTGAGGATAAGCCTCTTAAATACCCATTAATCTTTAAAGCGTCAAAGGCTATCCTCATTAATAAGATAGATTTATTGCCTTATGTACCTTTCAAAAAAGATAAGGCCATACAAGATATACGTAATTTGAATCCAACAGGAGAGATTTTTGAAGTAAGTTGCACGGCCCATAATGGACTTGAGCCATGGTTGACATGGTTGCGTGCACAATTGGAGAGTAATCGATGAATCATTCTATTAAGAGCCGTATCGTAGCGGCACTTTTAGTAGGCTTATCTGCTACATCGGTAGGGTATGCAGCAGAGCCGGCTATTTCGACTGTGAAACAAACTGCGGTGGAATCTACAGAGAATGCAAATGATGTTGCACATACGGATGATAAGACAACTGTAGAAGCAGCGGGAATTGATGCGGCTAAGTCTGTTGCGTATATAGATAATGCACCGATTAAAGCTGTTAAAATCGATACAAAGACAAAAAAGGAAAGCACTAAAACAGGATGGCTAGCTGAACAAATGGCGGTTACCGAGTTTGGTGATTCCATACAGTTTTGGCAAGCAGCTAGCGAAAATGAAGGTCCATTGCCTAGCGTAACGCAAAATAACTTGGCTGATATTGGTAAGTCTTATACGGCTAATAATTTGCCAGCTTTAGGGTCTGAAGATGATTATGCTATTGATGGGTATCGCTTAGGAGATCAGTTTGTAGCGCCTAAAGATGTAGAAAAAACAGTAGTTCGTGATAACTTTACGACGTACTATATGAAAGACTTGGAGGTGACCGTTTATACGGGACCTGCTCAAGAGCGTTTAGTAAATAATCAATTACGCGGTCAAGGTGCTACTTATTTCTTTGAACCGAATACTATTACCAATATTCATAGTACGAAAAAAGGCGTCCACACTGTACGCGATATTGGTGTTGGTAGTACGCGCATGGAATTGGTATTTGCCTATGGCAGCCCTATTGCGATGTGGCGTGATTTGAAAAATGAAAGTTATATCTTCCTATATGAAGGTCATTCCGAAAATTCATGGTCTCGAAAAAAGGAATTTAATAGCTCGATAGAGAATACAAATAATAATAGCCAACAACAATCTATGCTAGGACAACAGAAAGAATATATTGCTTTCACCATCAAACAAAGCAATGTAGAGGCTGTTGATATGATTAGTGGTCAAGTATGGCCAAGATTTGGATTGCCTAAAGCTCCAGTATATGATTTTCAAGCAGGTAAATTGACTGCTGATGATTTTGTGTTGCGTGGCTATAAATTAAATGATTATTTTGTTAATGATCCCAATAATGATTGGAAACATCAAGGTATGTTGTTTGGGTCCACATTTATTGGATATAACGAATATGGCGTGAGTGTTGATAAAAAAAATCTCATCAATCGTGTTCTATTAAATATTTACACGCCTACTCGTCGCGGTATTGCGATGGGGGATACTAAATACTTATTGCTCTTTGTATATGGTATGCCTACTCGTATTGTTGAATCTACAACAAATGCGGGCACATCTACTGTATATGAATATAAAAATCCAGCGGCAAGCGACTCATATTTACAGTTTGCCCTAGATGATAAAAACCAATATATCAAATCCGTTATGTTATCTGACCGTCCAGTTAAGTAGGAACGGTTACAGCGAGGAGGCAAGGGATATGGTTACAGTTCAAGATGTAAGAGAACGTTGGGAACAAATTCAAGGTGATGATGAACGTATATTGTTTATCGTTGGTGGTCCTGGTTCTGGTAAAAGTTTGTTGATTCGTGAATTATCTGAACAAAAAGGTTGGAAGTACTTAGAGGCAAAACAACTTATTGAAGAAGAGTTTTTATTAGTACCTCGTGATGAAAGACCACAACTTGCAGAAGAAGTAATTCGTCGTGCATTAAGTCGCAGTGATACAGAAGTTGTTCTTATCGATGGTATTAATGTATTGTTTGCACCGATATTAAATTTAAATCCTCTTGAACTATTAAAGACTATTAGTAAAACATATCCGATTGTTGTAGGTTGGCGTGGTCATCTCGAAGGTGATCAATTATACTTAGAACACAATAATGATCCAAAACATGCGGTAGTGACAATCACTAAACCTGATCGTGTTATGGTTATTGATTAATAGAGTTATATTGATTGTTGAGGGCATTATATATTGCCATGAGTTATGACCGCATATAAAAGGCAGGTGATATCATGGACCAATATGTAATTGCCCTCATTTTAGGTGTTATAGAAGGTATAACAGAATGTATTCCTGTATCTAGTACAGGGCATATGATTATTATTGGGCCGATTCCTGTGATAATAGGTCTTTTGGTAGGCGCCCTTTTTATGATTTATGCAGAAAAAAGACGAGTGACTACAAGACTGGTAGATTCTGTAAATAATTTATCTATATACCAATGCTTCCAGATTGGGCTCTATCAAATGCTCTGTTTGTGGCCTGGATTTTCGCGGTCTGGCGCTACCATTGCAGGGGGCATGTTAATCGGTTGTACTCGAAGAGCTGCTGCTGATTTTTCGTTTATCATGGCTGTACCAGTCTTTATCCTCCTTTGGGTATTATCGGATAATAGTGGCTATATTAGCAATTATCTATCTTTATCTATGATTGCCAATGAGGAAAAAATGAAGTTTAAAAAGTTTAGAAAAAATACTTGCATAGGGTATCGTTTCATGTTATTATGATTAAGCACTAAGGGATACCGCAGTGAACGAAAAAAAGTTTTTAAAAAGTTCTTGACACTTAGTGGGACGGATGATAAAATACATCTTGTCGTAATGATGCTGGCGTAGCTCAATTGGTAGAGCAGCTGACTTGTAATCAGCAGGTTGTGGGTTCAATTCCTATCGCCAGCTCCATTTTATTTTGGAGGGATTCCCGAGCGGCCAAAGGGAGCAGACTGTAAATCTGCCGTCTTCGACTTCGAAGGTTCGAATCCTTCTCCCTCCACCATTTATAGCGGGGTGGAGCAGTTGGTAGCTCGTCGGGCTCATAACCCGAAGGTCGCAGGTTCAAGTCCTGTCCCCGCAACCACAAAAATTCACAGTGAAATGATCGTTCATTGTGCTGGTGTAGCTCAGTCGGCAGAGCGTATCCTTGGTAAGGATAAGGTCACCGGTTCAATCCCGGTCACTAGCTCCATACATGGCGGCATAGCTCAGTTGGCTAGAGCAATCGGTTCATACCCGGTGTGTCCGCGGTTCAAATCCGTGTGCCGCCACCATTAAACCTCACATTGATGAGGATTTTTTTATTTCTCCATAAAATATAAATTGAAGCTGATGAGTGTAAGGATTACATTTGTCAGTTTTTTTATTTTAGAAGAATATTTGTATTTTTAGAAGTTTTTCTATATATGGTATAATAATGTATAAGGGAATCTTATATTCCATTGATAAATTAGGGTTAATATATTATATTAATACTAGAATGTAATTTGTTTTTGTGAAGGAGGATACAATCCTAATGGCAAAAGAAAAATTTGAACGTACGAAACCGCATGTTAACATTGGTACAATCGGTCACGTTGACCATGGTAAAACTACTTTGACAGCTGCAATCACTAAAGTATTGGCTGAAAAAGGCCAAGCTGATTTCCAAGATTACAGCATGATCGATAAAGCTCCAGAAGAACGTGAACGCGGTAT
>NZ_JAPVXT010000009.1:0-66061 GCF_041431445.1 Veillonella sp. 20925_1_51
CCTTTTTTGTATTACTTAAATTCTGTAGTGCTTACATTTTATAGAGCTTACATTTTGAAGAAATTAAAAGGAGTTATAGATTGTAAAGTCACTTACATCAAAGCGTTTTGTATGGCCTGGAGCAGGTACACAACCTGGATGAGGATAACCGATTGGGAATATCGCTACAGGAATGATATTATTTGGTAAATTATAGGCGTCTCGTACTTTAACTGGATCAAAATGAGCAATCCACGTTGTTCCTAAGCCTATATCCGCCACGGTAAACATAAGATGAGAACCTACAATACTGGCGTCTACAACGCCCATATCCGCATCATCGTATTCCCGTTTCCAACTCACTGTATTATCATAACAAACAATAATTGCCAACGGCGCATTGAAGTGACCATTAGTGCAGTCTTTTAGTTTATTAAGACTATCTGTCGTATTCAGCACAAGTAAGCGTTGTGGCTGATAATTATGAGCCGTAGGTGCTAATCTCGCTGCCTCTAACAAGATATCTAATTTCTCTTGCTCAACGGGCTTCGTATCAAATTTTCGTACTGAATACCGCTCTGTGGCTAATGCTTTGAAATCTTTCATTAGACCTCACTCCTTAGTTGAAATAAACTTACCTATTTTAAAGAAAACACCTATATAATGCTTACAATATCTTGCCTCTATACAGACTACTTCTGTTAATATATTTCTCTATATTACTATAAAAGTCCTTTAAATCCAAAAGCCCCTTATCTGAAAGCAGACAAGGGGCCATTTCATATTATTTTTTTAGCCGGTATTATTTTTTAAGACGGCTAATTACTTCGTTAGTAATATTTTCGATTTTGCTGTTAGCGTCAGCCGCACGGATTGTGTATGGATCATCCAATACTACATCCATTTTTTTCTCAACGCGAATAGATTCAACTGCATTGTGAATTGCTTGCATCATAGGTTGAGCAATTTTGTTGATTTCATCGTTTTCTTTTTGAAGCAATGGAGCTACGGATTTATTGAATTCAGCTTCTGCTTGAGTTTGATCTTGAATTTTTTCAATTTCTTGTACTTTTTTCTCAATTTGTGGACGGTATTGAGCGTCTACTTGTTGCATTTTCATATCTAATGCACCATAGCCAGGGTAGCTATTTACTACTTGGCTCATATTTACTAAGCCAATGTTAGCAGCACTTGCTACTGCAGCAGTAGCAGACATAGCACCAACGATAGCTAAGGTAGTTAATTTTTTAGATAATTTCATCTGAAATCCTCCTCGAAATAAAAGTGTCACTATACAATCCAATAGTGTACTATTTTTACTATAACAAATCTCGCTAACTTTCACAAGACTATGTTACATAGCATAATAAAGCCCTATGAAATGCTTATGAAAGTCTATAGAAGTTAAAATAATACCCACAAGTATACTCTGAAGCTATAATAGCAGTCGCTACGGACATATTCAGAGCACACATGTGGGTATTACGGCTTTCACCTATTATTTATAATTCGACACCGAATTATTGTTCATCGTTTAAATAAATGTATTTATCGGATTTCAATTTGGACACGAGGTCAGGCACCAAACCGATAAGACGATCGAAGCTGCTGCTGTAAGGGTTACCTTTAATGTTAAACAACTCAATGCGTTCGCCTTTAATAACGAGGATAGCGCTTGGTTCCATTTTGGCACCGCCACCACCGCCGCCACATTCGTGGTTTTTGTTAGCAGTGTTGTGGTTTGTACCAGTACCAAAACCAAATGTTACGTCTACGAATGGAACAAGTGTAGTATCGCCGATTTGCACAGCTTCGCCTACTACAGTTTCCACCTTAATCATATTTTTGAATTTCTCGAATAGGACTTCCAAATTCTCTTTTACATTACTGTTTTCCATCACAGTACCTCCGCTTTTTGTGAAAGTATCATTGCTGTACGTTCAATACTTAGGTTTTTATACTATGTATTTACTTCTATATGACATATACATTATTTGTAGACCTTATATATTGTCTTAATACAGCTCATTTACTTAGTTGACTTAATATATCCTTACGCTGTTTGACCTTGTTCGGCTTTCAGCTTTTCTAACTGCTTAGCTTCCTTCCGTTTAACCCAGAAGACGCGAGCGCTTTCACCCAATAGGGAACGCATTGGTTTAGATAGCAAGAATCTTGTACCATGCCAAGCCATGACAGCTAAAATGATGCGCCCTTTAATATGTCCGCTACCTTCACCGGCCCAATTTACATAATCGAGCTCGATGTTCTCAGCTTGTTCAGGCCAAATGCTGTACAGCATAGATGCGATAATCCCCATACGATATGGGTCACCGATACCAAATCGACCTTCTATGGCCACATCGCGTGGTTTAGAGTGGTCATAGCATCGCTTCGAAACAAGGAATAGCTGGTGCCATAATTCTGTATTTTGTACATGTTTCATGAACCAGAATGTAGGAATTTTAGACTTAAATGATGCTACCGGATCGTTTGGATCTGGTTTTTCAAAACGATGTTTAACCGTCGTTTTGAGGTCTTTCACCTTCGTAAATACCTTTTCCTTGATGGAACCGTCACTGTTGAAAGTAACGCGGCTCACTGTTTCGTCATCGCTTTTAATATGGGATGTTGGATCTTGCTGAATTGAGTCATACCGATCAGCTCGAGCCTGTGCATCCATATCCTTAGAAGCTTGTTCAGGACGTTCAATGCGTTCATTTGGATTTTCAGATCTACCAGCCCCTGGTGATTCTTCATCACCAAAGGTAGTGTCAGAACGTTGAGAGCTTTTCAAATCTTCAAAGCTAGTGCCACTAGAGCTTACAGAAGGACCTTGTCCGCCCCCTTGCATCGCCTTAGCAAAGGCCTCTGCTTGTGACATATCATCGTCTTCATCCACAACTTTTTGGTATTCTTCGTCAACGCGATTTTCAAGCCATTCTTCATAGTCTTTCACAGGACCAATCTTGAGCATGCCCAAAATGTATAATTCCTTAAAAAATGGTTTGTCCTGCAAATACGCTAGATGCAGTGAAAATACACGCCACAGCCATTTGACGCGCACCTCGCCACGATATGGCGAGCGTCCGTTAATTTCGATGCTATATGTGATTGGTGTCAGTAGGATAATCAAGATGAGTGCTGCAATGATGGCCACAATAACGAGGGCCACAATAGCCACTGTACTCAACCACATCACCTCCTTAGGTGTACCTATGATTAGTTTTCAATACCTTTTCGAGCCATTACGCCTTGAAGGTAGTAATGTTTAACCTCTTTCATTTCCGTTACAAGGTCTGCCTCGTCGATTAATTCTTGAGGAGCCCCACGGCCTGTGAATACGAGTTCCGTTTCTGGATGACGAGCATCGAGCAAAGCCTTTGTTTTATCCCATGTAATGAGTTCAAAGAAGAGTGCCATGTTGTATTCATCAAGAACAACGAGATCGTACTCCCCACTGCTGATAGCAGCCAGTGCACGTTCGTATCCTTTTTCAATGAGCGCTACATAGTCCTTCGGCGGATTACCGGATTCAAAGACAACGACTTCATCGCCCCATTTAGCGAGTTCATCCTTGCTCTTCATCCCTTCTTTGATGATAAAGAATGGCTTACCCACGGTTTCTAAGGTTAAATTCTGTAAGGTAGGTAAAATAGTATGTTCACTATATACTTTAGATTTCATAAATTGCAAAAAGAGGACTTTCTTGCCAGCACCGATGGCACGGATTGCTAAACCGATAGCAGCGGTCGTTTTGCCCTTGCCTTCGCCGGTATAAACTTGTACATAGGCCTTCATAGATATACCTCCGTTCATATACTTTTATTTTACAATATATATATGCAAAAATAAAGAAAAAGAACTTGCTATTAGTGCATTTGCACGCATAACAAGTTCTTTTTCTATGAATTATGTTTTATTTTAGTTGCTAATTGGTAAGAAGATCATAGGGTCTGTAGGAGATCCATTGAGTCGTACCTCGTAGTGAACGTGAGCGCCTGTACTTTTACCAGTACTGCCCATCAAGGCGATTGTTTGACCTTGTTTTACGCTCATACCTACAGTTACCAATACAGCACTATTATGGCCATAACGGGTTACGAAGCCATTGCCATGGTCGATTTCAACGAGGTTACCATAACCGCCTTCTGTATAACCTGCAAAGGTTACAACGCCCGCAGCAGTCGCCACAATTGGTGTACCATAATCATCCGCAATATCTACCCCATCGTGGAATGCACCGATAGCGCCCGTTACAGGGTCCACACGGCTACCAAATGGAGAGGTAATAACGCCCTTGCTCGGCCAGATACTTGGTGTAGTGTTATTCGTAACACCACCAGAGCCAGCAGAGAAGTTAATGGATTGCATAGCCATAAGGTCTTGCGCCCCACCATCACGAAGGATATTACGCATTGTATAGAAGCTAACTAGCAATTTTTGTGCGTCCTTGTCCATTTTGGACAGACGAGCTGATAATTGTGCCGCTGTTAGCGTCTTTACTTCGCTTTCATCAGCGGCTGGCTGCTTTGGGTCGCTACCGTCCCCGCCACCTTGAGATGGTGTGCCAGATTCAGCGCCCTTCAGCATTTGCTTGTTTTCTTCGCTAATTTGATTTAAGTTTTGAATTTTCTTATCTAAAACATCTGTCTTTTGTTGTAACAATTTTAGCTGTTCAGATTGTAATTGTGTCTGTTGACGTAATTGCACAACCTCAGCTTGGCGCACGATGCCCCAAATGCCGAGAACCAATGCGGCGATAATTATAATAGAGCTTACAATAGCTGCAACCTTCGCTTGCTTGGTTGTTAATGTCAATATGCAGTTGTCACCATTTCTTTCAACTTTGTTTGAAATAAATGCCGGTACTTTCAATACAAACCTTCCTTATTTAGAAACGATGGCGCTCGTTAACGCTTCCTCATTGGTGCGCTCGCCCAACGCTTCGTTCAAACTCTCTAATTCTTCTTGTGAAAGACTTACGAGACTTTTACCTTTCACAATAGGTTTACTAAAAATACGGGATTCGCTACGACCGTAAATACTGGAGATACAAATACCGTTATTGTTGCCATCCAGTAATGTAAGCGCAAAAGACAAATCATTACCGATATTTTCAAAGGCATTATATTTAATAAATCCAATTTTTTGTATCGTATTGCTTTGAATATTGCGGATTGCCGCTTGCTCGGTCATCATAGTCTCAAGACCCTTTGCAGCATCGCGAATTTCGCTAACCTCTACAGATAATTTACGTTCTAGGCTCGCACCATTGTCCCCTTGCATAAAGAAATCATATTTCTTTTTAAGGCTCCCTAAGCGAATGTGCAAGATTACACAATACACTAACAACGCTATTACAAGGACGATGGTCGCCATGCCAATCCACGATTGAATCGATTCGAACATGTATATTCCTTCCTATACAATCATTCAAACTCCAACACTTAATTATACTATTCTTATTGTGAAAGTTAAATGACTGCATACAATTTAATTTAATATGTGTAATTATAGATTAATTATACTTACCCTTTTATTTCATCAATAAATGGGCTTATCGCTCGTTCTAGTATACCATGTAGAGCCGCTATGAGTACACCGTAATTTACGATTGGTGTGCCTTGTACAACGGCACATTCAATACGTCGTAACACCTCACGGCGTGTGAGCATACAAGCACCACAATGAATGATTAAATCATACTGGGATACGTCTTTTGGGAAGGCGCCTCCACTAGTAAATTCTAGCTGTAAATCTGTATGACCTTGCTTCTTAAGAAGATTAGGAATCTTTACAGTACCAATATCATCACATTGGCGGCGATGTGTACAGCCTTCACTAATAAGCACCTTAGAGCCTGCTTTCAAATTCTTAACCGCTTCTACACCAGCTACTAAATCTTGTAATTTACCCTTAAATCGGGCCATCAAAATAGAGAATGATGTCAACGGAATTGTATCAGGTGTTAACTCATCAACTCGATCAAAGGCTTGAGAGTCACAGATAACCATCTTGGGTGGATATTTAAGAGAATTAATCATAGCTGGTAACTCTTCTGTTTGGCACACTAACGCTAAACCTTTATAATCCAATATTTCACGAATAGTTTGTACTTGTGGCAAAATAAGGCGACCCTTTGGCGCTGCACTATCGATAGGACATACAAGAATTATAGTATCTCCCTCTTCTACTAGGCCTTGTAATAGAGTTTGATCACCTTCTACATCAAGTGGTGTTAATCCGCCCAGAAGATCGAGTAACTCTAAACGTTTAACCTTAGATGTAAAATCAGCAGAACCAATGACAGTAGCTAATTCAGATAATCCCTTATGAGTTTCTACATAAATAGATGCATCTGTTTTATTTTTTATGTTGTTTTCTTTGTCATTTTCTTTGTCAATTTCTGCATTGATTTCATTTATAAATAATGCAATAGGCACATTATTTTGTTTTAATAGCCCTAACCAATGCATATCATCAGCAGTTGGTTCTTCATCGGTACGAAGTACATAAACAGCGAGGTTAATTTTCTTCACAACCTCTTCTGTTTTCTCCATCCGCAATGTACCTAATTCAGTTGTATCGTCTATACCAGCTGTATCGGTAATCACCACAGGTCCTAGTGGTAAAATCTCCATAGATTTGCTCACAGGGTCTGTCGTTGTCCCTGCTACTTCAGATACAAGGGATACAGGCTGATCTGTTAACATATTGATCAATGTAGACTTACCAGCATTACAGCGGCCGAAGAAGCCGATATGCACGCGGTTTGCTTTAGGTGTTTGTTCCATAGTCTATCCTTGTTACTTAACATATATATTATTAAATATCTAACTAATGTTTCTAATAATATAACTTATTATATATAATATATCGCTTATATATAATATATCACTTTATATAATTATAACCCTTAAATACAGTAAAAGCGCAGTCCGTAGACTACGCTTTCACCGTGGATTGTAAATTGTATTTATATTATACAGAATTGTTATTAATTTGTCATTACTTAATTTACATAATTCGATATCAAATTTAGTATACCGATTATGATATTTAATAAAAAATCCACTATATATAGTTATTACGTAGTAATAAAGAGTACAAGATTATATATTACTAGTGCTTTTGCTGAGCAATTATACTCTAAATTCTACAGTTTCAGTATCATCTGTATGGTTTTGACCATCCATATAAGCAATGAGTCGTTCTAATTCTGTTTCAGAGGAGAAGGCAATTTCAATCTTACCTTGAACCTTCTTACCAGCACGGAGCTTAATGTTTACAGGAGATCCCAAGCTTAGTTTTAAACGGTCCATAAGAGCACGTACCTCTGCAGTACTTTGCGGCTTAGCAGCCTTTGTTTTAGGAGTTTTATTTTGCATAGACTTTACAAGAGCCTCTGCTTGACGTGCACTTAATTCGCCCTCTTTAATACGTTCAGCAGCTTCAATTTGTTGTGCAGCACTACGCAACGCCAATAATGGACGTGCTTGACCTACTGTTAAGTCACCTTCAATAAGATCTTTTTGTACAGAATCGCACAACTTTAACAAACGAACCATATTTGCAATATAAGAACGACTGCGACCTAAACGAGCAGAAATCATTTCTTGCGTTTGTTTATAAGTATCCATTAAACCTTGGTATGCCATAGCTTCTTCAATAGGATCTAAGCCTTCACGTTGTAGATTTTCAACGAGGGCTACCTCTGTCATTTCTTCTGTATTATATTTCTTTACAATAACTGGTACTGTCTCTAAACCCGCAATAATAGCCGCACGGTAACGACGTTCACCAGCTACAATTTGGTATTTATTCTTTTGTTTTCGTACTACAATCGGTTGAAAAATACCAAGATTTTTAATAGATTCAGCTAATGTAGCTAAACTATCCTCATCAAAGCTTTTACGAGGTTGCTCTGCATTGGGAACTAATTCGGAAATTGGTAGTTCATGAATCTCCTTTTCAGGTAGTACAGATTCTACAGTATCCACCTTCATTAAGTTTCCAAGGCCCTTCCCCAAGCCAGATGATTTGCTTTTCTTACTTTTAACTTCTCTAGGCATAACTAACCTCTCTCACCTTACATAGTGACTATATCAATTTGTAACACTCTATTATTTAATTATTTAGCTTTTGAGGCTTTAATTACTTCTTTAGCTAATTTAGTATACACGTCAGCACCCTTAGATTTTGGATCATATACAATAATTGGTTCACCATAGCTTGGAGCTTCGCTAAGACGTACATTGCGAGGGATAATAGTCTTATATACTTTATTGCCAAAGAATTTTTTCACTTCATCAGCAACCTGAATAGATAAATTTGTACGACCATCAAACATAGTTAACAAGACACCTTCAATTTCAAGGTCTTTATTAGATGTTTGTTGTACAATTGTTATGGTTTTTACTAGTTGACTAACCCCTTCTAGTGCGTAAAATTCACTTTGAATTGGAATTAAAACGCTATCTGCTGCTGTAAAAGCGTTTAATGTTAGCAAACCAAGGGATGGCGGGCAATCAATAATAATAAAATCGTATTCGTCACGTACTGGTGCCAATGCTTTTTTCAACATTGTTTCACGTGAAACAACGGAAACGAGTTCCACTTCTGCACCAGCTAATTGAATTGTTGCAGGCGCTACAAATAGCTTTTTAAGCATTGTAGGCTGAACAATATCAGTAATAGGTTCACCATCGATTAGAACATCGTGTACACAGAGTTCTAAATCATCTTTTTCAATACCTAAACCAGAGCTAGCATTACCTTGTGGATCTAAATCAACAAGCAATACTTTCTTACCAGCATCAGCCAAACAAGCGCTCAAATTCACGGATGTTGTTGTTTTACCAACACCGCCTTTTTGATTAGTAATAGCTATAACTTTGCCCACTTAATTCACCTCACATGTTCGTTCAAAATATTTCTTTTTAATTATAACATAAAACAACGATAATTACGGTAATTACAAATCAAATTCTCGAAAAATATCTATAATTTTATCTATTAAACACATCATTTAATAATATACATAATCAAATATTAGCAAATAACATAATATAACCTCATTCTGTATTCTCAAAATTCTTAATAAAAACCCTAATTATTTCACGTGAAACAATTTACTTTTAATTTTTTAAAACGATTTTAAGTTAAATATGTACATAAATGTTTCACGTGAAACATTTATGTATAATCAAAAATTAACAACTTGCTCCGTATATAATTCTAGCAAAAAAATTATGTTAAAAAATTAAGCTTGGTATATAAATATATCCCAACTAATTAAAATTACACAAAATTTTTTCACGCATATTTTGCTTTAAAAACAACTAAAAAATGTAATTAAACTTATTAAATTAAGTAAGCCAATAAAATATCTAAGCTAGCAAAACAACTGATTGCAAAATTTAATTAAACATTTCAACTAATAATTAAAAATCAACACCAAAACAAAATTTAATATACTGAGTAAAATTTACAAACAAAACGATTAAATTGTTTCACGTGAAACAATCTAATATAAAGTAGTAAGATTATTAAGTAAATATAACAGCGCAAAGTCTCTATAACATTATCATTAATAACTTTTAGGATTAAAATACAATTTGATATAGCTTTAAGTTATATCAATACACTATTAAATTATATGAGAATACAGGCCCTATATGCTTTGACAGGCATTATCGATATCTATATACTATTAATTAGATAGTAATTATATTTATAGGCGTAAAATCAGTAAATTTTAAGTTTTAACTGATCTATATACAATATACTAAAGATTAAGTACACGCTCTACGGATACGCAGAGCTTTTTATTTTGAATAGGAGGCGTTTCCATGCCAATTTATAACGGAATGCTTCCTGCCATCGATAAAGCAGAAGTAAAACGATACGCAGGACTTCGTCATGCAGAGGATTTTCCGCAACAATATGTGGACGAAGCATGTAAAGAAATTCAATTATTAGCTACACCTAAAGGTGTATATCAAGAATACGATTATGATGCAGAAACAAAGACAATTTTGAGCAATCCACCGCTTAAAATTGAAGGTTCCATCATTGAAAAACACTTAGAAAAGTCTACAAAAGTCTATGTATTAGGCGTGACAGTAGGCGAAGATGTAGAAGTCCGCAGTGAACAGTTATTCAAACAAGGTAACTACACTGTTGGTTTGTTACTTGATGCAGCGGCTACAACAGCAGTAGAACAAGTAGCAGATCAAGTAAATGAAGTTATCAATACCATCGCTAAAAAACAAGGCTATAAACCAACATGGCGCTTTAGCCCTGGCTATGGTAACTGGCCACTAGAAATTCAGCCACAACTAGCTAAAATCATCAAAACAGAGATGATTGGCTTACAAGTAACAGAGAACTATTTATTGTTCCCACGTAAGTCTGTAACAGCTATCATTGGTTTGATGCCAGCTAACGAAGACATCAAAACAAAACGTGGTTGCACATCTTGTTCCCAAAAGGATTGTGCATCTCGTAAACTACCAGAAAAAGCGACTGTAACGTCTAATAACGAAGGCGAAAAGGGATGTAACAAAACAACAGATGAAGCCTCTGGTATCACTATGAAAGGCCAACCAACAGAATAATGTTTCACGTGAAACATTGTAAATTTTAGGATGATAAAGGAAGATGTTTATGTATATATTTGACGGTGCTATGGGCACAATGCTTCAAGCTGCAGGCTTAGAAGAGGGCTATTGTCCAGAATTATTTAACGTAGAAAAACCAGAAGTAGTAAAGAATATTCACGCTCAATACTTACAACACGGCAGTGATGTTATCACTACAAATACATTCGGTGCTTGTGGTCTTAAATTAGAAGATTACGACTTACAAGATCGCGTAAGAGAAATTAATATTGCCGCTGTAAAGGTAGCAAAAGAGGCTATTGCAGAGGTTAAACCATCTGCTCGTGTAGCTGGTTCTATGGGTCCTACAGGTCGTTTCTTACAACCATTGGGCAACATGAGCTTTGACTCTATTTATGACACATACCGCGAACAAGCTGAAGCATTGATCGAAGGCGGTGTTGATTTCATTATCATTGAAACCATCATCGACGTACAAGAAATGCGTGCCGCTTTATTAGCATCACTTGATGCACGTGAAGCAGCAGGAAAGACAAAAGAAGATGTACAAATCATCTGTCAATTTTCTTTCAGTGAAGACGGCCGTACTATTACAGGTACACCACCAGCAGTTGCAACTACTATCGTAGAGGCAATGGGTGCAGATATTATCGGTATTAACTGTTCCCTTGGACCTGAACAAATTACACCTCTTATCGAGGAAATCGCTAGCGTTACAAACTTGCCAATTAGCTGTCAACCGAATGCAGGCATGCCTCAATTAATTAACAAACAAACTGTATTCCCACTTACAGCAGAAGAAATGGGCCCATTAATGCTTCCAATCGTAGATGCAGGTGCAACCTATGTAGGTGGTTGCTGTGGTACAACACCAGCTCATATCCAATCTATTTCTGATGCTGTGAAAGCACATACACCTAAAGAACGTGCTCACGTAGAACCTAAAACAATCATTACAAGCCGTACTAGATTGTTAGAATTAGGTCACAATACAAAACCACTTATCATTGGTGAACGTATCAATCCTACAGGCCGTAAAATTCTTGCTCAAGAGTTACGTGATGGCTCTTTCATCCGCGTAAAACGCGATGCGTTAGACCAAGTAGAAGCAGGTGCCGACATCCTCGACGTAAACATGGGCATAGCAGGCATGGACCAAACTCCATTGATGGAACGTGCTATCTTTGAATTATCCATGCTCGTTGAAACTCCATTATCCATCGACACATTGGATCCAGCAGCTATGGAAGTAGCTCTTAAAAACTACCCAGGCCGCGCACTAATCAACTCCGTAAATGGGGAAGAGGAGTCCATCACTCACGTTATGCCATTGGCTAAACGCTATGGTGCAGCTTTACTTTGCTTGCCAATCTGCAGTGGTGACTTACCTGAAAAAGCAGAGGACCGCGTTGCTTTAGCTGAAAGCATCGTAAATCGTGCCTATGGCTATGGGCTTCAACCACACGACTTATTACTTGACCCATTGGTATTAACACTTGCTAGTGGTGAAGATAGTGCACGCCAAACATTGCGTACATTACAGTTATATAAAGAGAAATTTGGCTTCCCAACAGTAATGGGATTATCCAATATTTCCTTCGGTATGCCACAACGTCCTTACTTGAACGGCCAATTCTTAACAATGGCTCTGGCATGTGGCTTAACAACACCAATTATGAACCCATTAAATTATCCAGCTAAAAAAGCGTTTGTTTCTAGCACTACATTATTAGGTTGGGACCCAGGTTCTGCTCAGTTCATTAAAGAATACGGCTACGAAGACGAATCAAGCGCTCCTGGTAACTCCGCTCCGAAAGGTCCAGAGAAAAAATCCTTCGATAGCAATGATCCATTGGCGAATATTCGCGCTTGTGTAGAACAAGGGGAGAAGGAAGCCATCGTCGAGCTTGTTAAAAAAGCCTTAGCAGATGGCATGGACCCATTGGATATTACGAAAAAAGGCTTATCTGAAGCGATGAACGTAGTAGGGGACAAGTTTGGTTCTGGTAAATTATTCTTACCACAAGTAATGCTTGCTGCTGAAACAATGCAAGCTGCTTTCAATACGATTAAAGAAATTATTCCTGCTAGTGAAAGTTTAGATAAAGGTACAGTTGTTGTAGCTACTGTTAAAGGCGACATCCACGATTTAGGTAAAAATATCGTAGCAGCTTTACTCGAAAACAATGGTTACAAAATCGTTGACCTTGGCAAAGACGTTGATCCAGAGGTCATCGTTCAAGCTATTAAGGACAACAAAGCCGCTCTCGTTGGTATCTGTTCCTTGATGACTACAACAATGCCTCAAATTGACAATACTATCGCTGCTATCCGCGCTGCAGGACTTAAAACTAAGGTCATGGTTGGTGGTGCCGTAGTATCTCAAGACTACGCAGACCAAGCGGGCGCAGACATCTATGCTAAAGACGGTATCGCTGCTGTTAACCACGCAAACGATTATTTTGAAACATTAGAAAAATAATTTCTGATTTACATGACACAAAACAAGGTGAAAGCTCATCTTAAAAACTTATTTTGATGGTGAAAACCACTTAAGAGATTAAACAAGATAAGCTTTCACCTTATGTATAGATCAAGAGGTACATGATGACATTAAGAGAGAAACATCAACAAGGGAAATTCACTATCACTGTTGAATTAGACCCACCAAAGAGCAGTTCTGCTCAAAAGGTATTTGACCAAGCAGCGCGTTTGAAAGGGAAAGTAGATGCAATTAACATCGCTGACAGCCCTATGTCTAAGATGCGTATGAGCCCAATTTCCTTGTCCTATTTGTTACAACATAATGAAGGCATTGAAACTATCTTCCACCTTACATGCCGTGACCGTAACATCATCGGCTTACAATCCGAATTACTTGGTGCTGCAGCACTTGGCGTAAATAATATCTTAACCCTTACTGGTGACAAACCAGATAATGGGGACCACCCATTTGCCCAATCCGTATTTGAAGTAGACTGTATGGGCTTGCTCAATATCGCTAAAACATTAAATGCTGGTAAGGACTTGGCAGGTAATGATTTAGATGAGCCTACAAACTTCTACATCGGCGCTACTGGCAATCCTGGTGCGCCAGACTTAGAAATTGAACGTCAAAAATTGGCAGCTAAAATTAAAAACGGTGCGCACTTCGTACAAACACAACCAATTTACGATTTAGAACAAGCAAAACGTTACATCGATAAAATGTCTGAGTTTGATGTACCTATTATGCTCGGTTTAATTCCACTTAAAAGCTTCAAAATGGCTACTTATTTACATGAAAAAGTACCTGGGATTAACCTTACACAAGAAATCCTAGACCGTGTAGAAAAGGGCGGAAAAGAAGCGGGTACAGAAATCGCTATCGAAACATTGGAACAAATCAAAAAAATCGCTGCAGGCGTACATATTATGCCTTTAAACGATATCGATACAACATTACATATCATTGACCATGTATAAATCATTGTAAAATTATAAAAGAACACCTTTCCCACAGACTCCATAGTGAGTAGGGGAAAGGTTTTCTTTTTTTTATAACTATAGGGAAAAAGAAAGAGGATACAAATCAGAGATTTGCATCCTCTTGTTGTTTATATAAGGTAGAATTTGTTTATATTGTGCTTACAAGCAACTATATTCCCCTTTAAAGATTACACTAACGGTTTATCTTTAATTTCTTTTGGCTTACGTGGGTATTGTTTCGGTGTTTTACCTGTTTTCTTGATGTACAGGATTGCTCGTTTATCATCCAAGGTTGGCAGAGTAACGATATGTACTTCTTCAATATTAGCTTTTAATATGCTGAGAGCTTTATTGGATTCTCCCACTTCTTCTTCGTAAATAGCGCCTTTTAAAGCCACCACGTAGCCACCTTCTTTTACGTAGGGCACAGTCCATTCTAAAAGAATGGGTAAACGTGCCACAGCACGGCTCGTAGCAATATCGAAGCTTTCACGATAATCTTGATGACTAAGATCCTCTGCACGACCATGTAAAGTAGTACAGTTCGTCAATTTAAGCTCATCCATAACGGATTCAAGGAAGGTAAGACGTTTTTTCAAAGAATCAAACAAAGTGACCTTGAGACTACGATCATAGATAGCCAATGGAATGCCAGGGAAACCAGCGCCAGTACCGACATCGATGATGGACATGCCAGATTTAATAATATATGGGTCATAGCAGGAGAGGGAGTCGATCATGTGCTTCACTACAACCTCTTTCATATCTGTAATACCAGTGAGGTTGAGATATTTATTTGTTTCAATCATGCGCGCATAGTACACGTAAAAGTCCTTCGCCTGCTCTTCCGTACAAGGCAAACCAAATTGGCTCATTTGCTCCATCATGTATGAAACAAATTCAGACTCAGGTGCGATAGGCACATCGTATTTCTCTTTCATAAGTACTCCTAATAAATTATTCGATATTTATATAAAGTAAAAGCTATCCACATTTATTTAATACAACTCATGTCATATAGCTCATCATATAAATAAATCTACGTAATTAACAATGTAATTAATAATATATGAGATATCAAAATAGTATTTCTAATTTCAAATGCTATAAAAATCAAAAATTTGCGTTATACAGCGTTTTTAATCTATTTTATATAAGTTTATATACGAAAACTAATAAAACAACCATATAAGCGAAATATTTAAGTCATTTTTCTTTATATTATAGCATATTCTCAACTCATTCTCATTTATAAATAAAAATATAGGACCTGTGTAACACAAAATAGGGTAGGCGAGAAATGTTATACCTTTATTATCATTTAAAACAATTAATTGAGAAATTGGTCCATCTTTTTAACCTGATTTTCAACCTTTTGTTAAATTTCCAAATCCTTATTCTATTTCAATGCAAATCAAAATTTCTTTACCATCAAATCGATCAATAATTGTAAACTTATTTTGTTAACCTTTTACCACATCTACTTTCAGTTTCCTTATACAACTTTTTATCAACCAAATTTCACAGTTTATTTCTAATTTATCACCATGAACTTTTCTTCACTTATAGAATATTTTGTCTATTCTGAATGTACACTCGATGTACTTCTCTAGTGTACATATTTTAGTCGTAGAACAATATGTATATTATAAATATTCACGTCAATATACAAACCCTTACTAATGTCGCTCTCTTTTATATAGATAAAAAACTTGCTAATCATCCTATTTATAGATACACTACCATTAATAGGGAGGTGATACCCATGAAACAGAAATGTATGTGGCTATTATTTAAAATGGGCTTATCATTATTTACTCCAGACTATATGAACGAAGGTCGAGAAATCGATGAACATCAAGAAAGAGAAGCCTTATAACACAAAAAGCTAGTTAATCGTATCGATTAGCTAGCTTTTTCGATTATATGATTGCTTATCACAATTATTTACTTCTATTGTATTGTTCTAGTTGGATCAACAGTACAGATACATCCGCCGGAGATACGCCAGAGATACGGCTTGCTTGGCCAATAGAGTGAGGGCGGATTTTATTGAGCTTTTGTTGAGCTTCAAGGGAGATACCCTTAATTTGTGTGTAATCCCATTCTTTTGGAAGAATTTTTTCTTCTAGTTTACGAACCTTGTCGACTTGGTCCATTTGCTTTTTGATATAACCTTCATAAGTAATGGAGATATCAACAGCTTCTTCTACATCAGGAGTATAGCGTTTTAAACCAAATGCATCGGCTACGATAGCATAGGAAAGTTCGTTACGTTTTACTAAATCATAAGCGTGAATACCTGTTCTAATAGGTGCTGTACCTAAGCTTTCAAGCAAAGCTTGAGTTTCCTTAGATGGATTTACAGGTGTATTTCGTAACATATCTATTGCTTCGTCGATAGCAGCTTTCTTAGCAATAAATTTAGCCCAACGATCGTCTTTTACAAGACCAATAGCACGACCTTTTTCAGTAAGGCGCATGTCTGCATTGTCTTGGCGAAGCAATAAACGATATTCACTGCGACTTGTCATCATACGGTATGGTTCATTTGTACCTTTTGTTACGAGATCATCGATGAGAACACCGATATATGCTTCGGAGCGAGCAAGGATAAACGGTTCTTTACCTTCAAGCCACAACGCTGCGTTAATACCAGCCATTAAGCCTTGTGCAGCGGCTTCTTCATAGCCAGATGTACCATTTGCTTGACCAGCAGAGTAGAGGCCTTCAATATGTTTCACTTGAAGGGCTGGCGTCAATTGTGTTGGGTTCAAGCAATCGTATTCAATAGCATACGCAGGGCGCATGATTTCTACATTTTCAAGGCCTGGAATGGTGCGAAGGAATGCATATTGTACATCCATAGGAAGGGAAGTACTCATGCCTTGTACGTACATTTCGTTTGTGCTAGTACCTTCTGGTTCTACGAATAATTGATGGCGTTCTTTATCGGCAAAGCGCACTACTTTATCTTCAATAGAAGGGCAGTAACGAGGGCCTACACCTTCGATTTTACCGCTATACATAGGGGCACGGTGAATATTGCTCGTAATGATCTCGTGCGTTTCTTTGTTAGTATAGGTCAACCAACATACGTCTTCATTGCGATTGATCCATTCATCCATAAAGGAGAAGGAATGATGATGTGTATCGCCTTCTTGAACCTCCATATTTTCAAGGTTAAGCGTGCGTTTATCTACACGAGCTGGCGTACCAGTCTTAAAGCGCATCAACTCAATGCCATTGTCGAGCAAAGATTGAGAGAAATGTTCTGCTACGCGTTGACCATTTGGGCCACCTACATAATCGATATCGCCGATGAGGATTTTACCTTTCAAGTAGGTACCTGTACAAAGAATAACAGCCTTAGCGCCATAGAATTCGCCAAGTTCTGTAACAATACCTGTTACCTTGCCGTCCTCAACCTTAAGCTCTGTTACCATGATTTGCTTAACATTGAGGTTCTCTGTATTTTCAATGGTTTGTTTCATCAAATGTTGGTATTTGATTTTATCAGATTGACAGCGCAAGGAATGTACTGCAGGGCCTTTACCCATGTTGAGCATACGCATTTGAATAGCCGTAGCATCTGCGTTAATACCCATTTGACCACCTAAAGCGTCAAGCTCATAAACAAGATGGCTTTTACCAGGACCTCCAACGGCAGGATTACATGGCATAAGCGCAATGTTATCTAAACTGATGGTCGCCATCAACGTGCGATGACCCATGCGGGCAGCGGCAAGAGCTGCCTCACAACCAGCATGACCACCACCGATGACGATGACATCATAATTATCTACTGTGTACATATGAATTTCCTTATATATTACTTATATTGAAAGCTTATTTTATTTAAATCACGAGGCCATAGGCCGAGTTCCCCCTATTCTCCATAGAGTGGCAATGAGGGCTTTCAAAAAACGACTTTAACTTCACTGTGGATATTTTGACCCAGTGTCCAGGTCGCTCGCTGAGCATTTTTCTTCGAAAAATTGCACGCTCCGACCAAAGTGATGTGTGGCTACCTCAGAGTCCAGTTCCTCACTGTGAATTTTCTTTAAGCTACGTTGTAGCCTAGAAAATTTTACGTTCGGAACAAAGCGATGCAGTGTCGTTCCCAGGGTCCAGGTCGCTCGCTGGGCATTTTTCTTCGAAAAATTGCACGCTCCGACCAAAGTGATGTGTGGCTCCCATCGTCGCTAGCGCTCCTCTGTTAGCTCACACCCTACTTTTATTTACCTAAACAAAAGCGACTGAATAGTTCGTCGATCATGCTTTCACGGATGGTGTCGCCTGTGATGTCGCCTAGTAGTTCCCAGGCGCTGCGCAGGTCGGTAGCTACAAAGTCTACTGGCATGCCCATGTCGATGGAGGAGAGGGCTTGTTCGACTTGAGTTTTTGCTTGTTCCATGAGGCTAATGTGGCGCACGTTACTGATCATGGCGCTGTTGTCTTGTTTTACGCGACCGCCGTAGACGAGTTCTTGCACCCATTTGGAGAGAACTGCAGAGCCTTCACCTTCTTTAGCACTGATGCGCTCGATGGCCGTAAAGGTTCCGTGTTCTTTAATATTTTCGTCTGTAACGACTTGTGCCATATCGGACTTATTGAGGAGTACAATGGTGTTCAAACCGCTGACAGAGGTCAAAATTTCGATTTCTTCAGGGGTTAATGGAGTAGACCCGTCGATAACACAGAGCACGATATCTGCTTTGTTGATATAATCGCGAGCACGCTCCACGCCGAGGGCTTCTACCGTATCTTGAGTATCGCGAATACCTGCCGTATCGATGAGGCGTAGAGAGATGCCTTCTACGGTCATATATTCTTCAATACTATCCCGCGTCGTCCCTGGAATATCCGTTACAATAGCGCGGTTTTCACGCAAGAGAGCGTTCATAAGGCTCGATTTACCTGCATTTGGGCGGCCTACAATAACCGTTGTAATACCGTCGCGAATGAGGCGTCCCGTATTCGCTGTGGATAACAAATCAT
The DNA here is from genome assembly GCF_041431445.1 of Veillonella sp. 20925_1_51. Classification (NCBI taxonomy): domain Bacteria; kingdom Bacillati; phylum Bacillota; class Negativicutes; order Veillonellales; family Veillonellaceae; genus Veillonella; species Veillonella sp. 20925_1_51. Next base: position 19,074 of record NZ_JAPVXT010000009.1, read on the forward strand.
CCATGGCTTTCAAAATAGGCTGCAATTGATCGCGAACCTCTTGGCTCGTTACGTCCTCAATATCCTCCTCAGGATAATCAATGGTTACCTCTAAATGAGCAATCATGGCTATGAGCTGTTCACGCACATCTTTTACAAAGGACGAAACTGTGCCGTCCAGCTGCGATACAGCGAGAGAGAGGGAGTCCTCCGTTTTCGCTTCAATAATATCAATAATCGCCTCCGCTTGGGTGAGGTCGATACGTCCGTTCATAAAGGCACGCTTCGTAAATTCGCCAGCTTCAGCCATGCGCACATCGTGATTTACGAGCAATTTCAAGATTTGTCGAACCGGCACAATACCGCCGTGACACTGAATTTCTACCACGTCTTCTGCGGTGTAAGAATGAGGGCCTTTCATTAATAATACAAGAACCTCGTCGATAGTCTTGTTCTTTACAGGGTCCACAATGGTCCCGTATTGTATCGTTCTGTTTTGGCGGTCCATCAATGGAACGGTGCCAGCGCTCTTGAACAGGCTATTTACAATAGGAAAACTATCCTTGCCGCTGACCCGAATAATACCAACCCCGCCGATGCCGGGCGGCGTCGCAATGGCCGCTATTGTATCATCTATATACATACATATCTCCGTATTTCGATTATCTAGTATTTGCTTTTGTATATGTTCTTCGCCTGTGAAAGTTAAACTAAACTAATCTTTGCATGCGAAGATTAACTTAGGTTAGCTTTCACCATAACCTAAAGAATAAAGGGGGCAGCCCTCAAGCAACCGAGAATATCAGTCACTTGAAAGCTGCACCACTATATTATTTTTTATACGTAATCACAACGTGACGGAATGGTTCGTCCCCTTCACTGTTAGTAACAACGTTTTTATCCCCTTGAAGGGCAGTGTGAATGATTTTACGTTCAAAAGCATTCATCGGTTCTAAGGAAACCTTTTGACGGTTGCGTTTCACCTTAGAAGCCAAGCGTTTCGCGAGATTCACCAATGTTTCTTCTCGACGAGAACGGTAATTTTCCACATCTACAACGATGTAGCAGTGGCCAGATACATCCTTGTGTGCCACGAGATTTGTTAAGTATTGAATAGCATCCAATGTTTGACCATGTTTACCGATCAAAATACCTAAATCTTCGCCGTGTACTTGGAATGTAATCTTATCTTTAGTCATCATTTTTTCGATAACTACAGTGAGGCCCATTTGTGTAAACATATCATCGAGGAATTGTTTACCTTTTTCAGCAATTTCTTGTTGATCTTCTTTTGAAAGTTCCTTTTTAGAAGGTTTTTCTACAATATCACCTTCAGAAGTTTCAACTGCTGTATCTTGTACTTCTGTTTCACTTGTTGCTACTGGCTTGGAAGCAACAGCTACAGATTGTTCTTCTACATGAGCTACTTCTTCTTGCGTAGCAGTTTTAGCTACAGATGTGAAGAATAAGCGAACAACTGCTGGTTTACGACCAATGCCCAAGAAGCCATTAGAAGGTTGTTCCAAGACTTTAGTTTCTACCAATTCTTGGCCATCTTCAGCCAATTGAGCTACGCCTTTGGCAATGGCATCTTCAATGGTTTTAGCAGATACATCGATAAATTCCATAGTGTCTCCTATTTCTTAGCTTCTAAGCTTTTGTAAATGAAATGTTGTTGCACAAATTGGAATACATTGGATACGATCCAGTAAATAACTAAGCCAGATGGGAAGTTAAGGGAGATGTAACCAATGAATAAAGGCATAAAGATTGTCATAATCTTTTGTTGTTGCGCAGCAGCACCAGTTGCACCGCTACTAGTTTGCTTGGACATAATCCATGTAGATAATGCACTCAATACTGGCAAAATGTACATTGGATCTGGTTCGCCAAGGCTAGGGAGCCATAAGAATTGTACATAGTTTTGATCGTATGGATAGCCTTGTAAAGCATAGAAGATAGCGATCAAGAATGGCATTTGCACCAATAGAGGCAAACAACCAGCCAATGGGTTAACGCCCATTTCTTTGTACAATGCACCCATTTCAGCTTGAAGTTTTGCAGGATCGTTTTTGTATTTGTCTTGCAATTCTTTCATGCGAGGCTGTAACTCTTGCATAGCCTTCATGGATTTGATTTGTTTAACAGTAAGTGGTGCCAAAATCGCTTTGATAACGATTGTTAAAAGGATAATAGCCACACCGTAGCTTGGATAGCCTACCATTTGAGTTAATTGGAACGCATAGGTTACCAATGTAGTCATCAATTCAACGATAGGGTGGAATATACTACTTAAGAATTCCATTGTTTCTCCTTTTTCTTACAGTCCGAAACCGTCCTTTGCGCATCTATATATCGTTATGGTATGGTCTAAATTTCATCCATACAGATGCTCAGGTATTTCCAAAATTGTGCTCGATGGTTTTTGTGAAAGTTACTTTCACAGAACGCATCCAGCCTAAGCCCAAATAGGTTAGGGAACTGGATCGTAGCCACCCTTGTGAAAAGGATGGCAGCGAAGAATGCGTTTTAAACCCATCCAGCTACCTTTCAAAGGACCATATTTTTCGATGGCCTGCAGAGTATATGTGGAACATGTCGGATAATAACGGCAACATCCAGGTTTTAAGGGAGATATGGCAAGCTGATAGAACCTAATTAAAAGTCGTAAAAGCATTGTTATACAGCGTTTCATAGAAATCTCCATATACACAAAAAGGACCAAAGCCTCTAACTTGTGGTCCTATTTATCATTTTGTACCAATAATTTGCTTTTTCGCAAGAGATACAAAATCTCCTTTTCCGCTTTTTCGTAGGTAGCGTTTTTCAGAGGGCCACGTCCAACAATTACGATATGATATCCTTCGCGAATGGAATGTTGATTGAGGCGATACACCTCTTTCATAAGGCGTCTAGCTCGGTTGCGCTCCACTGCACAACCAACCTTTTTGCCTGTTACAAAACCAATGCGAGTAGATTGCTTCGCCACGGGCATACGATACAGTACACACATACGGCCTACTTCGTATTTACCGTGCTTATACACAAGGCGATATTCATTATTGTGCGTCAGTCGTCTTGCTTTATCGAGGCAAAAATTCATATGCATTGTCCTTAAGTCCTAAGAATAGAAAAACTTGGCAGCAGCGCCAAGTTTTTTCTCCTGCCTAACAGCTATTATATTATGCAGATAAGCGTTTTCTGCCTTTTGCACGTCTTCTTTTTAAAACGAGACGGCCACCGATAGTTTTCATGCGTTCACGGAAACCATGGGTACGTTTTCTCCAAAGAGTATTTGGTTGGTAAGTACGTTTCATTAGTAAAACACCTCCTCGTCATTTGTATTGTTTTACTTATACCATAACAGGGTAATTATAGAGTTAAAACGTAAATTTGTCAATATAATAAAGGCATTCTGCTTGTGAGTTCTTGTATTTCTGTAATAATTCTATCACACATTTCATCCTGTAATTGATGTTACGTTTCCAGGGGGAGGAATATAGGGCTCCTTCATCGCTCCATACTAACCGTAAAGTCGCTCAAAAGGACTCTATATTCCCTCCCTAAGTAAATCCTAATGTCAACTTACACACCACTACACGATGTAAACGTAACATCAATCTATAGCAACACAAGAACTCACATTCTAATCTTTTTATATAAGACAAATTTATGTTTTGATCTCTAGTTAGAAAGAGGGGAGGAATAAATCTGGTTTTCTCCCTCCATACGACATGTTTCGGTCAAAAATCCACATCTATTCCTGCTCCTAACACATTCTAATGACTACTATAACACCTACTACCAGTATAAAAAGTAGTATCAGTTTTTATAGCAAATCTAAAAGTCTTTCAGAATACGAATCTAATATTTAACAAATCTTACCTTTTAACCTCTTGAAGGGAAAGGGAAAAATTGATGTTATGTTTCCAAAAGAGGACTCCTTCATCGCTCCATACGACGCGTAAAGTCGCTCAAAAGGACCCTATATTCCCTCCCTAAGTAAATCCTAATGTCAACTTACACACCACTACACGATGTAAACGTAACATCATTTTACAGCAATACAAGAACTCACATTCTAATCTTTTTATATAAGACAAATTTACCTTTTGATCTCTATTCATAGAGAGGGGAGAAATAGATGTGGTTTTCTCCCTTTTCCCTCTACTCAATATGAAATTACAATTTGTTTTATGAACAGAAGTTTATTGTTTAGTAACGATGATTAGATAGTTTCTAGATTACTTTTCCATAGTTATTATTTATTAACAAAGTTATCTATCTTTGTTAGAAAGGGGATTGATACTAATTTTTAAGCGACTTGCGTCAGAATGGAGCGAGAAAATTAGTATCAATTCCTTCCTAAAAGTAATCTAGAAACAAAGATAAATATAAGTGGATAAAGATTAGATTTATAGATCATCGTTACTTAGTTAAAAATAGTTCATATACAAATTGTAATTCCATTCATTCCTCCCCCAAAAGTAATTGATGAACAAAAGATGAGATAATTACTGAGTTATTAACATTTCTCCTTCAGATAATCAAAAGTTATCCACAGAATAAATGACAAACTAGTGATTTTTTGGTACAATCATAACTGAAATTAGGAAAAAGTATATATTTTTATAAGTTTTTGTTGGATAACTTTCGAGGTTATCCACATTTTTTCTCTTTTAACCTGTGTAATCTATAAAGTCAGTTATTATCTGGTTGGAAGAGAATTTTATTTTCACTTATTCACAGGTTGTGCACAGGTTATTCACAGGAATAACAGGTTTTTCCACAGCTTTCACAAGAGTTATATACATTATTCCTAAAGTTATACACATTTATCGCAATAGTTATACACAAGAGGCACGTCATGCAGTCATTTGATTTGAATAATATATGGGAACATATATTGCAAGAGGCGAAAAAGAACATGCAACATTTGCCTGACGCGTTGTACTTGCGCGTCACGTCATCGTTGATTCCCATGTCTCTCGACAGTCATTCGATCCATATAGGGGTCATGCAAACATTTGTTAAAAACTTAATCGATCAGCAGCCGCAGATTAGCAAGGCTTTACAGGATGCTATTACTACGGTTATCGGTTCCCATCGGGATATGGTGTTATTCGATTTCAATCAAGAGAGTGTAGATACTACCTTTGTTGATGAAAGTCTCATCGATGATGCACCTGTAGTGGCTCCACCGATGCCATTACCGCCTGTGGTAGAGGAAAAAGCTCAACAAGATGAGTTCTATAAACCAATCTATCAAGAGCCTGTCTATATCGACCGCACACCAGCTCCTGTGAATATTCCAGATGAGCCAATGGTAGCGCCTAGTAAAACAGTTGAAACTACAACACCTACATTACAATCTGATAATGTGCCTGTAGATTTATCCTTATCTAACCTTAATCCAGCGTACCGTTTTGACAATTACGTTACAGGCAACGCGAACCGCATTCCATTTGGGGCCGCTCAAAATGTAGCTGAGTTCCCAGGCGGCGACTATAATCCGCTCTTTATCTATGGTCCTTCAGGTCTAGGTAAAACGCATTTGATGCACGCCATCGGCAACGCTATCAAGGAAAATCATCCACACATGAAGGTTATGTCCATTACGAGCGAAAACTTTATGAACATTTTCGTGGAAACATTGCAACGTAACCAAGGTAAATTGTTCCGCAACACGTTTCGCAATATCGATGTGCTCATGATTGACGATATTCAGTTCCTTGAAAGTCGTGAAAGTACGAAAACTGAGCTATTTAATACGTTCAATGAGTTATTAAATAACAACAAGCAAATCGTCCTCACTTCTGATACGATGCCAAACGATATGGAGCAGTTCGAAGACCGTCTTCGTTCTCGTTTCCAAGCTGGCTACATTGCTACCATGGAAAACCCAGATTTAGAAACACGCATTGCCATCTTTAGATCTTTGCTGGAACGAGAATATAAGAAAAATCGCGTTATCCGTATCGATAATGACTCCATCAACTATGTGGCGTTACAATTTAGTGAAAATGTCCGCGTGTTGCAAGGTGCTTTCACCAAATTAATCGGCACCGCATCCATCGATCAACGTCTTGAATCTATCGACCTAGAATACACTAAACAAGCCTTGGCTGGCCTCGTTCATACCGAAGAGGTGAACATGGTCACTATTGAAAGTATCCAGAATTTTGTAAGTTCTTATTTCAGTATTAAAAAGCAAGACTTGCTCGGCAAGAAGCGTAAGGCACAGTTCGCATTCCCACGCCAAGTGGCCATGTATCTATGCCGCGATATGATCAATGAAAGTTATCCTCAAATCGCAGCAGCCTTCTCTCGTGATCATACAACAATTCTCCATGCGTACGATAAAATTACGAAGGAAATTGAACGAAACGAAGAAACTAAGAACATGATTTCTGAAATTAAACAGAAATTAACAACCTGTGGATAACTCTGTGGATATATTGTGCGTAACTTTGTGGATATCCTAAAAACCGCACTCTGCTGTGAGTATGTGGATAAGTGGTTACAAACTATCAACATAGTTATACACAACCGAGAAATCGCACAAATAGTAGCGCCAATTCACTTTTACACATATGAACAGGCCCCTACTATTACTACTACTAAAACTAACAAACAATCAAAAAACCAGTAGAAACAGATCTATCGCAGAATATCTATAGAGCATCTACGATAGCAAATATAGAATATTACAAACAAAATAAGTAATTATTAGTGCTTCTACATTATATGGAAACAGTACATACAAACAATATATAAATTAGTAGAGCAAAATAGTAATCTACAAATCTAATAATACTAATAACAAACATATCAATTATAAAGGAGTAACATATGCATATTACATTCCCAAAAGCAAATCTCCAAAAAGCAATCAACGTATTGCAAAAGGTATCTCAAAATAAAACAAGTTCCAACTTACCAGGTGCTATCTACATGACAACAAAAAATGGTCAAGTAGAATTACAAGGTAACGACTTTGAACTCGGCATTCGTTTAACCATCGACGGCGACATTAAAGAACCTGGCACATTAGTTGTAGGTTCCCGCTACTTCCAAGAATTAATTCGCAAATTACCAGGCGATACCATCGAACTTTACAAACCAGAAGATGGCAATTCTTTAACCATCACATCTGGCTCTTCCGAATTCAACTTGGTAACATTGCATCCAGATGATTTCTCCTTAGTTGAACAAATTCACGACCAAGATCATGTAAACATCGATAGCTTTGCAATGAAAGAACTCATCGATTTAACAAACTACGCAGCTGCTACAGACGAAGATCGTCCTGTATTTACTGGTGCTCTTCTTGAAATCAAAGAAAATGAAGTAACAATGGTTGCTACTGATACACACCGCATGGCTGTTAAAAAAATTACTATCGATGAACCAGCAACTACACCAATGCGCGCTATCATTCCTACAAAAACTTTAGCTGAAGTATCTCGTTTGTTACCAACAGATAATCCAGCGATGATCAACATCATTTGGAATCGCACACAAATCGTGTTCAACTTTGAATCTATTTATATTATTTCTCGTTTGATCGAAGGTACTTACCCTGAATATGAAAAGGTAATTCCTTCCCAATTCGACTCTAGCGCTGTTATCGACCGTCGCGAATTCGCTGGTGCCGTTGACCGTGTATCCTTATTGGCTAAAGATATCAGTTATAACGTAATTCGTTATGATTGGGCTGAAAGCAATGTAACATTATCTACTCAAAATACTGAAATTGGTATGGCTAAAGAAGACGTAGCTGTTGAATTTAAAGGCACACCTTTCACAATCTCCTTCAATGGTCGCTACATCTCCGACATCTTGCGACACAGCACAGGCGACAACATCCACTTGTTCTTAAAACAAAACGGTCCTGTTGTTATTCGCCAAGACAATAATCCGAACTATACATACGTAGTAACACCAGTTCGTACGAATGCATAACTGATAAAAATATCAGAATTCTGTATATTTTACTGAATTAATATACATATTTTTATTAGGTAATGATGATTAAAAGTCATCGTTACCTAATTCCCATATAGTTATAAATTGTCCACTATAGGAGGACGTTATGAAAGAGCAACAGCAGGTACCCATTCATACGGAGTACATTCAAATTGATCAGTTGTTGAAGTTAGAAGGCATCATTGAAACAGGTGGTCAAATTAAATCCTTTATCGAAGAAGGTATCCTTACTTTGAATGGTCAAGTTGTCACAGAAAAGCGCAAGAAATGCCGCGTTGGCGATGTGATTTCTTGCGAAGGTCTTGATGTAGATCTAGTAATTACTCAAGAGGAGGCTTAATCGGTGAGAATTGACTCACTGCAATTATTCCAGTTTCGTAATTACAAGGATGTAACGATTCAGTTTAATCCTGAGATTATCGTTTTGCATGGCACTAATGGGGCTGGTAAGACGAATATCCTCGAGTCCATTTATGTGGGTACCATTGGTAAAAGCCATCGGACCAACGATACGTCAGATATGCTCATGTTTAATGCTGAGGAAGCTGGCATTGTAGTCAAATTCGAGAAAAAGGATACGCCACAAAAGGTAAATATCAAGTTATTCCGCCAAGGCCCTAAGGATATTCGATTAAACGATACTAAAATATCTCAAAAAGAATTGATTGGTACATTAAATACAGTTATATTCTGTCCTGAAGATTTACAACTTATCAAGGGGACTCCGTCGGGACGTAGACGTTTTCTCGATATGGAAATCTCTCAGACTAGCGCCACCTATTATCATCAGTTGATGCAGTATAATCGGTTATTACAGCAGCGCAATGCGATTCTTAAAGAATATAGAGGAAAGCAAAATATTCCTCTTGAAGAATGGGATTTGCAATTAGCCGATATGGCGAGCTTTATCGTAAAGAAACGGTTAGAGAGCTTGAAGAAAATTAACCTTCTCATCGACTTGATGAACCGTAAATTGACTGGTGGTCTCGAGAATTTAACCATCGGTTATGAACAGCCGTATATGGACAATGGTTCATTAGAATATACAAAGGAAGGATTTTACGAGCGCATCAAGGCAGCATTGCCGCAGGATCGTCATCGGATGACCACCAGCGTAGGTCCTCACCGCGATGATTTACGATTCTTCTCTGATGCGATGGATTTAAAGAAATTTGGATCCCAAGGACAGCAACGAACTGCTGTATTATCCTTAAAGTTGAGTGAGCTTGAGTTTATCAAGTCCGAGGTTGGGGAATATCCAGTTTTGTTATTGGATGATGTATTGAGCGAACTTGATGAGTCGAGACGAGCGAATTTATTGCAGTTTATTCATAAACGTATTCAAACATTTATTACTACTACAGATATTCACGATTTTAAAGATTTGAAATCTGTTCAATTTATTTCTTGTGAAGGGGGAAAGGTTCAGTATGGACAGCCTTGATCTTTGTTTACCAAAGGCCTTATCAAAACTGAATTTACTGGAACAATATAAATTAAATACCCTCGTTCACAAGTGGCGTGATGTAGTGGGCGATGTCATTGCAGATCATACGAAAATTGTATCTATCAAGCCTCCAGACATGGTTATTAGTGCAGATAACTCCATGTGGATGCAAGAACTACAGATGCAAAAACGTCGTATCATTGAGTCTGTTAACAAGTATTACCATCAAGAGGTAATCAAAGATATTCGCTTTATTATGAAACGTCAGAGCTATGTGAAAGCTAATACTGATACATCGATTTCATTGCCTGATGAACAGATTATTACAAAACGTATTAATTTCGCAGATATTGTGCTTTCAAAAGAAGACGTAGATGCCATCGATAAGTCGTTAGAACAAACGGATAACGAAGAATTACGAGCTGCTTTCAGAAAAGTGCAAATTACGGCTCGAAAGCGTGAAATCTATTTAGAGCAGCATGGTTATCATCGTTGTGGTCGATGTGGCATGCATATGGAATCTAAACGGGACATCTGTCCTACTTGCGAATATGAATTGCATCGAAAACATATTAAGGACATTAAGTCTGTCATTCGAAAATATCCGTACTTTAAATACAGCGACTGTCAGCAATTCATACAATGTACCTTCCCAGACTTTGCAGAAGCGATGCGGGAATCCATATACTTTTACCTAGATAAAATTTACAAAGGATCTATCAATCGCCGTCATATGTATATGGTGGCCATGCTCATCACCCATAAGAAACCTGATGAGCTAACGGATCAACATGTTATCAATTTGTGCAATAAATATCGGTCTAAGTTCCTTGCTGAAGAAGAACAGCGCAAAATTGATGCCCTTAATGGGACATTAGAAAAGTAGAGGGGGCATTCCTATGTACGTTCATATTGGGGATACCGTTTCCGTGCCTATTGAATCCATCATTACCATGGTGCACGCCAAGGGCGGAAAGTCCCATAAAAGTCCTATTCATCACTATGAAACGCTAGAGTATATCGCCATGGTACCAGAGGAGCAAATCAAGACTTATGTAGTCACTGATGATTGCGTTTATGGATCTGGTATTAGCATTAAGACTTTAATGAGACGAATTGATGAGTTTTATAGTATAATAAAGAGATAAGATTTATTCTGTACATGTGTTGTACCAAATTTCAATCCAGTACAGTGTGATAGATTGTTAGGAGGAGTTTGTTTCATGCCTGAAGAAAATTATGGCGCTCAGAATATACAGGTTCTTGAGGGTCTTGACGCGGTACGTAAACGTCCTGGTATGTACATTGGTAGTACGTCCATTCGCGGTTTACATCACCTCGTTTATGAAGTAGTAGATAACTCTGTAGACGAAGCGCTTGCAGGTTACGCTACACATATCGAAGTATCCATTAATGAAGATAACAGCATCACTGTTGTTGATGATGGTCGTGGTATCCCTACAGGGATGCATGAATCCGGTATGTCTGCGGTAGAGTTAGTATTAACAAAATTGCATGCTGGCGGTAAATTCGGCGGTGGCGGCTACAAGGTATCTGGTGGTCTTCACGGCGTAGGTATTTCCGTAGTAAATGCGTTGAGTGAATGGACTAAGGTTCAAGTAGCTCAAAACGGTATCATTCAAGAGATTACATTCGCTCGTGGTCATAAGACTTCTGAGTTACATGAAATCGGCAAGGCAGAAGGTACTGGTACTACAGTTATCTTCAAGCCAGATGCTGAAATCTTTGAAACTACAGTATTCAACTTTGATACATTGAAAATTCGTTTACAAGAATTGGCATTCCTTAATAAAGGTCTTCGCATTACATTGAGCGATTTGCGCCAAGAGGAACCTCGTGTTGAAAGCTTCCATTACGAAGGTGGTTTGAGTTCTTTCATTGCCTTCTTAAACGAAAATAAAGAAGTAGTAAATCCAACTGTAATTTATATTGAAAATACAAAAGATGACGTAGTTGTAGACGTAGCGTTGCAATATAACGATAGCTACAGCGAAAACTTGTTGTCCTTCGTAAATAACATCAACACTGTTGACGGTGGTACTCACCTTTCTGGTTTCCGTGCTGCCTTGACTCGTACCCTCAATGATTATGGTCGTAAATCTGGCTTAATCAAGGAAAATGAGTCCAACCTTTCCGGTGAAGACGTACGTGAAGGTTTGACAGCTGTTGTATCTGTAAAAGTATTGGAACCTCAATTTGAAGGCCAAACAAAAACTAAACTTGGTAATAGCGAAGTTAAAGGTATTACAGATGTTATCGTATCTGAAGGTCTTAGAACATTCTTCGAAGAACATCCTCAAGATGCGAAGAAAATCATCGAAAAAGCAACAATGGCAAGCCGTGCTCGTGAGGCCGCTCGTAAAGCCCGCGATTTAACTCGCCGTAAAAATGCGTTGGAAGTATCTAGCCTTCCTGGTAAATTGGCAGATTGCTCCGAAAAAGATACATCTATGACTGAAATTTATCTAGTCGAAGGTGACTCTGCGGGCGGTTCTGCAAAACAAGGTCGTGACCGTCGTTACCAAGCGATTTTGCCATTGCGTGGTAAGATTCTTAACGTAGAAAAAGCGCGCCTTGATAAGATTTTAGCGAATAACGAAATTCGTTCCATGATTACCGCTTTCGGTACTGGCATTGGTGAAGAATTCGATATTACAAAATCTCGTTATAACAAGATTATTATCATGACAGATGCGGACGTTGATGGTGCTCATATCCGTACCTTGTTATTAACATTCTTCTACCGCTATATGAAACCATTGGTAGAGGAAGGCCATATTTACATTGCACAACCACCGTTGTACCAAATCAAGAAGGGTAAATCCCACTGGTATGTATACTCTGATGCAGAGCTTACAGCTAAACTTGATGAAGTAGGCCGCGATGGTATTACAATTCAACGTTACAAAGGTTTAGGTGAAATGAATCCTGAACAATTATGGGAAACTACAATGAACCCTGAAAACCGTACGATTTTACAAGTTAGTTTGGAAGATTCCATCGAAGCTGATAAAATATTTACCGTTCTCATGGGCGATAAAGTAGAACCTCGTCGTAAATTTATTGAAGATAACGCAAAATACGTGCGTAATCTAGATTTGTAAGAGGTGACCCATGGCTGAAAATCAAAATAATAACGTAGAGTTTACCTCTAATAAAGATCAACATTTAAAACGTTCCCTAAAGGCGCGTCATATGAATATGATCGCTTTAGGTGGCGCTATCGGTACCGGCTTATTCGTAGCTGGTGGTGAAGTTGTAAGTACAGCAGGCCCTGGTGGTGCGCTTGTAGCTTACGGTCTCATCGGTATCATGGTGTACTTCCTCATGACATCTCTTGGTGAAATGGCGACGTACTTGCCGATTCCTGGTTCCTTCGGGACTTATGCAAAACGCTATGTAGACCCAGCCTTTGGTTTTGCTTTAGGTTGGAACTACTGGTTTAACTGGGCTATTACATTGGCTGCTGAAGTTTTAGCAGGGGCGCTCATCATGAAATATTGGTTCCCTGATGTGCCTGCCATTGTATGGTCTGCTCTGTTCTTGCTCGTTTTATTCGGATTGAACTATTTATCCACACGTTCCTTTGGTGAAAGTGAATATGTATTCTCTAGCATCAAGGTTATTACTGTATTCGTATTCCTGTTCTGTGGTTTTATGCTTATCTTTGGCATTGGCGGCACATCTCCAGGATTTGCGAACTGGACAGTAGGGGAAGCACCATTCGTAGGTGGTTGGGAATCTATCCTCGCTATCTTCATGGTGGCTGGTTTCTCCTTCCAAGGTACTGAGCTTATCGGCGTAGCCGCTGGTGAAGCAGAAGACCCTGAAAAGAACGTGCCAAAAGCGATTAATACAATCTTCTGGCGTATTCTATTGTTCTATATCGGTGCTTTCATAGTTATCGGTTTCTTAATTCCGTATACTGATCCAAATCTATTGAATTCTAGTGTAGAGAATGTATCTATTTCTCCATTTACACTCGTATTCGACCGCTTTGGTTTTGCCTTTGCTGCTAGCTTTATCAATGCTATCATCTTAACGGCAGTACTCAGTGCTGGTAACTCTGGTCTCTATTCTTCTACGCGTATGCTGTATGCACTTGCTAAAGAAGGACAAGCACCAAAAATCTTTGGTAAGCTTAATAAACGTGGTGTTCCAGTGCCAGCGTTAATTTTAACTACAGCAATCGGTTTATTTGCATTCCTTACAAGCTTCATCGGCGAAGGTACTGCATATACTTGGATTGTTAATATCTCCGGTCTTTGCGGCTTTATCGCATGGGTTGGTATCGCTGTATCTCACTATCGCTTCCGTCGTGCCTTCATTGCACAAGGTAGAGATCTTAAAGAATTACCTTACAAAGCGTGGTTGTTCCCAATTGGCCCAATCTTGGCGTTCATCCTTTGCGTCATCATCATTGCTGGTCAAAACTACTCCGCTTTCACAGGCGATACAATCGACTGGTACGGCGTATCCGTTGCGTACATCGGATTGCCAATCTTCTTCGCAGTATACTTAGGTTACAAATATATCAAGAAAACAAAACTTGTTCCATTGAAAGAAGTTAACCTAGACCGCGATTTTGATCGATAAAAACATATAATTAGACCTGTTCATTATGAATGTAGTGAGCAGGTCTTTTTTTGTAATTGTATTTTTGTGAAAGCCTTGCTATAATTAATCAAAATGTATTGTAGTCAATTAGAGAGGATACAATTATGATTATTACCACAACTATGCATATTGAAAACAAACCTGTACAAGAGTACAAAGGTATTGTATTTGGTGAAGTAGTAGAAGGTCGTAACTTTGTGAAAGACTTTATGTCTGGTATTCGAGATATCGTTGGTGGCCGTAGCGGCAGCTATGAAGATTCTTTGATGAGTGCCCGTCAAGCAGCTCTTGATGAAATGTCTCAACGCGCTTCTAAATTGGGTGCTAATGCTATTATTGGCGTATCCTTCCAATATAGCACTGTAGGTGCACAAAACGGCATGCTCATGATTACATGCAATGGTACAGCTGTTGTAGTTTAATAATTAATTGACTATGTCAGATATAATTATTAATATAATCCTAAGGGAAATAAGTAAGTTGCAATGTATTCTTGTGACTAAAAAACAGCAGGCTTTAGTCCTGCTGTTTTTTTATGTTATTTATTTATAAAGAAATCCCCTAATCAATGTGTAAGCGAGATAGCTTTCACAAAGAATAGGGGATTTTTATTTAGAAAATAAAGGTACTAATGAATCGTAGCTTTTATTGGGCGATTGTACCTATTTTATCTTATACCATGTTGCATACATGACTGGTAGTACGATAAGTGTTAGAACTGTTGCCACTAGTAAGCCGCCGCTAAAGGCGATAGCAAGTGGGCTCCAGAATACAGATCCCATAAGAGGAATCATGCCCAAAATCGCTGCGATAGCGGTGAGCATGATCGAACGGAAACGAAGTGTAGCGGAGTTGATAATCGCTTCAAGTGGTTTTTGTCCTTCTGCTTTGTGGATTTCAATTTGGTCTAACAAGATAATGGAGTTACGGATGATCATACCCGAAAGGGCGATGATACCTAGAATAGCCATAAAGCCCAATGGCGTTCTCGTAATATTCAGAGCTAATACGACGCCGATTAATCCGAGAGGCGCTGTGAGCAAGGCCATAAACATGAGGGCGATACGCTTTAATTGGAACATGAGGATTGTCATGATCACAAAGAGCATAATCGGCATTGGTGTTAACAGATTTTGTACAGCTGTTACGCTCTTTTCAGCTGCCCCATCAAGTTCAATGGTATATCCTGTAGGCAAGGAATCGCGAATGTCTTGTAAGGATTTATATACCTCTTTTGTTTTCGCATTGCCTAGGACGCCAGCATTTACATTAGCGTGAATGCTGATGGTTGGCATCATGTTGCGATGCCAGATGATACCATCCTCTTGGGTCATGGTGATGGTTGCAATTTGGCTAAGCGGTACATAGGAACCATTGCCTGTTTGAATTGGTAAGGAGGACAGAGCACTTAAGTTGTGTTGTTCATTATCTCCTAAGCGGAATGTCACAGGAATTGTTTGGTTACCTTCGTAGTATTCTCCAGATTTTGTACCGGATAATAAACTTTGCAAGTGTAAGGATACGGCATAGCTATCGATACCGAGTAAGCGAGCTTTGTTAGGATCGATATGAATATTGGCTACTGGTTCCGTATCTGGCCAGTCAAAGGCTATGTTATGCAAATCCTTATCGCCTTGCATCTTATCTTTTACCTTGTTGGCAATTTCTTTTACCACCTTTTGATCAGGTCCAGAAACGCGGAGCATAACTGGATATTTGGATGGTGGACCAATTTGTAAGAACTGCGTATTTACGAGGGCAGATGGGAATTCTTCATTTAAGTATGGCGTCAATTCATTGTATAGTTTATCGCGATCCTCTAAGGATTTAGTAACGATAACGTACTGCAAGAAATTGTTCCGTTGCAATTCCGGTTCCAAGGTGAGAACGAAACGAGGAGAACCTTGTCCTATATAGGATGTAAAGGTCGAAATGTGTTCGTTACCTTGTAAATGTTCATCGATGATTTTTGCTTGATTTGCAGTGTATTCAATGGATGAACTTTGAGGAAATTGCATGGATACGATGATTTCATTACGCGTTGATGATGGGAAAAATTCCTGCTTGATTAATGGTAGTGAAAGTAGAGACAACACAAAGGCACCTAAGGTGATGAGTAATACTACCTTATGATGACCTAGAGCCCAATGTAACAGTCTTTCAAACTTATCATAGAATGTAACACTGAGATTGTGCATGATATGGTCTCGTTTGGTCCATTCGGATTCAGGTTTTGGAGCCTTGTTTTCTATGATTTTATAGCCGAGAACAGGGCTGACGAGAACAGAGGCGAACCAAGATAGGATGAGAGCCATAAATACAACGATGGATAGAGATTTTGTAAACTCTGCTACCATACCTTGTGCTAATGCTAATGGCAAGAAGCCAGCACAGGTAATGAGCGTACCAGATAGCATAGGGAATGCTGTTGATTGGTAAGCAAAGGTAGCAGATCTAAAGTGACCCCAACCTTCTTCGAGCTTAACGCTCATCATTTCTACAACGATAA
Organism: Veillonella sp. 20925_1_51; assembly: GCF_041431445.1. NCBI lineage: Bacteria > Bacillati > Bacillota > Negativicutes > Veillonellales > Veillonellaceae > Veillonella > Veillonella sp. 20925_1_51. Next base: position 35,636 of record NZ_JAPVXT010000009.1, read on the forward strand.
TGGCATCATCTACGAGAAGGCCTAGCGATAAGATAAGAGCCCCAAGGCTAACCTTGTGCAAGTAAATACCCGCTTCATACATCAAAATGAACGTTGTAGACACAACAACTGGAATGGTGAGGGCTACGACTACACCTGTACGTAAGCCAAGAGATGCAAAGCTTACAAGCAATACTATGGCGATGGCTTCAAATAGAGATTGAGAGAAATCGCCGATAGATTCCTTAACAATATGAGGCTGATTAGATACTTGATTGAGTTCGAGGCCTGCAGGTATGGTTTTCTTCAACTCTACTAGCTTTTTATCGATAGCTTCACCAAATTCTACATTGTTAGCCCCTGCATCCATGGAGATGGCAATACCTATAGCTGGCTTGCCTTCATAGTAGAATTGAGGAGCACTAGGATCTTGGTAGGACATGGTTACATCAGCCATGTCGCCGAGGCGCAAGGTTTGATTATTAATGCGAATTGGCATATCTTGTACGGCTTGCGGACTATCGAATAGACCGTTTACTCGAAGATATACATTATTTGTATCCGTCGTAATCATACCAGCTGGCACCATCATACTTTGCTGTTTGATAGCTGTTAACAGCTGTTGTGTACTGATTTTATAGGATGCTAATTTATCCTTATTAATCGTTACATTAAGGGTTTGTTGTTGAACCCCAATAAGGCTGATTTTCTTAACGTTTGGAACAGATAAAAGCTGACGTTTTAAGTCTTCTGCTTGTTGACGCTTTTCTTCATAGGAGAATTCATCGCCGCTAATGGCGTAGATAATGCCGTATACATCATCGAATCTATCGTTGATGGTAGGGCCTTGAACGCCTTGCGGCAGTGATTTCCATTCGTCGTTAATCATGTTCCGCGCTTCTTCCCAAGCGGGACGGATTTTATCAGATGGTAGGTTTTCTTTCAGATTAATATAAATAACTGATTTGCTGCCATCTGTGAAAGATTTTGTATAATCCACGCCCGGAAGATCGCGCAGTTTTTCTTCTAATTTGTCCGTTACTTGATCCGACATTTCTTGTGGGGAAGCCCCCGGCCAAGCAACGCCGACCACCATAGTGCGCATTGTAAAGTCTGGGTCTTCCATACGCCCCATGTGGTTGTATGAGAAGATACCAAAGGTGAGGAGCACAGCCATGAAGTAGTAGATAATGGACTTATGTTTGAGGGCCCATTCGGCTAAGTTAAATTGTTTCATTGACTAACCGCCGTCCCTTCTTGTAATTGTTGGGTACCTGCGGTGATGACAATGTCACCCTTAGCTAAACCAGATGTAACGATGACGGAGTTTTTACCGAACTCACCAGTCTTAATAGGAACGAGATGAGCCTTCTTATCGCGGATAATATACACTGCATTATTGCCATTAGAATCTTTTACAAGAGCCGTCAATGGAATAGAAATATTGGTGCTATCTGTGGTAGATAGATTTGCATTGACCGTCATGCCTAGCTGTACCTCTTTAGGTGGATTTTGTAATGTAATTTTTACAGTATATGTTCTGGCCACAGGGTCAGGAACTGGTGAAATTTCTCGCACCACACCTTGTACAGTTACATCTGGTAGAGCCCAGAATGTAATATTGGCAGGGCTGCCCACATGAACCTTGGTCATTTCTTGTTCGGGAAGGGCAATGACTGCTTCTGGGTCGTGACCGGCCGCTAAGGTGCCAACGCTTTGACCGGCAGCTACGACTTGGCCTGCTTCAATATTGAAAGCAGTAATAATACCTGTATCAGGGGCCGTCAAATTGGTATAGCTATTTTGATTGCTACTCAAGTTGAGGCTGGCCTGTGCTTGTTGTAATTGAGCAGATGTGGCATTCAATTGGTTTTCTGCTTGATCTAATTGCAACTTACTAATCGCTTGTTGAGCATAGAGCTCGCGATATCGTTTCGCATTGGTTTCTGCTAATTCATAGGCCGATTGAGCAGCTTTCACAGCACCCTCAGCATTTTGTACTTGAGCTGATGTATCTGAACCATTAATTTGAGCAATTACTTGGCCTGCTTGTACAGTATCACCGACATTGACAAATTTGTTGATGACGCGACCCCCAATTTGAAAGGCTAAGTTTGTTTCCGTTTTATTATGGATAGTGCCTGCATAGCCAGCACTAGTAGTACCAGATTCTTCACCGATGGTGATGGTGCGCACCTTGAGGCTAGTATCCTCAGATTGCTTTTCAGATCCGCAACCACTGATTATAGCAGTTCCTATTAAAAGGGCTCCTATGGTTGCTATGACTTTTTGATTCATAGAATCTCTCCTTTATACCACACATAAGCCCTATGACGCAGAACTACACATTAGTAATCATAGGACTATATATTTTATGAAAGTAACTCTATTTTAGCCATTAGAGTTATTTTAGATAATAGCTCTATTAGGTCTAATTATATATTTTATACAATTTAATAATACTATATTTATATGTAAACGGCTAGGGGGTATACAAAAAAGTGAGTCCTCCATAGGAGAACTCACTCTTTATATATCTACAATGCTCATAAATCTATAAGTTAGTAGGTATTAATCTTTTTCTTCTATTTCTTGTACTACGATAGGTTCTTCATAGGTTACAAGAATCTTGTCGATACGGGTGTTATCCATATCTACTACTTCAAAGGTATAGCCATTCCATTTTGCTTTGTCTAATTCTTTTGGAATGCGACCAAAGAGAACGTTTAATAGACCGCCCATTGTTTTGTACAAGTCTTTTTCCTCGCCTGGTAATTCTTCATCGATGTGGAAGAATTCTTTGAATTCGTCTACGTCGAGAAGTCCATCTACAAGCCAGGAGCCGTCTTCACGTTCGATGATTTTATTTTCTTCTTCCTTAATTTCTTCTTCACCGGAAGGCATGAGACCTACGATTTCTTCCATGATGTCATGTAAGGTTACAAGACCGCTGAAACCACCGTACTCGTCGAGAACGATCGTTTCGTGAACGCCTTCTGTACGGAGTACATTCAATAATTTCATAAGCGTAATGGATTCTGGAATGAGTAATGGTTCTTTCAAACAAGATTCAATAATATCATGAATAGAGCGTTCGCTAGGACGTTGCATGATTTGTACCAATACATCAGATACGGTAATGAGACCTTTTAGTTCGTCCAAGGAATCGGTACCTACAGGGATGCGGTAATGATTGGCATTTTTGAGGACTTCCATAATTTCGTCCTCTGTGCCATTAAGGTCGATCCATTTTAGCTGCGTACGAGGTGTCATGATGTCACCAGCGTTCATATCTGCTAGGTGGAAGATATTTTCCACGAGGATAGGTTCCTCTTCTTCATACGCACCCATAGCAACGCCTTCGGTAAGCATCTTGTTAATTTCGGATTCTGTAACAGGCGCCTCTTCTTTCACAGTCACACCTAGTAATTTTAAGAGGAATTCTGTGGAAACACCGAGGAAGCTAACGATAGGTTTCAATGCTACAGATAACCAATAAATCGGTTTAGATACAACAACAGCAATGCTTTCAGGACTATTTAAAGCCAATCGTTTTGGCACGAGCTCGCCAATAACGAGGGATAAATAGGTGATGATAGCAACGATGAGTAAGGAACTAATGGATGCTGCATAAGGCTCAATACTTGGAATATTAGCTACTAAAATCTCTTCTAATGGACCAGAGAAGGTCGCACCAGAATATAAACCAGTTAAAATACCAACGAGAGTAATACCAATTTGAATAGTAGAAAACATGTTATTTGGATTCTCTGCTAATTCAAAGGCTTTTTTAGCACGCTCATTGCCTGCCTCTGCCATTTCTTCGAGTTTACGTTTTTTAGCATTGACGATAGCCAATTCCGTCATAGAAAATAAGCCGTTTGCTATGATTAATACGACGATAATTATAAAATCTAAGGTCAGATCACTGTCCATGTAAGTAGACACTCCTTTTTAATGACATATCATTCTGCACATGAGAATATTGAAATATTACTCTTTAGTATACCATATTAGCATCAATAAATGTTTGACACAATAAAAGCACCCAAAAGGGTGCTTTTATTGTATACTATAGGTGTTACTGCCCCAGACTGGTAACAGAAAGGGGGTGAAAACGTGTTTGACACTTTGATTTCCTTAATAGTATCCATCGTAGCAGGTGTAACCTGTCACTACATCTGCAAGTGGCTAGATAGATACTTTCGTCAGTAACTAGCACAAAAAAAGGAGGGCCGCCACCCTCCTTTTTTGTTTGCGTGAAAACGTGTCTCACATTGACTTCCTTTGTCATATATTATGATACATGATTACCTTTAATTTGTAAATATTGCTCTAATAAGGGTATAGTATATATAAATATCAATTTAGTATTAAAAATAGGTCATACAATTGGGAACTCATGATGGGATTAGATATATGACAAGTGAACAGGAATGGGAACAGGTTTTACAAATAAAAACAGCCGGTCGTGATGATAGTCGGTCCGATACGGAGCATCATCCTTATGAGCCGACAGATTATTGCGTCTTAGAGCGGTTGGCGAACAGCGGTCATATTCGCAAGAAACATACTCTCATCGATTATGGCAGTGGCAAGGGCCGTGTTAGCATTTTTATGGCTTACCAAACGGGCTGTCACTCTATCGGCATCGAATACGATGAACGATTGTATGAAAAGGCTCTTACCAATGGTGAAAGCCCAGCAGCTCGCAATCGTGTAAGTTTTGTGCTAGGTGATGCGGCGCTTTATGAATTGCCAGATCAAGCAGATTGTTGCTTTTTCTTTAATCCCTTTGCACTCCATACGATTAAGCGCGTTCTAGGAAATATTTTTGATTCCCTGTATCATCATCCGCGTGAAATTAAACTATTTTTCTACTATGTTAACGAAGAGGTAGAAAACTTCTTAAATAACCATGTGCGATTGGAACAGGAAGAACCTATCGATTGTAGCGATTTATTTGAAGAAAGCGATGAAAAGGAACGAATTTTAGTATATGAGGTTTTATTCTATTTTTAAGGCACTTTCACCTAGATTATTAAGGAAAAAGCAGATAAATTCTGATATAATAATATATTAGAGATTATAAAATCAAATTATTTTTTATGGTTCTATACATTGATTCGTATGCGCTAATGGAGTGGATAGGGCTGAGTGTATTGAAGACTGGAGGTACCCGTGGAAATCATCGATACAGCATTGATTGAACGTATTCGCAAGGCCTTAATTAAACGTTATGATCGAGATCAACAAATTCAACAAATGATTGAAGAAATTGGTGCCGAAGAGGGACTCAATGAAACTGAATTGGCTATTGTTTACCAAGCTTATTTAGAGGTTAAGGAACGCATATACTATACATCCTCTCTCGTTGATTTGTGGAATCAAATTGAAGAGGTTCAAAAACGGATGTCTATGTTGCATACCTATGATTCTCTTGAGGAGGATTTGTTCGGCAATGTGTTAGGCGACGATAAAGAGAATATCATCATTTCTGATGGATCTTATCTTGGCAAGGGTGCTAGTCATAATAATGATGTATACGCTATGGAACAGGTCCAATTATCGGATATTCCTGTGCAGCATGATTCTACAGTGGGCATGAACCATATTAAATTGAACGAATTGCATTCTATGGGCGGTCTTTTTACAGGATCTGGTGAAAGCTCCCAACATGAGATATCGGACCTTGATGAAGACATTGTAGAGCATATGGATGTAAATCCATTAGAAGGTGTGGAAAGCTTAGAAGTCCATCACTTAGATGAAGAAAATCCATTTGATGTGGAAAACTCGGTATTACTTTCAAAATTTAAAGATACAGAAACATCCCATACAAATGAGGATGCATCTAGTAAAAAAGATGATATAAATGAAAATGATATGTCCTCTATTGATCCATATACAGCGGTAAATGCATTGTTATTTGGAAAAGCTGGTTTGGAGTCAGATAAAGCCAATAAGAAGATGGAAAAGCTTCTTAAAAAACAATTGAAACGCGTTGATGATGAATGGGCGCGTATCAATGGAACTGACGATACATCTAAAAAATCTAAGGATTATAAAAAATTAAAAGAAGATAAGAAATTTAAAGAAGATAAGAAATTTAAAGAAGATAAGAAATCTAAGGGTGACAAGAAATCCAAAGAGGATAAAAAGTCCAAAGATGGTAAAAAGTCTAAAGAGGATAAAAAGGACAAAAAACATAAAAAGTCTAAGGAAGACAAACATTCTAAATCCGAAGATAAGTTAAAGAAAAAGAAAGACAAGGCTGAAAAGAAGCTTAAAGTCTTAAATGACAAGTTAAAAACAGTATTTTTGGCGGATACTTTCAAGAAAAAAGATAAGAAGAAAGACAAGAAAAAGGATAAAAAGTCCGAAAAGGATGGTTCCGAAAAAAAGCAAAAACGATAGTTTCCGTATGGAATAGTAAGGCCCATAAGAAGGCTCAGGAGAGTACTAGTGCTGAGAAATCGGCAAGTACTGGAACTATCGACCGTGGATGCGGTAAATGCAAGCGATGTAAGGGACCTAAATGTAAGAAATATCCAACATAATTATAGTTAGGTAATATAGAGTAGTTACGTTATATGAGAACAGTAGGGGTTAATGATGAACCGATGGCAACGATTATTTGAAGGCATACGAACAGAGATTAAGGTGTTTATCTTTTTCTCTGCTTTGTTGACTGCATTTAGAATCGTGTTTCTTGCAGTATTTCAATCACAGCTAGCATCTGTGACGATGGAGAATATCCTTACGTCCTTATGGCTAGGCTTTAGATTGAGTCTCAAGACAGTCGGTTCTTTGTGTTTACTAGGCTTCTTAGGAGGCACATTGGTGCATACCTTTGTACCTAAATGGCCGTCCTTACGCATTAAACAGGTTGTGTATTCCATTGCAACGGTACTGTTGACATTCCTATTTTTAGGCCGCATTCCATTCTACAAAATATTCAATTCCTCTTATAATGCGATGCTCATCAATGGTAAAAACGATGATATCAGCGCCATTGTAAATACGGCGATTAATGAATATAACGCCCTCATGTACATCGTTGGGGCAGTAGTATTGAGCGCAGCCCTATGTTATTTCCTCGTTAAATTCTTGGCGTGGGGTACAAAGAAATATAGTGATTACGCTGATACTCAATTAGTTTGTCCTACTTGGTATCCAAAGACAAAGAAAACGCAGTGGATGACGGGCATTGGGCTCACCGTTGTTATCGGTATACTAGGTCTATTCTTTAGATTTGGTGGTGCTTTTAATTATACAAATTCTATCAACTGGGAAAGTGCGGCACGCCTCAGTTCTAATTTGTTAAACGAGACCATCCTCGACGATGTGCAGGCTCTTTATCGTGTTAAAAGCATTGCAAAACGCGCGGAGGAGTTAGAGGTTATCAACTTAACCCCTCAAGAATTGAGTGAGAAAATCAGTGCCATTGGTGGAACATTTAATGGTAAGGATTTTGATGGTTCTTTCACAAGAACTATTACGACAGAGCGTTTAGCGGAGCAACCACAGTCTATCAATATCGTTCTCGGTGAATCCTATGGTTTGTGGCCATTCCTCAGCGAATATAATGAACCTGGTGCGTACCTTGTTGAACAAGGTCGTAAATATGCTGCCAGTCCTCAAGCGATGAGCACGCAACTCGCTCTTGCCCAAGGTACAGGCACGATGCCTGCTATCAATGGTTTACTCACAGGTATGCCTGACACAGGTCTATATCCTAATTACGAAGGTGAAAGTTTCAAACAACCGTATGGCTTAGGAATTGGTTCTGTTATGAAAAAGCTAGGCTATAAAACTGTATTCTGGTACGGCGGATTTAGTACATGGCAAAACGTGAAGAACTTCACCTTGTCTCAAGGCTTTGACGAATTCCACGATGCGTCTGAAATGCCTAGCGAAGACGGCAATGCGTGGGGTGTAGGCGATAAAGACTTGTTTAAAGCGATTTCTGCGTATATGGATCAACATAGAGGGGAAAAAATCCTCAATGTCATCATGACCACCTCTAATCACCCGCCGTATAGCATCAATGTAGCTAAGGAAGGGTATGATGTGAACAAGGTAAAAGGCCATTTGCCTGATACAATTGCAGAAACTGACAAGCAATTGAACGAAATGGGTCATATTTGGTATGCGGACCATGTGATGGGCGAGTTCATCGCCAGTGAAGAAAAAGCAGATCCTTCTGCACTCTTTGTTATCACTGGGGACCATAGTGAACGATTTACCTTTGCCCGTGAAGTAGGGCCTAATGTGGCATCTACGATTCCGATTATCTTCTACGGTCGCGGTATTCATAAAGACTGGCTTGCTCCTAATGCGTTTGGCATGAGCATTCAAATTATTCCAACCTTGGCAGAACTAGCGGGGCGACCTGGTCAAACCTATGAAGCGATGGTGCCAAGCTTGTTTACACAAGAGGAATTCGTCTTTAACCATAGACTATATCTCGATAACAGTGGAAAAGTTATGGAACAAGGCACAAATATGCCTCAATCCTATGGGGATATGATTAAAAACATGCGCGAACTCGCAGCATGGCGTATCAAACATGGGGATAGTATTCAATAATTTTTGTATACGATACATATGGTAGATATCATATTTGTATCTACCATATTATCTACATAGTAAATTAAAGGGATTTGTAAGTTAAAGGATGATCTATGAGCACTGTGACGGCTATTATCTTAGCTCGCAACGAAGAAAAACATATTGTAGATTGTATTAAAAGTATTCAATTTGCTGATGAAATATTAGTTATTGATGATGGAAGTACAGATCAAACGGTACCTCTTGCTACTAACTTGGGGGCTAAAGTTATACCACATCCTCTGAATGGAGATTGGTCACAACAACGACGCTTTGGTATTTCACAAGCCCAGAGTGAATGGATTTTATTTGTTGACTCTGATGAGCGTGTATCACCAGAGTTAGCAAAGTCTATTCAACGAGCTATCCAAGGTGAACCAAAGGCTTATTGGCTACGAAGATATAATTTGTTCCATCACAATCCAGCTACTCATGGTGTGGTGAGACCTGATAAGGTGTTACGATTGATGCCTCGAGAGGGAGCCACTGTAGAAGGTGCTGTTCATGAAGCCTTTATCAGTCCGTATCCACAAGATACATTAGAAGGCAAATTGTATCATTATACTTATGATAACTGGCATCAGTTCTTTGAAAAGTTCAATAAATACACTACAGCAGCGGCCAACAAGTACAAGAAACAAGGGAAATCTTGTAGTTTTTTAGGGGATATTATATTGCGTCCAACATGGGCATTTTTTAAGATATATATTTTGCAAGGTGGCATATTAGATGGAAAAATAGGTTTTTTATTATCTATCTACCATATGATGTACACCATGACGAAATATGTAAAATTATATTATTTAAACAAATCTAATGGGCAATTATAATCAGTAATTTAGTATAGTAGATTACTATGGGGAATTATTGTTCTTGAAGTAGATATGGAAGTATGAATGAGTGAACAATTTTTTCTATCCCTACAACAAAATATAAAACTAATGCTTTGGGCTCCTATATTGAGCACCATCTTTCGAATCATATTCATGATTGTGTATAATCCTTACCCTACATGGAAGGGACGCTGGAAATCTGTATTAGGTTCATTTCGTTACGGCTTTTGGTGGGGCATGGATTTTGATGCTTATGTATTCTTACTACCCTTAATATTGGTGACGCTCCCTGCATTATTATTTGATGGGTATCACCAAATGGAAGATACTGTACGGTTAGTGGGATTAACCATTTATTCCTGCATACTTTACGCAGCTTTTGCAGGAAAAATGATTTTTTATAAGCATTTCCATGATACGTATAACTATATGGTTCATTATGGAAATCATGCAGAGAAACGTAATTTGATTGATGTATTCTTTAATCAAGATCGAGGAATTCTCGTCATTTTAGGATTGATTCCTATTACGTTTATATCCTGGTATATGGGAGATTTCTTCTTATCCTTGCCATCTATACCCTATCCAACTATTGAAGGAACTTGGCCTACTGTAGCTTGGAATATAGGTCTTGTAGCTGCCTCCGTTTTGGGGTTTTATTGGTTCCGCTATGGTGGAACCTTATCTCATGATGATAAACCAGAATGGGATACGATTCCTACAGTGGTAAAAGAGGATATATTCTTTGCTCGTGCTACAGTGCCGGATCTATGTGCCTTAGAAACGGTGCTAAAACATCCCCTTCGTGATGAATATACCGCATCTGCTGAGGACATTGATGACGCGATTCACCGTATTATTCCTAAGGAATATAAAGATTCTTGGCAGGATTTGAATACACCGCTTCATGCATTCAAGCGCGTTGCATCAGGTCCTCGTATTGATAAACCACAACATATATTCTTTATTGTTGGTGAAAGTATCCCACAATGGTCTCTTGATAAACCTTATAAGGAACTTAATATATGTCCTGGTTTATGGGATTTTAAAGATAATCCATATACGGCGCAAGTACCTAATTTCTTGCCTGCTGGTAATGTATCTCGTCCATCCATTGTGAGTCTATTATCTGGTGTCTATGATGCGGGCATGGAAATCAATGAACGGGAAGCCTTCTGGCATGAACCATTGCCGACTTCTTTGGCATCTCAAATGAAGCGTTTAGGTTATGATACGATTTATTGGTATGGTGGTAATGCCTCGTATGGTAACTTTAATCACTTTGGCAAGGCTCAAGGATTTGACCGCGTAGAAAGTGCTTCCGTTTTTTGTGGTCCCCATGCACCTAAGACTTGGGTAGGCGTTTATGACCATGTATTTTTAGAACATATTGAAGAGAAAATCAAATCTTTAGAACATCCTACATTCCATTTTATTTACACTACATCCAATCATGGTCCTTATAAAATGGAGGATTCCTTATTAGATTATGATCCTGAACAGGTGATGCCAAACCTTGGAGATGATTTAAAATTCAACAAGAAACGCAATAAGGAATTGGCTACGTATCGCTATAGTGATAAGGCTATTTTTAACTTTATTAATGCTATGAAAGAGGCCTTTCCAGATAGTTTATTCGTTGTCACTGGTGACCACTCTAATCTATTTGGCTCTTTGAATAATACATCCTTAATTCAACGAGACTATACCTTGCGCGACACATTCTGTACCGTAGGATTGTTGCAACATCCTGCTTTCACTAAAGACACGATTACTGCGCCAATTGGCACGCATATGAGCCTCATGCCTACCATTATTGAAGCTATTGCACCAAAGGGTTTTGAATATTATTCCATCGTACCGTCCTTGTTTGATGAACAGCCAGATACATTAGTTACACCGTATCAATGGATTACGCCTCATATGATGGGCGATGTTCGTATGGATTATGGTGAAAGCAATATACCATCCTATAAACCGGTTGAGCCAATTCGCCCTATTAATAATCATTGGGACGATGCGCGAGATTGGACAATGTTGACCATGTGGCTTATTAATCATGAGGACAGCATGAATAAGTCGTAGTATAATTAAATGATAATAGTCTATTGATGTATATGTAATCACTATTTCGTATACATCAATAGATGTTACTATATGTGTATTGATATGTGTATGATAGGAGGAACCTATGTCTATAATCAATGTTGTAGGCGCCAAAATTTGGGGTGGCGGTGAACAATATGTATATGATATTTGTAAGCAATTACAACAACGACATAGGACTGCGTATATCTTAGTGGACCAATCGAATGAAGATATGCAATCTCGGTATGCCCAAGTGGGCCATGTGATGACTGCCAATCTCTATACCTTGAAGGGTTTTCTATCTGTTAATGCCGTGGCTAAACAGATGAAAGAACAGGGGATTAATACGATTGTATGCCACTCCGGTAAATATATCTTATTCTGTATTGCTCTTAAGCAGTTAACAGGTGCTAAATTGGTGTTTATAAAGCATAATCTTGTACCTGGTAAAACAGATATATATCATAGATGGATCAATGCACAAGTAGATGCCTTCGTTTGTGTGTCTAAACTTGTTTATGACGATCTTATGACGCCTGCTATTAAGGATACTAGCAAATACCATGTTGTATATAATGGTATCGACCCGAACCGATTCCAGTCTTTTTCAGATGCTGTTCCCATGAAGTATAAGGTTAGAACCTTTGGATATAGTGCGCGTATAACAGAACGGAAAGGTTTGTATCTGATTTTAAGCGCTCTGGAACAGATTCATCAAAACAATCCCGATGTTCGATTGATTATATCGGGGGCTGGTACAGAGGATCAAATTAAGAAATTAAAAGATTATATACATGCTCATCAAATGCATTCTTACGTTGAATTTATAGGATTTACACGAGATATTGAAGGTTTATATAGATCCATAGATTGCTTACTATTGCCAACGATAACGCGTGAAGCCTTTGGTCTCGTTATTTGTGAGGCTATGTATTGCGGTGTACCAGTCATTACAAGTGGCTCTGGGGCTCAACGAGAAATCATAGACGATGGTGAATCTGGATTTATTGTAGATCCTTTGAACGAACACAGCTTACAACAAGCTATGGAACATGTGATGAGTGATGCTGTAGACTTGCCAAATATCATCACAAAGGCACGACAAGTTGTGGAACAGCGATTCATTGTTAATCGTGTGGCAGATGAATTAGTTGCGATTATAGATAATTTACACTCCACTGATAAGTAATGATAAGGTTTGGTAGTTTTTAGTGGATAGGAGTTTGAGATGGGATATTTAGAAACACAATGGCAGCGAGGTCGTAAGATTTACGGCAAACGTAGTTGGAGGGAAACACGACGCACTTTCCTTCATACAATGCGCTCTATCCGCAATAAACGAGAAATAGAGGCACTAGAGAGCTATTTTGCAAGCTATACGCCAGATCCAACATTGTTAGACCTTCAAGTTGGTCTATTTGAGTTAATGACGCGATATTTCTTGTTTAAAAGCTCAACACCACAGGAACGATTAGAGGCTATTGTTAATCATTTTGATTATTTGAAAGATGTGTTTACAGATGAAGCCATTCGCGAAATGTACTCTGTAGATCCAGATAATATTTATGACGATGTAAGCCGTATGAATCGTGGTTTTATCGTATGGGAATCAGAAGACCTTGATATGGTGGCCCGTTTATATTATGGACCGGGTCAACGAAAAGAAGGTTTTTTAACCTTGTTGTTAACCTTGGGTAAACAAGGCGTATACCATGCTAACTTCCGCTTTGGTAAAGGTTTTAATGGAGAGCCGGCTATGTGGATTGGCACGATTCAAGGATATAAAGATGGCCTTGATAATGCTAAAACAGTTACTAAAAAGATGTTTGGGTATCGACCAAAAAACTTTATTATGTTCCTATTACGCCATATTGCGGTCCTTTGTAAGGTCGAATCCATTTATGCCGTATCTGATGAAGGCTTTTACGCGAATACCCACTTAGTTCGGGGGCACCGTGCTAAGGTAGCTGAGCTAGATCCATTGTGGGAGGAATCTGGTGGTGTTGTATGTAGTGATGACCGTTTCTTCAACATTCCATTAGAGGAATATCGTAAACCTATTGAAGAAATTAAATCACAAAAACGTAGCCAATACAGAAAACGCTATGAATTACTCGATCAATATGAGCAAGAGATTCAAGATCATGTACGACCATTGTTACGAGTAAAATAATATCTATAAAGGGAATAGATACCACTATGATAAATAGTAGATTATAACTATGTTGGGAAAAAGGGGTTAGTATGCAATCTTGGATAATTAAGAATTCTGAAATGGTCCTGACCGTACTCATTTCACTCATGATATGTACGACGCGGTCATCTATGGCATTAGGGAATTTAATATATAGCCTTATTATATTGATGACCTTAGTAACTTGTTGGTATAGACGACATGAAATCTCTGTACCACAGTCCATACGCCAATATGGATGGGCTTATGTAGGCATGTTACTATGTGTATTGCCTTCCGCATTAATTAGCACTGATATAGCGGTGACTACTAAATATTTCTTCAATATTTGGGTTTGGAAGGTATTAGTTATCGTACCCATTCTGCTATGTATTAAGAGTTCTCGCAAATTATATGCTATTTTATCAGTATATTTTGTGTATATGGGCGTTGATGCTGTATCGGCCTTTGCACAATATTTACTGGGCTATAATGTAGGACTAGAAGGTCGTGCAGGCGGTGTTATTAATGGCTCTGTGATGGGACTAGCCATGTTATTAACATTGGCCTTTCCATTGGCATTAATTGCTGCCTATTATAAGAGATTTCCTTCGTATGTAAGAAAATCAGCTGTATTTTCTTTGTTTGGCATGCTTTTAGGAATGTGGGGGAACCAAAGTCGTGGTTCCTGGTTATTTAATGGTATTAACGGTATACTCATAACATTGCGCTATAGCTTTGTTAATATTCGCTATATGTTGGTACTACTTGTAGCCGTTGTAGGTATAGGATATGCATTTACTAGTAATCCTGCCTATATGGCTCGTTTTGAAAGTACCTTTAATACGACTACGAATGGTTCCAATTTAGGTCGTATCTATGTATGGGAAGCAGATAAGCAAATGATTATGGATCATCCTGTAACAGGTGTTGGTCCTGGATTATGGCAAAAAACATATCGAGAACACTATAAATTAAAACAAGAAACTCAAGATCTAGGCCATTCTCATAATAATCTATTGCAAATAGCCTCTGAATCTGGCATATTAGGGCTCATTGGATTCTTAGGATTTTCATTCTTTATATTCTGTAAATCTTTGATACATTATGTTAAATCAAGAAATCCTTATGATTTATCAATAATGGTAGGCTTTATTAGCTATTTGTTTTTGTTTGGATCTATAGATTATACGTGGGGAAATTCTTCGGGCATTCGCATATTTTGGATTGTTATGGGCATCATGATTCAATTGAAAATAAATGAGAATCACAAGATTATTTAGGAAATATTTACGCATTATTTAATTGGTTTTTATGCCCAATTTAAATAGACTGAGAATCTCCAAAAAACTACATAAAAGATAGCTAAAATCTATGGTTTTTCATAGTTTTAAACTTTTGAATATGATACAATATAAGTAATTATTGGTACATTGTATTCGTATGTTTTAGAGGTTGTTTTCTTGAAAATTGTATTGAGAAAACAACCTTTTTTTATAGTTTGGGGTATTAGTATGAATAGTTATGGATATAATAATCACAACAAGTTGCTTGTTAGTAAAATAATAGTGCTTATAGCCGATTATGTTTCTATTGTTTTGGGGACATTAGCAGCTTATTATTTGCGGTTAAACTTGCCATTTTTACCAGTTAGTCCACATTTTAAGGTAGATGAAATCTATGTATATGGCATTATACCTCTTGTGTTTTTAGCCATATTACTTCTTAATAATGCATACTCTGTAGTATCTCCTTATTGGGATACTATGAAGAACTTATTCCGTAGCATCACTATCGGCGTAGTTGTATCTATTGTGCTTATGTATACAGGGCACGTAATCAACGATGTATCCCGTTTATTTGTTGTCTTTGCTTACTTATTCATGTTGCTCTTTATCTTTAGTTCCCGTTTTATTGTAGGGAAGATTCTTTCTAAGGCCGGATATTTAACGATACCAGTTTTATTAGTTGGTGCAGGTAAAACAGCAGAGCTCGTAAAGAAATCGTTAGATCGCATGCCTATTGCTACTTACAAGATTATTGGTTATGTAGATGATAAGCCAAAATCCTCTACCATTGCTAAAGAATATCCATGTTTAGGTGCTTTTTCCGATGTTGAACATGTTATCAAAGATACAGGCGTACAAACAGTTCTTATTTGTGCACCAGGGTTAGAACCTAAAAAGTTAGTATCTTTGATCAATCGATTGCAATTATTGGTAAAACGAGTAGCCTTTGTGCCTGAATTATTTGGTTTGCCCACGAGTAATATTACAGCTCGTGGCATGATGGAAGAGCAAGCCGTTGTATTGCGAGTACAAAATAACTTGGCTCGCAAGTCTAACCGCATTATGAAGCGCATATTTGATATTGTAGCTACCGTATGTGGGGGTCTCTTGATTTTGCCAATTTTAGCCATTGTAGCCGTACTGATTTATCTAGATTCTCCAGGGCCTATCGTATTTGGTCATAAGCGCGTTGGCCAAGGTGGTAAAGAGTTCCCGTGCTATAAATTCCGCTCCATGGTGCCGAATGCACAAGAGGCATTAGAGGTATATTTGAAAGAAAACCCTGCAGCCCGTGAGGAATGGGAACGAGATTTCAAATTGAAGGATGATCCTCGTGTTACTCGTATTGGTAAATTCCTTCGCAAAACAAGCCTTGATGAATTGCCACAATTGTGGAATGTTCTCGTTGGCGATATGAGCCTTGTAGGTCCTCGTCCTATCGTGCGTGATGAAATCGTAAAATACGGCGACTATATCAACGACTTTTACCTTGTACCACCAGGGATTACTGGTGTATGGCAAGTTAGTGGTCGTAGCGATACTACCTATGAAGAACGGGTGTTAATGGACTCTTGGTACGTTCATAACTGGTCCGTATGGATCGATATAGTTTATTTGTTAAAAACAGTATTGGCTGTGGTGAAATCAAAAGGAGCTTATTAAATAGCTTTTTACCATAACCTTATAATTAATAGGAAGTCATATGAGTACATATCTTATTTATATTGCGCAGGGCATTGGTGATTTTGTTATTGCTATGCCGCTTATTCAAAGCATTAAGTCACAAGATCCATCAGCTACCGTTGATATATTTACGTGTAGTGATAAACGACGTATAGGTCTAAACAAAAAGATGGTGGACTTGCAAGGGGATATTCGTCATTGTTACTACTATACAAAGGAAGAACCATTACATTCCTTAATGTTTTTGTTGAAAGCCGGTTATCATAGTTATGATTATGGTATTGTACTTGAGCATTTGAATTCTAAGTATATGTCATCGTGGCCGAGCAAAATTATTGATTTCTGTTGTAAAACAACAATAGGTGCATATAATCCATATAATGGTGCGACTTATAAAAAGTCCATTAATCGGCCAGATAGTTATTATATATATGACCTAGAAAATGATATCTTGAAACAGTTAGGTTTTGAGCCAACTATTATGAAGCGTGAATCATATTTTCTTGATAAAAATCCTGTATCAGAACCTATCATTATTAATCATCCTTCTATTGTATTCTGTATAGGTTCTGGTCATGTAGCAAATGAAAAGTTACATTATCCTTATGCATTAAGTCTTAAATCATGGCCCACTAAAAATTGGGTAGAGCTTGGAAATAAACTAGTTGAAAGGGGTTATGAGGTTATCTTTATTGGTGGCTCAATGGAACAAGGTATGATTGAACCTTATTACGATGAATTAGATTCACGTATTGTTAGTTTTATAGGAAAACATTCTATTAAAGAGAGTTTTCAAGTGGTACGAGAAGCAGATCTTGTTGTCGGTGTAGATACAGGACTTATTCATGCGGCATCTATACAGGGAACAGCTACATTAACACTTTTTGGTCCTACAGACCCAACTATTGTAAAACCATTTGGTCCATATAGTGAGATTATTCATAATACT
Source organism: Veillonella sp. 20925_1_51 (assembly GCF_041431445.1). Lineage (NCBI taxonomy): Bacteria > Bacillati > Bacillota > Negativicutes > Veillonellales > Veillonellaceae > Veillonella > Veillonella sp. 20925_1_51. Next base: position 53,243 of record NZ_JAPVXT010000009.1, read on the forward strand.
GTAGAATGCTCACCATGTTTAGGTTATGATCATTCCTACACATGTACTAATAACAAATGTATGCAAGGAATTTCAGCAGATCTTGTATTAGATTCTATATTACAAATTTTTGAGAGATAGAGGTAGATTCATGGATAGTTATTTATTACTATTAATATCTTATGTGATATTTGTAGTATTAGGCTATAAGAAATTTGAACTGCCTATCATATCCCCTACAATGATTACATTGGTATCTTTAACGATTGTTATTGCTTTGGGATACTGGTATAGACATGAAATGGGAACAGACCTTTACTTTTATACTTTTATAGTAATAGCTCTTGGTGGAGGGGCTATTTTAGGCACTGGTTATGTTGTACATAGATGGGCTAAACTTAATTGGGGAGACCAAACATCTATTGAGTATAATTTTGATAGTAATCGCTACCCTTTAGTGGGAATAGTAAAACTTCCTGTACGATATAAATACATATCTATGTATATGATATTTTTTATTTTGTTTTCTTTGTTCTGTGTATTCATTAATACGACTGGTGATAGTGATGTTAGTCGTATGACTCAATATAGAAATATTCTTTTATATCCTCAACAATATTATCATACGAAGACTTTGATTTTTATTAATTCACAATTCTATAAGATTGCTTTAATACTAACATATATATCAGCTTATGTAGCAATCTATAATGGCGTTATCCTTGATAAACCTATTTTTAAGGGAACTGGTCTTATTATAATTGTGGGCCTTTTTTGTATAGGTAGTTCGATTGCTATGGGTGCACGTCAACCAGCTATTGAGATATTTATATTTATGATTTTGACTTATTTATTTTTTATGGTAAAAGAGGGATATGTTAATCAAAGTAAGAGATTTTTATTTAAGCTTATTCCTATTACTATAGTTAGTCCGTTTGTATATATTCTTTATGGCATTTTAGTAGGTAGGCAAGATGGAAATAATATTACACTAGAACGTATAGCGGAGTTATTAGCAGGCGGTATTTATGCATTGAATGCTCATATATGGGAGCCAGCACGTACTATATATTTTGGACAATCTAGCTTTGCTGATATATATGATAAATTGATTAATTTTGGCTTGTTACCAGAAAGAGCACGAATGGCTTATCATGAATTTGATAAATTTGGCAATACATTATCTTTATTTGGGCGTTGGTATGAAGATTTTGGTATTTTGGGTGTTATTATTATGAGTATTATAGTGACTGCTTTATTTTCATTAGCCTATGAATATCTACAACGTCGCTCTAATGGCAATATTTGGACTCATGTTTGGACAGCTATTTTTCTTACTGAACTAGTATCGCTTGTATGGGCGGGCTATGATGATCGCATCCGTGCATTATTAGCATTTTCTCAATTTGTTATTGTTGGGTTAATAGGTCTATTTATTTACGTAGGTTATCGAGTAAAGATAAAGCAACCAAAGAGGTAGATTATGAATATTTCCATCAAAAAAAGAGATATTCTATGGTCTTATGGAAGTATGGCTCTTACGATGGCAGTAAATCTCTTATTATTGCCACTTTATATCTATTTCTTTACACCTGATATGGTGGGACTATGGTATGTATTTATTAGTATAGGATCTATTGCCTTACTATTTGATTTTGGCTTTTCTATTACCTTTGCTCGTAATATCACGTATTGCTGGAGTGGAGCTCAAGAACTTAAAGCAAATCATGTTGTTTTTTCTGAATCAAAAGAGGTTAATTTTTCATTATTAAAAGCTATCCTTAAAGCTTGTCAATCGATTTATGCTATCTTAGGTGGTAGTGCTTTAGTGTTAATGTACACTTTAGGAATGTACTATATAGGTAGCTTAGTTGGTCCGAATTCTCACTGGGAAGCCTATATCGCATGGGCTGCATATGGATTTGGAATTTTTTTAAATCTTTATTACAGCTACTATATCTCATTTCTTCGAGGTGTAGGCGCTATTACATTGGCTAATAAAAGTATTGTTTATGCTCGTTTATTGCAAATGGTATTTACGATTATTTTACTTTTATTGGGCTTTGGTATTATTGGGGCGAGTATAGGTTACCTTATATATGGTCTTGGATTTAAAATCTTTGGGCATAGATATTTTTATAAATATGAGCATATTGGTGAGAAATTGAGAGCTGCTACAAATCTTGTTGCTGCATCTACAGCAGATATATTCCGAACTATTTGGTATAATGCGTGGCGAGATGGGATTGTATCTATATCTAATTATATATCAACTCAAGCAACTATTATTATTTCATCATTCTATTTAAGTTTGGCACAAACTGGTATGTATTCCATTGCTATTCAACTGACTACTGCAGTATCTGTTGTTGCTAGTACACTATATAATACATACCAACCGGCCTTTCAAAATGCATATATAACTAAGAATCAACCTCGTTTGAGAGAATTATTTTCTTTTTCGGTGACGCTATTTATTGTGATTTACTGGATAGGGATATTTGGATTATGGCTTGTTGGATTGCCACTATTAAATATGATTAAGTCTAATTTTGTTATTTCTGATACAGTTCTTTGGGGCGCAGGTATTATGCAATTTGTCATTTACTATAGAAATTGCTATACATCTTATTTCTCTTGTACTAATCGTATTATATATGTAAAAAGCTTCATTTTATCTTCTGCAATAGGTCTTTTGCTATCTCTTGTATTTATGGAATTTTTCGATTTTGGTATTTTGGGGTTACTTGGTGGGATAATTTTATCTCAATTGATGTATAACAGTTGGTACTGGCTCTATAAGACGCATAAGGAAATGGAGATGAGTTGGATAGAATCTATTGTGAAAGGTATTGAAAGTGCTCTTAGTAAAGTTAAGAGGTAAATTATGAATACAGAACCAATACGGGTTTTGCAAGTCATTGGTATCGTAGCTGGTGGCGGAGTAGAATCCGTTGTGATGAATTATTATAAACATATAGATCGTTCAAAGGTACAATTTGATTTTGTTGTACATGATGACAATATCGTAGATATTACAGATACAGTTGAATCTATGGGTGGTAAAGTTTATAAAGTACCATCGTACTCTAAAAATATATTTGGTTTTATGCAAGGTGTTTATCATATAGTGAAAGAACATAAGTATAATATTGTTCATTGCCATATGACGACATTGGGCGTCTTTTCACTAGGGCCTGCATGGATGGCAGGTACTAAAGTACGTATATTGCATGGACATAATACAACAGTTAAAAGTGAAACTAAGCGTAATATTATGAAAATGGCTTTACGACCTCTATCTGTATTTGTAGCTAATAGATACTTTGCATGTAGTAAGGTGGCAGCATATTGGCTATATGGTTCTAATAAAGCTTCACAAATTATAAATAATGCAATTGATGTAGAATGTTTTCAATATAACGAAGAGATGCGCGAAGAATTGCGAAGTGAATTAGGTTTAGAGGATAAGTTTATTATTGGTCATATAGGACGATTTGTATATCAGAAAAATCATGCGTATATAATACGACTCTTTCATCAAGTAGCTCAACAATTGCCATCTGCACATCTTGTGCTTGTTGGAGATGGACCATTGCGAGAAAGTGTATTAAATCAACTGAAATCATTAGGACTACTTGAGCGAGTGACTTATTTAGGTTTACGTGATGACGTTCATAATTTGTATAGTCTCTTTGATATATTTTATTTTCCGTCTTGGTATGAAGGGTTAGGGGTAGTGGCTATTGAATCTCAAGCAGCGAAATTACCAATATTGATGAGTAATTTTGTACCAGATGAAGCTATTATTGATCCTTCATTAGCAAAAAAAATAGGCATTACTGATGAAGATATAGCTATTTGGATTAATGAAACTAAGCGTATTTATAGTAATATAAACCATCTTTGTAATGGTGTAAATAGTCGTATTGGTATAAATAATTGTATAAATACTGAGGGTTATAATATTCAATTAGAAGCAAAACGTTTAGAGGAACTCTATTGTGAATACAGTAAAATTTAGTACTAAACAATTAAATATTTTAGTCGAAATTATGCATGGTTTAGGAGATACAGTATGTGCTTTATCATTACTAAAAGGTGTACGATATTTGTATCCTAATGCAAGGCTGACTGTACTTTGTAAGATGAATGCAGGCCGTGACATTATTGAAAGTTCACGTATTCCAGTAGATGAAATTATTGTTCTAGATGTATATAAAGATATATATATAACTTATAAAACAATACTGAATCTTAGAAAACATGATTTTGATATTGGAATTAGTGCAGGCATTACTCCAGTAAAAAAATCAAAACTTTTTATGAAACTTTGTGGAGTAAAGAAACATATAGGGTTTCAAGCTTCAGGTACTAATAAATATGACTATGATATACATTTTGTAGAAGCTAATGTGAAAACTTTAGGTTTAGAATTTAGTGATAAATTAAAACCACAATTATATGTAGATTCTGATAGTGATGAATTTGTAGAATCTTACTTTAAAATGCTAGAAAAAACTAAACCAATTATTGGATTATGTATCGGTAATGCAGATCCATCCCTTACTAATCGTTGGTTAAGGATTGGTCGTGTTTTTCCAAAAGCGTGGGGCATTACAAAGATGCATGATCTTTTAGACTTATTAGTGAAAGATGGAAATCAAGTTGTTTTAATTGGTGGATCTCAAGAGATACCATTATTAGAAGAGCTGAATGAGTTTTTAGAGTTACCACAAGTTGTGAATTTAGTGGGTAAATGTAGTATTAAACAAAGTATGGCTGCTATAAAGCGATGTACTTGTTCTATAGGTATTGATACAGGGATGCAACACATTGCAGGTGCTTTATCTGTACCTACAATATCTATATTTGGACCTACAAATCCTAAATATATAGGAGCTTTTTCAGATTGTAGTTATTTTGTAGAATATGAGACAGATTGTAAATATTGCTTTGGAACAAATCAATACGTTCATTGTAATCATCGTCGTTGCTTAACGGAAATTAGACCACAACAAGTGATAGATATGGTATATCAGGTTTTAGAAAAAGCTAATTATAAGAAAGTATAGTATTTTAATATTTATTATATTGTATTCGCTATATGGGGAAATATATGAACAGGAATTTGGGGATTGAACTATTTCGTATAGTTTGTATGCTGTTAATAATAGCATTTCATATGTCAGATCATGGTGTTATATCTATTAATAGTGATATGCCTATTACAGGAAATTGGTTAACACTCGCATTTGCAAGATTGGGAGGCGCTATAGGTAACTGTGCATTTGTAATTATTGGTGGCTATTTACTTTGTACAAAAGAATTTGATAGTCGTCGTATTATAAAATTATGGTTACAAACATTTTTTTATTCTGTTGTTTGCGGTCTTATAGCTTTCAAAATGGGGATTATTGATATAAGCATAAAAAAGATCGTAATGATGTTATTGCCTATTACCTATAACGAATATTGGTTTATATCATCTTATCTGATTTTAATACTATTAGTACCTTTTTTAAATCCGTTATTACATAATATGTCGAGAAATAAGCATAGGGGATTTATAGGTATTGGCATACTTATATTTAGTATTATTCCAACCATAACTCGTGATTTTTGGATGGATTCCAATAATTTGATACTATTTTTTATAGTATTATATGCTATTGGTGCCTATATAAAAATATATTCAATTCAAGGTAATAAAAAGTATATTTTATATGCTGTATTATTAATGACCTTTGTAGGGACTTCTATGTGGATTGCAGCTTATATAAATCAGACTTTTAATAAAAATATAGATATTTTTACTTTAGTATGGCCAACATATAGATTTCCTGGATTGTTAACAGCATTATGCCTGTTTCTAGGTTTTAAGGATTTAAAATTATCTTATGGTAAAACTATAACATTTTTCTCTACATCTGTATTTAGTGTATATCTTCTCCATATAGGGCGCTTACAGAAATGGATATTCTTCGAATTATTAGATGATACCTATGTTTATACTCAATGGTATTTCCCTTTATGGTTACTATCAATAGTATTACTTGTTTTTGTATCCTGTGTGCTTATTGATAAAGTTCGTATTTATTTAGTCGAGCGCCCAATGGAACCATTAGTAAAGTCTCTGGCAGAACGAATAAATATATGGCTTAAAAAGAAAGAGATTATATAGGTTTTATTGTTTGGATAATCATATAGTTTTAGTATTAATTTATTTTAGTATGGGAGAAAGTTTTTATGGATGTTATTACACAAAGATTTGATGATCATTTAGATACTCATACGAAGATGCGTAATTATATTGCAGAGATTCGAGTAGTTGCGGATATATGTAAGAATGCTCTTGATAAAGGACATAAAATTCTTTTCTGTGGTAATGGGGGATCAGCTGCTGATGCTCAACATTTGGCAGCTGAATTGGTAGGACGTTTTGTAAAAGAACGAGAGTCTTTACCTGCTATTGCACTTACAACAGACACTTCTATTTTGACAGCTATAGCTAATGATTATTCTTATGATGATGTATTCTCTCGTCAAGTAGCTGGTTTGGGACAGGCTGGAGATGTATTAATAGGTATTTCTACATCAGGAAATTCTAAGAATGTGGTTAAGGCCATAGAACTAGCAAAACAGAAAGGTCTAAAAACTGTTGCATTTACTGGTGAAGGTGGCGGTATACTTGGTGCTCTTTGTGATGCGGTAATAGCTGTTCCATCTAAGACTACAGCACGCATTCAAGAGATGCACATATTGGTTGGACATATTGTTTGTGAATTAGTAGAGGAAGATTATGATTAAGAACACTATTAATAAATTCTTACATGATAGTCTGCCTAATCTTCGTATAGCTGTCATTGGCGATCTAATGGTAGATCGTTATGTTTTTGGTGATGTAAGTCGCATATCTCCAGAAGCTCCAGTTCCTGTGAATCGAGTAAAACAGATGAAAGAAGTCCTTGGTGGGGCTGCAAATGTTGCTGCGAATCTTGCTAATTTGGATGTTCATGTATATGTCGGTGGAGTCGCGGGACAAGATACCCATGGAAACCTTTTACAAGACTTATTAGATTCTAATGGTATTGATAAAAGTGGTGTAGTAATTTCACGAGATCGATCTACCATAACTAAAATGCGAATTTTAGGTGATCGTCAACAAATGATGCGGCTAGATTTTGAGACAGTACGAGATGTTGAGCAACAGGAAGAAGAAGAACTTATTTCTTGGCTAGACTCCCTCTGTCAAAAAGGGTTAGATGGTATTGTTATATCTGACTATGGAAAGGGAGTTTGTACAGATAGTATTTTAGAAAAGATTTTTAACCTAGCTAATTGTTATAAAATACCAACAATTGTTGATCCTAAAGGTAGTCAGTGGGAAAAATATAATGGTGCCACTTATATTACTCCTAATGTAAAGGAACTATCTGAACGGGTTGGCTACTCTATTACAAATGATGATGATAAAATAGTTACTGCAGCCAAAGAAGTTTTAGCTACTAATAATATTCAATATATCATTGCTACTAGATCTGAAAAGGGAATTTCTATTATTGCTAGAGATGGTCGAATTTGGCATAATCCTGCTACTCAACAAGATGTTTTTGATGTATCTGGTGCGGGTGATACAGTTGTTGCTACTATGATTTGCTCTATTGCTGCTAATCTTTCTATGCGGACAGCACTTCATGTAGCTAATGGAGCAGCTGGTATCGTAGTATCTAAAGTAGGTACTTATCCTATTCATCGACAAGAGTTAATTGATTTGTGGATGTCTCTGCAAGAAGGAAAATATGTAGAAAAGTCAGTCTATTCTTGGAAAGAGATGAAGAGCATAGTTCAGCAATGGCAAGATCGAGGAGATATAGTTGTTTTTACTAATGGGTGCTTTGATATTCTTCATAGAGGGCATATTACGTACTTGCAAGAAGCGGCTCAACTAGGTGATCGTCTTATTATAGGACTAAACTCTAACGATTCTGTAAGGCGTCTTAAAGGGGAAACTCGCCCTTTAGTAGATGAAGAGGATAGAGCTTGTTTATTGAGTGCTTTAGGCTGTGTAGATGGTGTTGTACTTTTTAATGAAGATACTCCCTCTCAATTATTAGAAATTATTCGACCTAATATACTTGTTAAGGGTGGCGACTATAAGGTTGATGATGTAGTTGGTCGTGAATTCGTAGATTCCGTACAAATTTTATCCTTTAAAGACGGATATTCAACTACTAATGTGGTAAAGAAAATCGCTAATTTAGTAAAGGAGTATAAACTATGATAATCGTAACAGGTGGTGCTGGCTTTATTGGATCAAATTTGGTAAAAGCACTTAATGAACAAGGGCGTAATGATATTATTATTGTAGATGATTTGACTGATGGTCGTAAAACACGTAATCTAACTAATTTAGACTACTTTGATTATATTGATTGTATCGATTTTGATCGTGCTATTGCTGAGGGTAATTTTGACTGTGGCCCTATTGATGTAGTTTTTCATAATGGTGCATGTTCTGATACTATGGAGTATAATGGACGTTATATTATGAAAAATAACTATGAAGGTTCTCGTAACCTTTTCCATTATTGTCAAAATCATCGTATTCCATTTATTTATGCCTCATCTGCCTCAACTTATGGTTATGGGCATAAGGGGTTTCGAGAAAGTCTCGAATGTGAAGAAGCATTAAATCCATATGCATACTCAAAGTTATTTATGGATCGATATGTACGTAAATTTGAAAATAAATTGGTGTCGCAAGTAGTAGGTCTTCGGTATTTTAATGTATATGGTCCTAATGAATGTCATAAGGATAAGATGGCTTCTTTAGTGCGCCAAATGTTTTATAAAAATCAAGAAACAGGTGAAATCACATTATTTGAAGGAACTGATGGATATGAAGATGGAGGTCAAACTCGTGACTTTATCTATGTAAAAGATGTGGTTAATGTAAATCTTTTCTTCTGGGAACACCCCGAATTATCTGGTATCTTTAACTGTGGTACAGGTCAATCTCATACTTTTAACAAATTTATGCAAGCTGTTATAGATTATTCAGGTAAGGGGAAAATTAAATATATTCCATTTCCTGAAGTATTAAAGGGAAAATATCAATCTTTTACAGAAGCAGATACAACTAAATTGCTATCTGTTGGATATGATAGAGGATTCACAAAGATGGAAGATGCTGTTGCTGAATATTGTGAGTTGCTTGCAAATAATGAAGGCTATATTCGTAGGTAGATTATAGTTTTTATCTATTTATATTAGTAGAACTATATTATTAAATTATAAAAATTGAATACTTCATAGTAATTGCATATAACTTCTGCAGAGTCTATATTAATATTAGTACTTTTAATTAAAGTTAATAGAAGCAATTTATATATGAACCATAAAAAGGGAATTTTCATTCTATTTTTATGGTTCTTTTTGGTTTCTCTTATATTATAATTTTAAATAATTATTAAATCTAAATAGACTTTATACTTATTTTATTGCTCTATAACGGTAGAATCTTGTACAATATATTCATGAATGAATAATTCATGAATATATTGTAAGAATTAGTTTAATTGCATTATATGTTAGTGGAGCATTGGTATGAAAAAATATGTCTTATCTGTAGGGGACAGAAAGCCTGTACATATTGAAATTATGAATGTTGATAATAATGTGCTAGTTAGTGGAGAATTACGTACATATCGACTTGATTATGATATGGAAACGAGTGCGGTTATTTTGCGTTTTTCACTACAAGAATCAGATATGATATATTCTTTACAGCTAGGTGAAGCTGAGGATGTGTTGGCAACAGATTTTATGACTCCCCAAGAAATATTCTTTACAATCGTAGGATTCTTAGGCGAGGTTATTCATAGTGCGAAATCATTTGGACGTACGTTAGCTATGAAGCTTGATAATGATACATCTCGTGTGTATGTGAAGGATTTATTACAATCTAATGATAGCTATCGTGTATTTATGGGGGCACTAACATATTAATATAAACATATTTCACTTATTCATAGAACCTATAGAAAAAGTTTAATTGAAGACAGTAGTTGTAAGAGGTAAGATTCATTCAACTATTGTCTTTTTTTTATTATATGACTTTTCACAGATTAGAATAATGAGACATCTTTCGTTAATTTTCTAGATTTTATGCTCATCTTAATGATTATTAATATTTACATGCTATACTGACGATGTTTAGTATGAAAGTATGAATTCCATGGTGTATAAAAGGGAATTGATAGGGAGTAATCTTCACTTTCAAAGGCCAAAATAACATTACTCGTTACGAAATGGCGCAAATGATTGCAAAAGCTATGGCGAACCAAGATCGTGCCAATGCAGAGCAACAGGCTATGATTAATCGCTTGGCTGATGAATTCTCTAATGAACTGAATAATTTGGGTGTTCCAATTCAATGCAAAGGTTAATGATCGCACTGACGTTGTAGTCCGTACTACAACAGGTAATATGGAACTAGGTGATTCTTTTCAAACATCCTCTTCTGGTTCATCCCTTCGCAATAGACCAACAAATATTCATTTCGACCGTGCTTATGTAAATCATAAATTTGGTGAACGCGTATCTGTGAAAGCAGGTCGTTTCAATCAAATGATCGGCAATGGCTTAATTTATGACGATGGCTTTGACGGTGTTCAATTCAACGCAGGCAATCATAAGCTTAATTTCCAAGCAGCATATGGTTATGGTATTGAGGGTGGTTTTGCTACCGATATATATGGTCAAAACTCCATCGATAAAAACGGAAACTTTACCATGGTCTATACAGGTTTAAAAGGTCAACTTAACGACCATGTAAACCTTGGTGGTTTCTATACACGTGTAAATAAACGCGTAAATGGCGAAGCTAAAAATATGTACGGTTTCAGTTCTGACTTGAATTTTGATAAAGTTTGGGTTGGCGGCGAATGGGTGAAAGCAGCTAGCGTATCTAATGGTACAGCTTGGTCTGCTGGCCTTGGCTATGGTGATTATAAAATCTCCAAACGCGGTACATGGGATGTAAAAGCGCAATACTTCAACTTTGGCGATAACATTGCCCTTCAATCCTCCCGTTGGGAAGTACCATATGATGCGACAAACCGTTATTATGATCCTAACTTCCATGGTGGTCCAGCTTATGTTACTAGCTACCGTGGTTACAGAGGTTGGTTGGCAACAGCTCACTATGCGTTGCAAGACAATGTAGGCGTAACAGGCTACTATGGCTTTAATAATAAAACAAATAAGAGCATCGGTGACAACGATAAACTTCCTAACTACTACCGTGTAGACCTTAACTACCAATTCTAATACATAAGTAAGTAGAATCATAATAAAGGGGCTGTAACAAAACAGCCCCTTAAGCTAAACAAGCTATTAGTTGATTTTATATGATCAACTAATAGCTTGTTTTCTTTATTTCTAAGAAAAAAGGGGGTTATAGGACAAAAAGTGTTGCTCTTAATGCCGATGGAGCTAGTTAAATACTGGCTCTATCGGCATTTTATCTTTTTGAGTAACTTTTACATATAGGACAAAAAGTGTTGCTAAAAAGTCTGAACCCCCTTGATTTTACTGACTCAAATAAGGTTTTATCTTTCTAGAAAGATATATTTTTTAGAAGGAGTATAATTATGAAACTAGTCAGATGCCCTAGTTGTGGTTTCATTTGTAAGAAAAATGGTAAAACAAGTGCGGGTTCTCAACGTTGGTATTGTAATCAATGTTCTTGCTCATTCACAAATAAAGTGAATAAAACTAACAATAATTTACAGATGTTTTTGGATTGGTTATTTGGTAAACACACACAGTTAGATATGTCTGGTGATGGACGTTTATTTCGGAGAAAAACATCACAGTTTTGGGAACTTTGGCCGTTACCACTAAAAGTTGAATCATCAAGTAGCGTAGTATTTGTTGATGGTATTTATTTAGCTAGAAATGCTTGCATTTTAATCTGTTGTAATGAGACGCATGTCTTAGGATGGTATGTTTGTAGATATGAACATTCTAAGGCGTGGGAGGTTTTATTACGACGTATTTCACCACCTACAGTAGTTGTATCCGATGGTGGTACCGGCTTTCAAAAGGCATTAAAAAAAGTTTGGCTAAAAGCCAAACTACAAAGATGCTTATTTTACGCATTTCAACAAGTAAAACGCTATACAACAATACGTCCTAAAACGATTGCTGGCTGTGAATTATATGGAATTGCAAGGGATTTATTAACGATACACACGCAAGATCATGCCGTGAAGTGGGTGCAAAATGTTATGTCATGGAAAGTACGACATAGAGTATTTTTATCAGAAATGACAGTTGATGAAAATGGTACGATACGACCTAAACACGAACGACTTATCAAAGCAGAAAATTCCTTAGTTAAATTAATTAATAACAGATGTTTGTTTACTTACTTAGATACATCGTTGAGATGTACCTGTCCAGCTACTAATAATCGTATAGAAGGTGGCATAAATGCTCAGTTACGCGCTATGTTACGTAATCATAGAGGAATGTCTATTGAAAGACGAATAAAAGCGGTATTCTGGTGGTGCTATATGCACTCACCGAACCCGCTTTCTAATGCAGAAATACTTAAGGTTATGCCGACCAACAAGAGTATTTCCGATATATATCATACCATACATGAACAATCTAGGTTAGAAGCCTCTATTCCAACTTGGGGTGATGCTATTGTTTGGAGTGATTTGCATAATTATGATTGTCTATTTACCAATCTTTGGGGACTGAAATAGCAACACTTTTTGTCCTATAACTCCCATTTTCAGATGAGATATTAATAGGTCGAGGTAT
>NZ_JAPVXT010000010.1:0-39893 GCF_041431445.1 Veillonella sp. 20925_1_51
AAAAGGCGGTTAATCAATTACGATTAACCGCCTTTTCTAATAGTGTTTGTAGGTTCTGTTAGTATTTATTCTGGTTTATGAATAAGGTTTACTACGAATTCGCTGTCTTCAACAAGTGTTGCTTGGATGTAGTTATCGCCGTTGAATTCTAATACTTGGCCTGGTACAAGTACGTGTTCTTCAGTTTCGTTAAGGAATACTTGTACTTTACCTTTTACTACTGTAAAGATTACATTTGCTTCTGGGTGATTGTGTTTTTCAACTTGTTCACCAGCTTTGCCGCCTTTTTTTACGATTACATAGTTAGGACCTTGGAATAATAAACCTAATTCTTGATTAACTGTGCCTGCCATAATAGACCTCCTAATTTTAGCTTTTTATGTTTTGAAAGCTGACGCTATCACTTAATTAAATTAACTTATGTAATTACCTTATGCTTATATTATAAATGATATTGCTTATCAATGCTGTGCCTATAGCTACAGTTTTGAAAGAAATATATATTAAATATAGATTTAAAATAGACGCAAAAACGAACGAAAGTATTTACGTTCGTTTTTGCGCCCGTTTTATGATATAGTATATTCGGAAAAATCGATAAGAATCATTTTACCTGTCTTTGAACAAAATTTGAATAAATTAGTCAAATCAGGTTTTTTAAGAAAACAAGGTATAGGACGTGGTACTACATATACTGTTAAGTAATTGTAGAATATAAATAACAAGATAAAAAGTGAACGTAAAATTTTACGTTCGCTTTTTGCTCGTTTTCGTTCGTTTATAGTGCCTAAACAAACGGAATGTTATGTATTTATTAATTATTTTTTCTTAATTGTATATAAACGTGTGCCGTTTTCTTCAGTCGTTACAAGTTCAAAATTAGGATCTACCGCTTTTACAAAGGCTTCGAACCATGTTTGGTACGCAAGTGCCATGAACTTAGGATCAACGCCTGCCGTACGCCAGTAGCCTGCTTGTAATCTGTGATCGCCAACCCATGTGAATTCGTCAGGGCTTTCAGAAACAACTTGGTCACCACCATCGCAAGGCATGCCATTTACGTAGAAGTTTTGAAGTGCATTGTAAATAGCTGGTGCAGTGTGCTCTTCAAGGCTGTCTTGCGCCACAACGCCACATGCTTGGCCTTGTACAGCAAACGCATCAAGAATAGCTGTTACTACGTTCACCGCTTCGTCGCCAGAGTTAGTGTCGAGCAAATCTTTGATGAAAGCTGCTTCGCGAACGGATGCGATGTTAATTTGGTTGGACAACCAGCCATGGATATTGCCATGATCGATGATGTTTTCAAGTGGAATACTTGGATTGATTGGCTCACCGTAAGTATCTACGGAGATGGAGTGCAATTCCTCTGCCAAATCATCAACAACTTTAGTTGTTTTCTCTAAAATCAAGTTTTCACGCTCAACGAGCAATTGAATTTTACGATATAACCAGTAATGGATGTGACCTAAGAATGCGGACATATTAAGCTCCTTTTCGTGCTGTTTCTAATTTTTGAACTAAATCGTATACATTAACACCATGAATTTCTGCAGCTTGCCATAATGGTTCAGCTGTAGAAGATGGGCAACCAAGGCAACCCATGCCGATGCTTTGTAATACAGGTACAACATTTGGATATGTATCTACGATATCGCGAATGATTGTATCTGGTGTAATAGGGGCACCTTCTTCGAGGCGTGGTGCTTCTGGTTCAGGATCGTTACCATGACCAGGCAAGAACACAGCTGGTTCGTCAGATTTGCTTTCAGCTGGAGCACCTTCAAGGTCGCCTAATACAGCTGCTTTGAAAGCCTCTAAACCAATGCGGTCAATGAATTCGCCCATGCGCTCGATTTGTGCATTTTCTTTATAGTATGCAATGATACGATCTACTAATGCAAGAGCTTCTTTTTCAGTTGTTACTTCAGCGATGAGGTCGCCGATGCGTGGATGAGCACCGCCGCTACCGCCAGCGTATACATTCCAGCCCTCTACAGTACCGATAATACCAACATCTTTCATGCGGCTTTCAGTACAAGAGTTAAGACAACCGGACACGCCGATTTTCATTTTGCTTGGCATTTCTTGAGACAAATATTTGCGCTCAATTTGCATACCAAGATGTACGCTATCTTGTTTAGCACGTTTACAGAATGTAGTACCTGGGCAGATTTTTACGCTGCGCACGCGGTTAGATACAGTGTACGCTGGCTCCATGCCGAGCATTTCCCAAGCTTTATCTACGTCTTCTGCTTTCAAATTCGTAATCATAATGCGTTGGCTGCCAGTTAATTTAAGAACGGCGCCGAACTCATTGGCTACGTCGATATATTTTTGTAATTGTTCAGGTTGAATGAAACCTGCAGGAACGCGAGGTGTAATTGCATAACGGCGTTGACCGTTTTTAATGCGTTGTAAATTTGCTACAATTTGTGCCATGTTAGATCCTTTCTCGAGCCCTCTCTGCGGAGAATTGTGGCTAAAACTACTTAGTTAATCTATGTGATTCTTTGTTTGTAAAAAATATACGCCATTGGGTTTTGTGAAAGCTTCGCACATATACGAACAGCGTGATGAGATCAACTAGGCGATGCCTCATCAAAACCCGGCGTAACGATCAGTATGGGTATTAAATACTGACCCGATGTTTCTAGTATAAACTATTTTAACACGTAATAATGTAACCTAAGCTACAAAAATGAAAAATTTCAATATTAATTATTAATAGCATACATGATTTTTGATACTACATCGTGTTATTAAATTTACCCAATTGGTAAATTATTTATTTACATTTGTATTTGAAGAGGTATAATAGAATTAACCTACTAGGTAAATTATTATAAATGGCCATTTATATTGTATCAACCATTCACTATGATTTGAGAGAGTCGGTGACATATTGGATATACGATATAAGAATAATAAGATACGTAAGGTATGTACAGATATTAATGTAGCACAGAAAAAATATAATCTTAAAATGACAGTAAAACTATATGAACGGTTACAACAAATTAGTCAAGCTACATCTATTGAAACATTAATTTTTTTGCGATTAGGAAGATGCCATCCTTTATATGGAGATCGATTAGGACAATATGCTATGGATTTAATCCATCCATACCGCTTAATTTTTACTCAATATGGTAATACTGTAGATATTGTAGAGATCCAAGAAATTGTGGATTATCATTGATAAGGAGTGTAAAAAGTATGAAAATTTATAGAAGTAATACCTTTATAGCGATACCACCAGGTATGACTATAAAAGAGGTTTTAGAAGATAGGCATATGACGCAAAAAGAATTAGCTACACGAATGGATATGAGTGAAAAACACATTAGTAAGCTTATTAATGGAGAGGTGCCATTAACTCAAGATGTGGCAATGCGTCTTGAGCGGGTATTTGGTGTAGAGGCTAGTTTTTGGAACGGTCTAGAAGCTGCATATAGAGAATCTATCTTAAAAGTAGAGTATGAGAATTCTATTGATGAAGAAATCAACTTTGCTAAACCTTTTGGTTATGCCAAACTCGCACGTTTAGGTATCGTGCCAGAAACGAAAAAGGCAGCTGAGCAGGTCAATAATTTACAGAAGTTTTTTGAGGTAGCTTCTTTAAAAAATGTAGCTAATGACATGGTTATGCCCTTAGTATATGAAAATATTAAGGATATGGAGCCCGCTAAAAAGAGTGCGATTTATACACTAGTACAAATCACGAAAGGGCAGGCTCGTTTTGTAGAGGTCAATCCTTACGATGCGGAGTTACTAAGAAAATTTATACCAAAAATTAAGGACCTTTCTAGTGAACCTTTAATCGGTGTGAAAGAGCCTCTAAAGGATATGCTAGCAGCATGTGGCGTAATTATTGTATATTTGCCAATTATTGATAATATAACCTCCACATGTATTATCTATTCCAAAGGAAACTCCATTGTTCTTGGCATACCAACGGAAGACACTGATGGTTTTTGGAATTTATTAGAAGAAGCGCTACATAATTTGGTAGAACGAGACTTTCCACACAGTAATCGGAAATATCGCAACAATGATCCTGTAACTGTGGTGAATTATTAATTTAGTTTTTGTAAATATGTAAGGTGGTACTTCTTAGGCTTTTCTTAGGTCTTTCATCATGCAATTTGTAAGGACTTTCAAAGTACAATCTGTAGGACTCTCATCCTGTAACAAAATAGCGTATAATAGACACATAGAATATTCTTGATGTAGGAGTACCAATGAAAGTCCTTTACGATACAATTTTAAAAGCAACATATACTGGTCGCCCGAACCGTTTTGTGGTGACTTTAGATTTAAATGGTGAAAGCGTGCTCGCTCATTTGCCAAATCCTGGTCGCATGTGGGAGCTCTTGTTCACCGGTGTAACGATGTACATCGTGCCTCACGATAAGCCTGATGCGAAAACGAAATATCGCGTGGTCGGCATCGAGCGCGATGGTGTCGTGATTATGCTTGACACTAACTACAGTAATGATGTAGCCCAGCATTTGACCGAAAATAAACTTATCCCAGGTTGGGAAGAGTGGCGTGTTGTACGACGAGAATATACGGTTAAACTACACGGTACATCATCACGTTTTGACTTGCTTCTCACCAATGATAAAGGTGATGAGTTCCTGTTAGAGGTTAAGTCTTGTACGCTATTCTCCAAAACTGGAGCCATGTTCCCTGATGCTATTACAGAACGAGGGCGCAAGCATTTACTACATTTGAAAGAACTACAAAATGAAGGCTACCACACAGGGGTTCTATTCCTCGTACAATGGGACCGAGCTCAGTGGTTCTTGCCAGACTACCATACAGATTTGGAATTTGCTCGTACCTTTAAAGAGGTAGCACCGTCTTTAGATTGGAAAGCTGTTGCAGTGGCATGGGATGAGACTTTCACTATGCCGACTGTCACCCGTGAATGTTCCTATCCGAGTAGCATTCTCGACACAGAGGCTCACGATAGTGGCGTGTACGTGATGGTCATGCATCTCGACCATGATTTAGACCTTGAGATCGGCTCTAAAGGAATGATGCATTTCAAGGCGGGCTACTATATGTATGTAGGCTCTGCGAAGGCGAATTTAACGAAACGCATTGAGCGCCATAAGCGAAAACGAAAGAAAATGCACTGGCATTTAGATTACTTCCGCGGTCACTGCGAAATGATAGCAGGTCTGCCGATTCGAACTAGTTTAGATGATGCGGAATGCACTCTCGCTGATGCGGTCCGTGGCGTTGCCGAATGGGACGTGCCTAAATTTGGATCTTCCGACTGTGACTGTACAAGCCACCTATTTGGGATGACGGACAATCCGATACATAATAAAGAATTCATGGATGTGGTAGAAAATTATCGCATGAATATGTTGGATGCGCTAGTTAAGTGATTGTTGTTGGGGCCCCGTCACATAGTGGTTTACTAGTTAAAAAAGTTAGACACTTATTCCTTCGCTCCATAGTGACCTAAGTCGCTCATTCATAAGTGTCTAACTTTTTTACAACCCTATATGTGGACTAGTCCCAACAACAAAAGCACTTTTCCTTTCGCATGGGGCGAGGCCCCTGATGGGGAAAGGGTGTGAAGTAGAGTATCAACAATCAGCTGATGTTATCAATGATTGTGTCTGCATATTTGATATGAATACTTGATACAAATGGGGAAAAGGAGAGAGGTGTGGTTGTGTATGCCTTTGTTTGTTAGGTTTGTGTTGTTGGTTTTGTTGTGTGTTTGTAGTGTTGTATTGGGTGGTTGTACTTCTTCTCGGATAACGCTGTTTGATGGGGATCCATACACGCCAAATGATGTGAAGGAGATGGTTGAGGAGCGTTTTTCGGCTTATAATCCCCGTCTTGTGTTGCAGTCTTCTAGGGTTGTTTCTACAAAGCCCAATAAACATAATGAGTATACTTTTTTAGATGAGAATAATGGTTTTGTCTTTACTACAAGTGTGTATGTGAAGACTCCTGAGCTACCTATTCCAGGTGGTCAGCGGGTAACGAAGGCTGAGTATAGGTATGCAGATACATATTTAAATCATTTAAATAGTGAGGTAGCTCTTCTTGCTACAAAATATCGCTTTCACATAGCTAATGATGAGGAGCGTAAGGCGCTCATCAGTGCTAAACTCATGCGTCCAGATGGTAATAGTACAGCGCCTTTGTTTGATGAAGGAGATTTTGTATTTCTTAATCAAACATCTAATGGTGCTGGTGTAGTGGGCATGTTACGAGACATATATTCTCTATATAAACCTAATGGTGACGAGACCTTAGTAAGTAGTGTGTATGGACGTAAGGTTAGCTTTTACTATTTACCAAATGGTGAAACAGACAAGAGCAAGGCTCTGTACCTAATAAGTTTTAAAATTAGAGGGCGGGAAGATTGGCGAGATACCTTAATGAGTGGTGTTGGTTATCAAGATAAGAGTTCTGAGCAGATTGAACGAGACATAATTACCGTTGTTGATCGGGAAATACAACAGGCTGTGCGAGGAAAATAGGTCAGGGAGAGGTGTATCTATGAAGCAGTTGATTAGGTATATATCATTAGTTGTTGTGTGTATTTGTACATTTTTATTGAGCGGTTGTTCTTTTGTGTGGACGATGGAAAATGGTGATCCTGCCACGCCAGAGGATATCAAGGCTAGTGTGGAAAAGGAGTTCAGCGTTGTTCATCCGCGTCTAGTTCTTCAATCTGCTGTGGTGGAGAAGGAGAAACCATTCCAGCGCAATGTATATGTTTTTTATGATGAAAGCAATGGTTTTTCTTTTACCATAAATTCTGTGGTGCATCGTCCAACCTTGCCTGCACCTGGTGGTGAGAGAGATAATGATGCAGATTTTGCTTATTCACAGGCGTATTTAGTTCATTTGAACTCTTCTTTGGTGGAGAGTGCTAAGCGGTATGGCATGCGGATGGCCACTCATGAGGAGGCGTTGGAGCTAGCTAAATCTAAAGCGACACGCGTTGCTGGTACTAATAAGATACCTTTATTTACATACGATGAGATTATTTTTGTAGATACGTCTGTAAAGGGTGAAGATGTTTTAACCTTTATGAAATCTATATATAGCCAATATAAACCGCAAGATAATCCAGCACTGTTGCCTACTGAAAGAAGCATAGGCTTTTACTATTTGCCAAAAGGAGAAGCGGATAAAACAAAAGCTAAGTATTTGATCTCATTTAGATTTAAGGCAAAGAATGATTGGAAAGAAACTATGTTAACTGGGATTGGTAGCACCGGTGCAGACACTTCTGCTGTGGAACGAGATTTTGTTAGCATTTTAGATCATATGATAAAGCATGCGGGTCACTAAATAAGGGATAGAGATAGTTATAAGTGTTCAATACGATGATAAAACAGTTGTTTTAGGATTGTAATCCCGAAATATATTGTATTTAATAAAAATAGGGATTATAATCCTAAAAAATGATATAATTATAATAAATAAGGATTATAGTCCCTGTTTAAATTATAAATGTACTGAATTAGGATTACTATCCTAAAATATGTTTCTAGTTGTGCAATAATAGTGAATATTGTTGAGCTAAGGAGGTTATAATGCCTTTGATTCAACGCGAGCAATACTTAGAATTTTTAAGGCGTCATAAAGATCAAGATGTGATTAAAGTCGTTTCTGGTGTGCGTCGGTGCGGCAAATCTACATTATTTGAATTGTTTAAACAAGAATTATTAGCTAGTGGTGTAAAAGCCAATCAAATCATTTCTATTAATTTTGAAGATTTAGAGTATGAACCGCTACAGGAGTATCATGCCCTCCATGAGTATATAGTAGAACGATTGATTCCAGAGACTCCCATGTATGTATTTTTAGATGAAGTGCAGCATGTACCACAATTTGAGAAGGTCGTAGGAAGTTTATTTATCAAACCTAATGTGGATATTTATATTACAGGTTCAAACGCATATTTTATGTCTTCTGATATTGCCACATTATTAACCGGTAGATATGTGCAAGTTGAGATGCTACCGCTTTCATTTAAAGAATTTCATAGTGCATATAGTCAGCAAAACTTGTCAGATATGGATATATACAATTTGTATATCGAGCATAGTTCTTTCCCTAGGCTTGTACATGTTGAAGATGATGAAAGTATTGATGAATATTTAGAAAGTATTCTAAACACTGTTATTCTGAAAGATATTGTAACGAGATTAAAAATTACAGATGTACCATTATTATTGGATATTATTAAATATTTATTAGCTAATATAGGGAGTTTGATTAATCCAACGAAAATTGCGAATACGCTCACTAGTTATGGTCGCAAAACGGATAATAAGACGGTTGAGAAATATTTACAAGGTCTCAAAGATGGTCTTTTAATCTATGAAGTTGACCGATTTGATGTAAAAGGAAAAGCGTTATTGCAGCGAAATGCTAAATATTATGTTGTAGATAGTGCATTCCGTAAGTTTTTATTAAGTCGTACAGATTCGGATCGCGGTCATATACTCGAGAATATTGTATATTTGGAATTAATTAGACGTGGTTACCGTGTTTATGTAGGGCATCTACAAAATGGTGAAATAGATTTTGTAGCTAAAATGCCACATCGTTTAGAATATTATCAAGTAAGCTATAGCGTTATGGATGATACTACGTTACGACGTGAATTATCACCGTTAGAGAAACTTGATGATAACTATCCTAAATATTTACTTACAATGGATGTGTTACATAAAACAGATAATCATAATGGTATAGAGCAAAAGAATGTTTTAGATTGGCTACTAGAATAGGTGAAGTAGCTTTCACAAAAATGCAGAAAAATACCGATAAAATTAGCCTTTATCCCTTAAAAATGCTATAATATTATGATGAATTATAATCAGTGTTAGTAAAATGAGGTGAGATTGTGGCAGACCAACAATGGTCCCACGGGAATATTCATCCCGTTCAGATTGATAAAGAAATGAAGAACGCCTATATCGATTATGCGATGTCCGTAATCGTAATGCGTGCTCTTCCAGATGTGCGTGATGGCTTGAAACCAGTACATCGTCGTATTTTGTACGCGATGCACGAAACAGGCATGACGCCAAATAAACCGTACAAGAAATCCGCTCGTATCGTCGGTGACGTACTAGGTAAATATCATCCACATGGTGATATCTCCGTTTACGATGCAACGGTTCGTTTAGCGCAAGATTTCAATACGCGCTACCTCTTGGTAGACGGCCACGGTAACTTTGGTTCCATCGACGGCGATAGTGCCGCTGCGATGCGTTATACCGAAGTACGTATGGCGAAAATTACGCAAGAAATGCTCGCTGATATCGATAAGGAAACTGTTGATTTCATGCCGAACTATGATGAAAGCTTGCAAGAACCTACAGTATTGCCAGCGAAGATTCCAAATCTTCTCATCAATGGTTCCAGTGGTATCGCCGTAGGGATGGCGACAAATATTCCGCCGCACAATCTTAATGAGGTATGTAATGGCCTTACCATGCTCATCGATAATCCAGATGTAACTGTGGACGAATTGATGACGCAAATCAAAGGTCCAGACTTCCCGACTGGGGCGCTCATTTTGGGCCGGGAAGGCATTAAGAAAGCGTACTCCACAGGTCGTGGCAGCGTAAAAATGCGCGCTCGTGCAACCATTGAAGAAATGGCAAAGGGCAAGCATAAAATCGTAGTGACTGAGATTCCATACCAAGTTAACAAGGCTCGCGTTATTGAAACGATTGCGAACTTGAGCCGCGACAAGGTAATCGATGGCATCACAGCACTTCGCGATGAATCTGACCGTCAAGGTATGCGCATTGTTATCGAATTGCGCGCTGACGTGCAACCAGATATCGTTCTTAACAAATTATATAAACACACTCAACTTCAAGAATCTTTCGGCGTGATTATGCTGGCCCTCGTAGACGGTCATCCTCGCGTATTGAATTTGAAAGAAGTATTGGGTTACTACTTAGATCACCGTCTCAATGTAATAGTACGTCGTACTCAATTCGAGCTTAACAAAGCTGAAGCGCGTGCACACATCTTGGAAGGTTTGTTGATCGCCCTTGATCACATCGATGAAGTTATCGCTACAATCCGCAGTTCTCAAACTGATGAAATCGCACGTAATGCATTGATGCAAAAATTCGGGCTTTCAGAAAAACAAGCAGTAGCCATCCTCGACATGCGTTTACGCCGTTTAACAGGCTTGGAACGCGAGAAAATTGAAGACGAATATAAGGAATTGTTGGCATTGATCGAAGACTTGAAAGCTATCTTGGCTAGCGAAGCGCGTCAACGTCAAATCATCAAAGACGAACTCGATGATATGAAGAAGAAATACGGCGACCCTCGTCGTTCTGAAATCACAATCGATACGTCCGATCTTGATGTAGAGGACCTCATCGCTGACGAAGAGATGGTTATTACCTTGACTAAACAAGGTTATATCAAACGGATGAACGCGAACGTATATCGCAATCAACATAAAGGTGGCGCTGGCGTTATCGGCATGAAGACGAAGGAAGACGATTATGTAACACAAATTATGCATGTTCGCACGCATAATACATTGTTATTCTTCACGTCCACAGGCCGTACATACCGCCTCAAAGCATATGAAGTGCCAGAAGCAGGTTCCCGCAACTCTCGCGGTACTGCTATGGTTAACGTATTGCCACTAGCTGTAGGCGAATCCGTTACGACTATGATCGACCTTGAACGCGTTCAAGAAGATGTAAACTTATTCATGGTAACTGAGTTCGGCGTTGTAAAACGTACAGCTATCGAAGAATACCGCAACATCCGTCGTTCTGGTCTCAACGCTATCAACCTCGACGAAGGGGATCACTTGATTTCCGTCAACGTAACGACTGGTGACCAAGATATCTTGATTGGTACTAAATTGGGTATCGCTATTCGTTTCAGTGAAAGCGATGTACGCCTTATGAAACGTGCGGCTCACGGCGTGCGGGGCATTAAACTCAATGCAGGCGATGTGGTTGTAGGTGCTGGTGTTATTAATGCTGATGAAAGCGAAGCACAAGTGTTTACTATCTCCGAAGAAGGATTTGGTAAACGCAATGATGCGGAAGCTTACACATTGCAAAAACGCGGCGGTAAAGGCTCTAAGAACTTCAAGATTACGAACAAAACAGGTGACGTAGTTGCCGTTGAAGTTGTTCATAACGATGATGAAGTAATGCTTATCTCTGAACAAGGCAAAATCATCCGCTTCAACATGAATGATATTGCTGTTAAAAAAGGCAAAGCTATTTCTGGTGTGAAAACACAAAACCTCGACGAAGGTGATAAAGTAGCTAGCATTGCTGTTATTCCAGGTTCTGAAATCGAAGAAGATGTAACTGAAGAATAATATAATTAAGTAATTAAGATACAAATATGTAAGTAACTATGGGCGGCCATCTTAGATGGTCGTCTCTAGCGTTAAGGAGTTAGAAATGAAAAAATGGTTAGCTGCTATGTTTGCAGCAGGGGTTTTCTTTGTAGGTGGCTTTGGCCAAGCGAGTGCCGCTGATTGGTATTATATCGATGCTGATGCTGATGATGCAGCATGGTTTATCGATAACTCTTCTGTATATAAAACAGATGATGCGGCAACAGTACTTGTTAAAATTAACAATGTAGAAGGCTTCACATACATCTACACAGTACGCATCGATCGTAAAGAAAAAACATGGACAGAACTTGATACAACAGTATACAGTGCTGCAGGCGTAGCGTTATTGTCCAGCAAAGACGCACAAAAACCTACAAAAATTGAAGATGATACCATGGGCGCGGAAGTTATGAAGGCCCTATGGGGTAAATAATCCTTCGGTGTAGGGATGCCCATTCTAGACTGTGTGTTTAGATAGTAGACCCAACACTTCTATGAAAGCCTCCAAAGCGAGCTAAGTCGTTTTCATAGAAGTGTTGGGCCTTTTTATTTCTAATTTACGCTAATCTTAGTATGGGCATCCCTATTATAATACGATTATTTAATCCCATAGGGCCCTCGCTAGACGTTCCTAGAGGAATAAGCTAAGTCGTTTTTAGAACAGTTCGGGGCTTTCTGTTTTCTTACCAATCTTACAGGGCGAATATCAGCCTTCAAATCTATTGGATTATTTAAAGCCCATAGGGGCCTCGCTAGACGTTCCTTAGAGGTTCTATATAGTTTATGCATTTAATAGAGTTTTTATTAGTAATATGCAATTATGGTGTTATAATGAAGTCATAGTGAATTGTATTATGCGAAATGCATAGTTGTTTAGATTTTCTAATCAGGAGAGAACGGTTATGAAGAAATGGTTTGCATGTTTAGCGGTAGCAGGTTTGTTATTTAGCGCTGGTGTGGGCATGTCTCATGCTGAAAGTTGGTATCCTCTTAATACTGATGCGGATGGTCGTACTGGTTACATCGATAACGATACGGTAGAAAAAGACGATGCACAGGCTAAGTTGAATTTGAAGATTGTTGACCCTAGTGGTGATCACGCTATCTATACTTTGCAATTTAATCGTGCTGCAAAGACTGCGAAACTGCTCGAGATGAAAGCATACAATCCAGCAGGCTATATGATTGGTGGCCAAACATACGACAATACAGACATACAAATACAAGAAGGAAGTAATCTAGATCACGTGTATCACTTGATTTGGTAAATTTCCTCTTTAGTTATGAACGGGTGGATATATCTCTTCGGCCTCCATAGTGACCTAAGTCGTCCTTAGAGATATATCCACCCGTTTTCTCATTTCCTAATGAGGAAATCTTTCCAAAACTGCGTTTGGGAGTAGTTACCTAAGTCGGTCTCAAAGAGATGGAACCCTTTCTGTACGTATGATTAAATGTATCTAAATTATTTATTCCCTTAAATTATGGTATAATTTAAGGGAATAATTTTATGTATAAGGGATTAGAACCGAATGGAGGTGTGTGTATGCGTCGTTTTGAGTATGGTTGGATTCAGTCTTTGTCGTGGGATATGGATATTTTAAGTCTTATTGCGGGAATCTACCGAGCGAATGGCAAGGAGGAGGTTTTGCTTTCACAGAGTCCTGCCATATTAGATTCTCTTGTAGAGTTGGCAAAGGTACAGAGTACAGAGGCTTCAAATGCGATTGAAGGAATCGTGACGACGAGTACACGGCTTCGGCAGTTGGTGGCTGATAAGACTACGCCTCGAAATCGGGACGAGCAGGAGATCATGGGGTATCGTGATGCTTTAAATGTTATCCATGAAAGTTATGATTCCATATCTTTGTGTCGCAATCATATTTTGCAGTTACACAAGATTTTGTATAATTACCAGTTCAATGCTCGTGGTGGGCAGTTAAAGAGTGTACAGAACTATATTAGTGCTACCTATCCCGATGGATGGACAGAGGTGTTATTTACTCCCCTAGCGCCCTATGAGACCGCAGAGGCCCTTGACCAGATTTGTGCTGAATATAATCGTGTTGTAGGTAATGGAGAGGTAGAACCACTCCTAGCTATTCCTATTTTTATACATGATTTCTTATGCATTCACCCATTTAATGATGGGAATGGCCGTATGAGCCGTTTGTTAACGACATTATTGCTGTATCGCAGCGACTTTATGGTAGGGAAATATGTATCGTTAGAGGCCAAGATTGCAAGACATAAGGATATGTATTATACTGCTTTACGCGAGTCTAGTGATACTTGGTATGATGAAAGTTCCTGCCCTATATCGTTTATTCGGTATTGGTTACAAATGCTATTAGCAGCGTATCATGACTTTGAAGACCGCAGTTCTTTATTGGTAAATAGTGGTTCTGCCATGGAGCAGGTGCAAGCTGCCATCGACAATCATTTAGGGGCTTTCACAAAGCAAAATATTCGGGAATGGTGTCCAAATCTCAGCGATAGTGCTATTGAAGGGTCTGTACGTGCTCTTGTGAAGGATGGTCGTATTCGACGAAAAGGTGGAGGTCGTTCTACCTATTATGTGAAGTCTTAATAATTGAGCACGTTTGTCTTTCATAAAATATTTAGTTTCATCGAATATACTAGTTTTTGTATTCTTGTATTTAAATCGAGAGGTAAACATATGAAAAAAACATTGGCAGCTGTTTTGGCAGCAGGCGCTTTATTGATTGGTGGCATCGGTAGTGTTGATGCAGCAAATTGGTATACTGTTGGTACTGATAGTAACGGTATCACTTGGTCCATCGATAATGATTCTGTTAAAAAAGATGACAAAAAAGCAACTTTGGACATCAAAGCTATGGACTACGAAGGTTACCACTACATCGTAACTGAAGAGTTCAACCACAAAAAACGCGAAGTAAAAGACGTTAAGGTTACTCTTTACAATCCAAAAGGCGAAGTAGTAAAACAAGAACAACCTAACAAATCTACTCGTAAGGTTGAACAAGGTACTCCTGCATACGCTGTATACACACTTATCTGGGGTGACAAATAATCTGATCCTCTGAGGGTTATGATTTTTGGTGAAAGCCTACATACGCACGTTCTCATTTGAGGCGTGCGTTTTTTTACTACCTTTAATTCCCTAAAATCTGGTGAATTATTTATTCATTCGTGGTACAATGGGAATATTATTACGCATTTTTGTAAGTTGTCTCTTATTGAAATATGCTTACGCACAATATCATGTAGAATATTATGTATAATGTCACGCACAATGTTATGCAGAATGCTATGCGCAATATTATGTCATCTAGAGAGGGTTGATTGGTCATAATTTTGCACAAAAGTGTAACATTTCTACATAGTATAAACTTTCACTATAGCGTATACTAAAGGTAAGATGTGGAAGTACGCCTTGAGCACAGTGCTCTGTAGTTTGGCCTATTTCTTTTAAAGGTTTGCTAGTTTTAGTTTGTTAGAGGAGGTCCTCATGTCTCAATACGAATTTATCGATAAACGCGTGCCGATTGCGCTCGACAATCCATCCATTTATCACGACATTTCTAAGTGTAAAAACTGTACGTTATGCCGTCGCGCTTGTGCGGACGTAATGAGCGTACTCGACTACTACGATCTCGATGCAAATGGCGACGTGCCTGTATGTATCCACTGTGGTCAATGTGCGGCTGCATGTCCATTCGACTCCATGCATGCTAAATCCGAGCTTGAAAAGGTGAAAGCAGCTCTTGCAGATCCTGAAAAAATTGTTGTTATTCAAACAGCTCCAGCTGTTCGTGTAGCTATCGGCGAAGGCTTCGGTTACGAACCAGGTACATTCCTTGAAGGTAAAATGGTTGGTGCATTGCGTGCATTAGGTGCAGACTATGTAGTAGACACTAACTTTGGTGCGGACTTAACTATCATGGAAGAAGCATCTGAGCTTGTAGAACGCCTTAAGAATGGTGGTCAAATTCCTCAGTTCACAAGCTGCTGCCCAGCGTGGGTACGCTTTGCAGAAATCTACTTCCCTGAATTGATTCCTAACTTGTCTTCCACGCGTTCTTGTATCGCTATGGAAGCAGCTATGATTAAAACATATTTTGCTGAGAAAAAAGGCATTAATCCTAGCAATATCGTATCTGTATCTGTAAACCCTTGTACGGCTAAAAAAGCAGAAACAAAACGGGAAGAAGAAAATGCAGCGGCTCGTTACCATAATGATGAATCCCTTGGCATGGATACTGATATTTCCATTACCACACGTGAGTTCATCCGTTGGATTCAAGAGGAAAACCTCGACTTCAATGCTATTGAAGAATCCCAATTCGATGACTTAATCGGTATGGAAACTGGGGCCTCCATCATCTTCGGTAACACTGGCGGTGTTATGGAAGCAGCTATGCGTACAGCATACAAGCTCATCACTGATAAAGAGCCACCTCCATATGCTTTGACTCACCTCGAAGACGTTCGTGGTATGGAAGGCGTTAAAGAGGCTACTGTTCAATTAGGTGATGATGTAACATTGTCCGTTGCTGTAGTGCATGGCGGTAAAAACACACGTGACTTCCTTAATGCCTTAAAAGACAGCGATAAACACTATGACTTCATCGAAGTTATGGCTTGCCCAGGTGGCTGTATTGGTGGCGGCGGTCAACCACGCACTAAATTGCCTCAAGCTGTGAAAACTAAGGAAGCTCGTATTGGCGGTCTTTACGAAGCTGATGCGAACTACAAATGGGTCGCTTCCTATGAAAACCCAGAAATCCAAGCCTTATACAAAGACTTCTTGGGTGAACCATTGGGCCATAAGGCACATGAACTTTTACATACACATTACACAAACCGCAGCGCAGTTCTTGGTGATCGCAAAGATGTAACACCTGAAACATGTCCAACATCCCCTAAATATAAGGGCTAATCGTATTACCATGTAGCTAAATAAAAATAAATCCTACGGGTCATGAGTGACTTGATACTTGTGTAGATATTGACTACTGAGTGTCAGCTTACATGCGATTCGTAGGATTTTTATATTTATCCTTCTTATAGTTTTGTATATGTTATATGTATGGATCTCATAAGGCACTAGATTGTGACTGTATGTACTATCATAATGATTTCATATCAATGGATTGTTTTGTATAGTAATTGTTACTATTACTTTATAACTTTATTATGATAAATTAGTATAGAAAATTAGCTTTCACATGAGGTAAAGATGAATTATATAGTGTATAATATATAGAGAAGTAATGTGTAAGAGAGTTCAGCAAGGAGTTTTGTGGAGAGATGAACTTGTTTTTACGGCGTGCCTTATGTGGCATGGCCTTGATAGTCGCCGCCATCAGTATTGCGGGATGCCAACATGAGAGTCAGGCAGAGCAGGAAGAGGTACGAACTGTATCGTATCGAGCCGTCATGGAATCAGACAAACCTGTCCCTGAGAAGGTGAACACCTGGCTTGGGGCTATGTCTCAAGAGGACAAGATAGGTCAACTGATGATGATTAGCCTTCACGGCAGCACGGTAGGACAGTCCCAAAAGGATGTCATCAGGAAATACCGTGTGAGCGGCGTTATGCTAACTAATGAAAATCTAAATAATAAAAACCAAGTGAAAGCTTTCACCAGCGATATCATGCAAACGGCCACAACGGCGAGTATGGTGACGCCATACATCGGTATCAATCGGGATAAGGTGTTGAGTACGAATGAAAGTTTCTTGCGCTTGCCAGAGCCAAATCGTTGGGGGCAACTACCGATGGAACGGATCATCAATTTAGTGACTCGATCGGCCATCGAAATGCGCGATATGGGCTTTAACCTCATTATGGGACCAAATGCAAACCTAGGGGTGCCGAATGTGTCCTATACATCTGACCCTACGTGGGCCGGGCATATGGATCTGGCCATGGCGGAGCGTTACCAAATCAACCACATGTGGTTTGGCTATAACTACTTCCCAGCAGTGAGCCTTGGTGATGCATCCTTTGAGACCGCTAACGATGCGAAAGCCTATCTGAACAATAACGATGTGTCCGTATTTAAACGCCTCATTACACAGACGACAGCGAATACGTACATGCTCGTCATAAGCCATGTGCAAATCCCTGCCATCGATAATGAACACCTAGCGAGTAGCTCGAAAGCAATCATAACGGACTGGCTACGACGTGAGCTAGGCTATAACGGCGTGGTTATGACCGACCGTGTCGATGTAGGGGCCTTGCAAGCAAACCAAAAGATAGGGGACTTTGCAGTTAACTCCATCGTAGCAGGCAGTGACCTCGTCCTTCTTGATGCGGATACGGGTCACATCGATGAAGTTCATCGCGCACTTACGCAAGCAGTGGCGAACGGAACCATTTCAAATGATCGACTCAATGATGCGGTTAAGCATATTTTGCTCATGAAGATGCAAACTCAACTACAACAATAAAGAAATAAATACAACAATAAAGATACAACTATAACAATAAAGAAACAACTCTATAAATATCCTTATTACGTACGAGTCGTATGACGTGCTATACCTTATGGTAGGCACGTCTTTTTATATGTGTTGATTATGGAAAAAGATTATATACGAAATATTGTATGTTGGCGTGACGAGAATAGACCTATAAGAATACAGTAAATATAAGGGATTCTACAATCGAATGGGTAAAAAGTGAACCATTAAATAAGTATATTTTATGCGTAAAAAATTTAACATAATAAAAAGTCATGTTAATAATATGAAAATAAGTTTATATTTGTTTTAAATTTATGATATAATAATCTCCATAGAATGTTGGAGGTGAGAGTATATGAATTTTGTGGGACGTGCTGAAATTATTGAGAGTATCCAGTCCCGTATTGCGATGAATCAAATGAGTTTGTGTGTTGTGTACGGTCCGCATCGCAGTGGCAAATCCTATGTGGCTTCCCAGCTTGTACGACGTCATAAGGCGTTATACTTGGCAGGTCGCATGGCTAATGAAGCAATCCATGTAGCCGATATGAATCGAGCTCTTGAGGCACGTTTTGTTCCTACCGATGAGCAGGACAAATTCGAACCGATCACTAGCTTGCAAGAGGCTTTTGAGGGTCTATTTGAAAGCAGTGTGAAAACGCCTCAGACTGTGGTGATTGATGATTACCCTTCCTTGGTGGAGGCTGTACCTCAGTTCCCCATACACTTGCGTGATTTGTTAGATACCTATAAAGAAACGAGCCAGTTGAATATCATCTTGATGGCCAATGGTTTAGAACAGCTCGATGGTCGCATCATTGGCGATCGCAGTCTAATCGGTCCCTATGTGTCGGAATATTTTGAGGTGAAACCGTTCTCCTTGGTGGATATGAAATCCTTGGGCCTTCACTATGCTAAGGATGACTTGCGTACCGTATTCGCCGTAACAGGCGGTCTACCTGCGTATGTGCAGTACTTTGATAATGGTGAAAGCATCGATACGAATATCATTAATTTGTTCTTCTCTGTATCGGGCGCTTTATTTGAAGAAACACAACATATCTTACATCGAGATATGAAAAATATAACAGGTGCTAACGCTATCCTGTCTGGCCTTGCTACCCTTGAAAGACCATACTACGTGGAGCTTTTACAAGCTAGCCAAATTAAAAGCGGCACCTTTACATCTCGTTTAAATGACCTCATGGCGATGGGTCTCGTAGGTCGTATCCAAGCGAATAGCCGTGGACCTGCGAAATACGCAGACTACCACTTTACCAATAGCATGTTCCATTTCTGGTACCGCTATGTGTATAAATACTGGGGCGAAATCGTCCGTGGCAACGGTGCAGACGTGTACCAAACCTACGTAAAACCACAACTGAAAGACTTTGTGGAAGCTTCCTGTATTGCAATTTAATCAGACAATTTAATCAGACACCACACTTCCTCTGTGGTGTCTTTTTGTGTTGTTTATTTATTTTCAGCAATTACCTATCTAGGTGTATAGTTATGACCTTTTATGGGTAGAAATTAATGTTAGCATGTAACAGAATATGACGGAATTCAAAAGAATTGCCAATTTGTCAAAATCTCCAATCCACGCTATTGTGTAGATAAGCGCTATGCCATGGCAGGAAAGGGGATTTATGTTATACACAAACGAAGAACCGTTAGTACAACGAACCTGTATTAAAACTGCAAGCTTACAATCGGAGAAATTAGTTACTAGAAAATCAGTATCTGAAAAAGGACAATATAAAAAAGCAGAATCTAAAAAAGCACAATCTGAGGAGCTATCATCTGCGGAAAAAACTTCTAATGAAGTACTTTCTAAGGAACCAAAGTACAAGGTGCCAGAGGAGTTGAAATTACAGACCCTCATTTGTGGGCATCAGGTATTAACATCCTTATCGGATAAAAGCCTTGTGTCGATTTGTCAAAATCCAAATATGCGGATTCAGACCGTTGGATATCAGCCTTGGTCTGTTGATGAGCTGCGCCATGATGCGGCACAAATAGAACTCTGTCGCAGGTATCGACCACTCATCTTGCACTATACGAATCGGACCGGAAACCGCGAGTTTAGGGAAGACCTAGAGAGCTATCTATGGGCCATACTCTTGGAATCGATATATAGCTTTGATCTGAAAGGGGCTGTACCGTTCCCTGGCTTTGTGAAAGCTGGTATTAGATATGGTTATATGCGGTATTGGAAACGAGAACGGTTACGTAATCATCGTGAGATTCATATACCAGATCGCATCACCGAAGATGGAGAGGTCACGATTGGTATGGATATCTTCTCGTCGGGAGAAAATATAGCGGACATGATCATGACTGCCGATGAAGAACAACGCTTACGAGCCCGTCTCGTATGGGCGTTAGGCAGACTGTCTCCAGATCAGCGCGACCTATTGCGTCGCGTTTACGGAGAATGCCAAAGCTTGGTATCGGTCAGTGAAGAGCTGAACTGTAGCCGCCAAGCTATCCAAAGACGTCATGAACGAGCACTTCGGAAGCTGCGTAGATACCTAACGACGGACTTTAAGAAACTACGAGTACACTAGATATGAATACAATAGGGCTATATATTCATTAGAGATATACACGTATTAGAGTTATATACATATGAGATTCTTAGAACTCTGAATCGATTAGAATATGTAGTGTAAACATATGAATATTAGTCTATTAGAGTCTAGTTCGTATTAAATAATATGTGTTAATATAATTTAATTTCTTATTTATATTCTGATTTTTGTATAATTACATTAATCTCGATTAACAGATATACATAAAATATGCAATTCTCAATTTAAATGAGAAAATAATGACACATATAAGTAACCATTAGTTTTACAAGATCTTAAAGTCTTTAATTTTACATAAATTTCTATAGTTTTGTGTATATATTTACAAATTATACAGACTGATATACAATTAAATCAGCAGCAGATTAAAGCATGCGAATCTGCTTTCACAGAACACGTGTTCATTGTATTGTTGAAAGGAATGTTCCTAATTAGAGGGGAGAGAATTCCTATGATAACACATGATGAATTAACAGATATGATGGCCGCTCGGCTATCTAAGGGAGAGGATTTGGATTTGATCTATACGAATCCAAAGAACCACATTGTTTGTTTTATTCCTACTTATGAGCCTGGTGGTGGTGACAGTACGAAGTGCTATTTCGTAGATGGCCGTGAAGAACTGATCTGTCTGCCGATGCGCACCATTACGCGGGAGCTGGCGGTACAGGAAGGGTTGAGGCCCAATTACATTATGACCAGCGACGGTCGGCGTAGTAGCTATACATCGCCTAAGACCTATGGTCCGCATCTGACCTTTGCCCATATCAAATGTCGGCGCCCTATCGGCAAAGACGTGGTGTATGGACTCTTTAACGTGGCTATACCTTATGAATATATCGTTACAGAAGGTCCAGAACCCGATACGAGCTATATTCACGTGGGGAACTTCGCACCGATTTTGGTGTACCAGTCTCCGCGTCACGTTAAACATAAACTGAACGAAGCGATGCTAGAACACTGCAACTACGTGCGCAAAATGCTAGCCCGCATCAAACTCAGCCAAAACCCACAAGTCGTGGCCGAACTATTTATCGCCTGGAGAGACCTAACGAGATAAAACACTAGGGGAGAGACGAACTAGAACGCTAGGGGGAGAAATGAACTAGTAGGGGAGAGAAAGAGAGGAGGAACTATAGGGAGAACAATAACATAGGGGAGACATAAATAAAAGGTTATCATTAAGACACGACAAATAACGATTTACCTTTAACAAGAGGTTGTAGCAAGAATACGGTAAGACCGTACTCTGTTACAACCTCTTATTTTGTTTGTATAATGTAGTCTCATAAATTTATAGATTTTATTTACTCATTTAGGTTACAATAATAAGAGTATTTAGAAAGGGGTTGCATGCATGAATAAGATAGACTTAGCGTCACCAGTGGTGAAGTGGGTAGGCGGTAAACGTCAGTTGTTAGAACGATTGATGCCGTTATTTCCAGAAACATATACTACCTATTGTGAACCATTTATTGGTGGTGGTGCTGTATTATTTGCACTGCAACCAAAGAAGGCAATCATAAATGATATTAATAGCGAGTTAATAGGGGTTTATCGCGCTATTAAGGATGATGTGGATGCATTGATAAAACGGTTAGCACAGTTTGAGAATACAAAAGAATGTTTTTATGATGTGCGAAGTTGGGACCGTAATGCAGAACTTTATAATCAGTTAACAGATATTGATAAGGCTGCACGTGTTATATTCTTAAATAAAACTTGTTATAACGGATTGTATCGTGTAAATAGTGCTGGTGAGTTTAATACACCTTTTGGTCGTTATAAAAATCCTAATATTGTTAATGAAAGTACACTACGTGCGGTACATGAATATTTTAATACCGCAGATGTAACAATATTAAATACGAGCTACTCTGAAGCTGTTCAAGGTTTACCAGAAAATAGTTTTGTTTACTTGGATCCTCCATATGATCCCATATCGGTAACGGCAAGCTTTACTGGCTATAATGCAGGAGGTTTCAGTAGAGAGGACCAAATTGCTTTACGAGACTGTTGCCGTCAACTTGATGCAGCGGGCATAAAATTTATGCTTTCAAACTCTGCTACAGAATTTATACAAGATATTTATAGTGATTTCAATATTACTATTGTTCCTGCAAAACGTGCTATTAACTCTGTAGGCTCAAAACGTGGCTGTGTCGATGAGGTTGTAGTTAGAAACTATGAGTAAAAGTAAAAAGAAACGAAAAATAGATATAACATGGACTAAGCTGAACGATAAGCATCATATTCTAGATGCGATTAAGGATAAGGGATACTTTATAATTTCTGCTAAGCAAATCGGAGAGTTTCAAGAAGCACGATTAGCTGTTAAATTCGATCACTCTGATGCTCGACCAGATTTATTTGAAGAAAATAATTTATCGATTCTACCAATTACGCGCGGTGATTATTATATCTCTCATATAAATGCATATCATAATTTTGAATCGGATACATCAGAGATTACCTATTTAAGACCTCCTGAACATATTAAAAGCTTAGATGTAACATCTATTAATAGTGAAAGTAAGGCTTTGAATATGGCCTATATATCCGGGATTTTTGCGGACTTTTTAGAAGACGAAAGTTTATTACCTACTGTTTCAGGTCGTATGAGTTCTGAATCATTTGCTTTTTATGCGGATGTTGTTAGTAAAGATGTAACTGATAAAGAATCAACTGTAACAGTAGAAAATTCACAAATTGAAATTGATGCGGCCTATGAAGGTATTCATAGTCTTGCTTTAATGGAAGCAAAACGAGATTTGACAGAAAATTTCTTGATTCGTCAGTTATACTATCCTTTCCGAACTTGGCATCAGAAAATGGCTGGAAAGCCAGTACGTCCAGTATTTCTAATTTATAGTAATAGTATTTTTTATCTCTATGAATATAGATTTAAAGAATTACAACATTATAATTCATTAGAATTAGTGAAACATAAACGATATTGCCTAGAAGATACACATATTTCAGTAGAGGATGTGCAAAAAGTATTGAGAAAAATA
This sequence comes from Veillonella sp. 20925_1_51, assembly GCF_041431445.1. Lineage (NCBI taxonomy): Bacteria > Bacillati > Bacillota > Negativicutes > Veillonellales > Veillonellaceae > Veillonella > Veillonella sp. 20925_1_51. Next base: position 23,469 of record NZ_JAPVXT010000010.1, read on the forward strand.
CGGTTTAATAAGGAACCGAATATTCAATTCCCACAGGCTAATTCTTTTGAACGTGTTATTAATATTTGTGAATTACTTTATATTAATGATGTGGAAAAGAACTTTATTACAGAAGAGTATTCGTTTGATGTACGCCAATCTTCCTATTATTTGGATGCGGCAAGATATTTAGGTCTTGTAGAAAAATTACTAGATTCAGATGGACATGATTATTATACATTAACAAAATTAGGGAAATCTTTATTCTCTATGTCCTATAAACAACGTCAGCTGAAATTAATAGAAACCATTTTATCTTATAAAAGTTTTAACTTAACATATAAGGCTTACTGTAAATCTAACAAGAGACTTTCTGATCGTGAGATTGCGGAATTTATAAAAAAGGCTGGTGTTATTAATCCTAGAACTGGGGCACAATATAGTGATGCAACTTATAAAAGACGTTCTAGTACTGTAAGATCTTGGATTCGCTGGATTAAAGGTATTATGGAAGATTAATTGCTTAGTTTTTAAATAGTTAATTTATATTAAGGTGTTATTAATAGGTATAGTTTAATGTTTATGAGTTAAAGTTCTGCTACTTTCTTAATTATACTAAATAAGCATAATTATACTGTATATAGAGTAGAAGTTATCCACAATACTATATATTGTGATGTGGATAACGTTTGAATTGACATTTATATCTTTTAATTTTATATTAAAGATGAACTTTTGATTAGGTCAGTTACTAGAGGCTTATAGATTTTTCGCGGAATCTATGAGGATTAAAAGACATAATTTGTGTTCTTTACTCGCTGTCCTTGCTTTAGAGGTCGTAGATTAATCTACGACCTCTTTTGCATTTTAGAGATATTTATATATGGTATAATTTAAATAGTGCGGGGCCCCGTCATAATTTTATTATGAAAGGAGGACTGACATTGTCTAATCAAAAGTTCAAAAACAATGTTATCTTTAGGGCTTGGCGGATTGATAAAAAGACTGGCAAGAAGTTATGGGCAAGAGACTATGGTTTGAAAGCCTGGCCAATTCCTATTTCTGATCTAAAGAAATAATTGCTTAGCCTCCACGGTTGACGCACAAATGAGGTATCGCGAACCTCATGAAAAAGGGGCTGTAACAGAATGCGGTTTTACCGCATTCTAGTTGCAGTCCCTTTAAAATATAAGAACCATCAAGAAAATTAGATTTGTAAAACCTTATGTTTTCTTGGTGGTTCTTGTTTTTAGACGCACTTAAATAGACCTCTAGGCCTATTTAAATTTTTGTTGTTTAACCAGCTTCTTTTACAGTAAATAATGTTGTATTAACTCGTCCTGCTTGTATTCTGTTATGTAATTTTGTTAGATTGAATCCCATGGCCAACAAATATAGCATCTTATGTACGTTTCCACTACCACGATGTAAAAATCGTCTAAACCCAAGGTCTTGCTTTAATACACCAAATGCACCTTCAACTTGGATGGAACGGTTAATTCGTAATTGAACGCCTGTATCACTAATCAGTCTGTCTTGGTTTTCTGCCAATACAGTATCATAGGCAGGTGTAATTTCAACTCGTTTTACTGGATTAACTGAGGTTGGTTTCATATACCGTTGGCATTCTTTCTTGTATCCACATCGGTTGCAAGACTCACAAATATATACCTTTCGCTCAGATACAAATCCTGTTTTGTGTTTCGTCTTACGCGTGAAGGCATATATTAATTTACGTCCTTTTGCACATATAAATGCATCTTCTTCAGGTATATACTCCATATTACGAGCTTTGCTAATATCCTTGTCCCAAGTTCTAGTTTTCGCTTTTTCGTAATATTGAGGCTTTATACAAGATAGGTAATGGTTGTTCTTTAACCAAGTTAAGTTTTCATGGCTATCATAACCAGCATCAGCTACCACATATGTGAATCGACGGCTATGGATCTGCTCTAATTGCTGTACAAATGGAATTAAGGTATTAGTATCATTGGGCTTAGGGAATACACCAACTCCCATAATATATTCAGAATGAACAGCTAATTGTACATTGTAGGCAGGCTTAAGCTGTCCGTTACGCATATGATCTTCCTTCATACGCATAAACGTTGCATCATGATCTGTTTTAGAATAACTGTTACGTTCACCCATAATATACAACTGCTGTTCGTATTCTTTGCGTTTCTCATATAAATCTTCTGCTCGCTCATACAATCGTTGCAATGGTGTTTTATGCTTACCTTTTCCTTGTACTAATTCCATATGCTGTACTTCAATTTCTTTAGCGAGGAAAGTATAGATACATTCATCATTCATACAATGGGTATCTAGGCCTAATTCATTCCAGATGTTTTGCTTTAATATGGCTAATTTAGATGGTAATGTATCTAGTCTTTTTTGTACTGCTTTTCGCCAGACAAAGGTATACTTGTTGGCATTAGCCTCTAGTTTAGTTCCATCAACAAAAACTTCATTGAATGTTAAGGTATCATGTCTGTTAATAGCTTCCATCAACTGTGAAAACAGATTCATTAAGATATCGAGTGTACAACGGGCAAAAAATCGTTGGAAAGTCATATGACTTGGGGCTGAATAGCCTTGAAGAAGCCACATATAATTAATATTTTCTTCGCATTGTTGTTGTATCATACGTGTAGAATACACGCCGTTGGACATAGCATAGACAAAAATTTTGAACAGAATGTGCGGTGGAACTTTAGATTTTCTTCCTTTAGGAGAATACAAATGCTGTAACTCTTTATAGTCTAACTCCTCCAATACAGCATCGAGTAACCGCACAGGCGCTGTTTCTTTTATCAAAATGCCATAATCCAATGGTAAAACTAGTTGGCGAGGCATGACTAGTTTGGTATAATGAGGTTCATTGGTATGGTTTTTCTTCATAATCTAATTATACCAATGAAGAGGGCCCTTCGGGGTCCTTTTTTCTTAGAAATATAAAAAAACAAGCTATTAGTTGATCATATAAAATCAACTAATAGCTTGTTTAAATTAAGGGGCTGTTTTGTTACAGCCCCTTTTTTAGTTTTAAGTTATATTTAAGGTTGCCATTTAGAGTACCCAAATCCCATCATAATAATGCTGACCACGAGCATGCCGTTACCAAGGGTAATAGTGCTGTCGCTTGTGGCTAGACAGGTAATAAAGGCTCCAATACCCATAATAATTGTTCCTAGTATAGCAGATAGTTTATAGATTGCCATGATAATCACCCGTTGCTTTCACTAACGACATTAGGTCTCACAATATACGTGATAAGTGTGTATAGTAGGGCGCCGATTATAATCCCGTTTAGTGAAGCGAGACCAAATGGCATGAATTTTACACCAACTAATGCGATGGCCCAAGTGATCCAAGGAACTAGATTCCATTTTTTGAAAGTAGCCTTGTTATAATCAATATATTTTCCACGATGAACGAGATAGAAATCGGCTAGGATAATACCGCATAATGGTGGAACGATAATGCCTAGTGTGCTTAAGAATACAAAGAGGGATTCAATTTTGTACGGTTGTGTAATAGTTGCTAATGCAGAGATAGCAATCAGTACGGCTAGCATAATATTTCTATTTAATTTGAAAGAGTTTGCTAGGTTTAGTGAGGTGGAATAAAGGTTTGCACCATTTGTTGTAAAGATATTAGTTGTTAACAATAATAGGCTTGGGAACACAAGACCAAAGCTTAATAATACTGTAATTAAGTCGCCATCATGCATAGCTATACCTGCAATTGCTCCACAGCTAATCATTAATGTATTTCCGCCTAGTAGACCGATTGTACTGGCTGTAATAACATCCTTCTTGCTTTTACCATAGCGCATAATATCAGCGATACATGTAGCAGTAGATAGAATCCATGTACCAATAACAATAGTAATACCTGAAAGTAAATCAATAGGTTGTAATGGTATATGGTTAAACAATTCTTGCCAACCACCGATGGTTAGAACAGAACGAGTAGCTGTACCTAGTGAAAGAAATACGATAGCTGGAATTGCAATATAGCCAAATACAGCGAGTGATTTAATGCCTAGAATTGCAAAGATACCCATGATAACAGCACTTAGCATCATGGCAATGACTTCGCCTGTGTAGGAAAGGTTGAATACTTGAGCAATAAAATGTCCATATAAAGCCGCTTGAATGGTGTACCAACCTAGGTTGACGATAGGAACGAAGAGGGATGCAATTCTAGATCCTTCCTGACCAAAGCTATATCGAGTCAAAAGAGCAAAGGTAAGACCTGTTTTATAGGCAATAACACTTACTAACCCAGCGATGATACATAAGAAAATATTACCTAGAATCATGGCTAATAGTAACTCGTTGAAAGTCAGCCCCGCAGCTAATCCGCCACCAGCCATCATACTAGTTACAAGAAAAACGAATCCGGTCCAAACGATTGTGAGAGAAAAACAAGATTTTCTTGCCGCTAATGGCACAGGCTCTCTCGAGTACTCATTATCTGTATTTGTATCAACTTGTTCTACAAACTCTAATTTCTCCTTACTCATAGATCTACACTCCTATACGTAATGAAACCTACCATCATGTGTTTTGTATTTATATAAACATGGCAGTAAAGACCTATCTTGTAGCGTAAATATAGCAAATGTCTCAAATAGAGAGTTCATATTTAATTGTCATAAACGAATAGTATTTAATTTCATTTAAACATACTTAGAATTAATATTCAATATGTATGCCATACGTATAAGAGAATGTTGATAGTGAGACATATTCTATATATTAATAGTATTATAGATATTTGTATTTAATGTTTTTGAAAGTAACCACGACTGATCTATTTAGACCCTTTATTGATGCGAAAAATTCTACTCGTTGTTACTGTTATAGTATAGATGTAGAGTTATCGTTTATCCTAGTTTGTTGTTGAGTGAGGTAGCATGTATGGACGTTTTAGGTAAATCTCAGCTTAATTATGTTGTTCAGTCGTATATAGGCAAGCAAATCATGATAGTTGTGCCTAGTCAGTCTATAGGGAAAGATATTGATGCGGAGGCGGGGTCTAATCATTTATCTCTTAACCGTCAAATAATATGTCGTTTAGATACTAACAATCAAGCTGTGTTAGGCTTACCTTATTCTTATACGACAGGCCGTAATTGGTGTCGTCATCATATTCATGGGGTTGTTGGAGATGAAGCTTTTGGTATGGAGCTCATTTGCTGGAGTCCTGATAGCTTAGAGGACTTACAAGAGGTAGCGGCATGGTATGCACATAAATATGGAGCCCATCATGTGCTATTTGTTTCCTTAAAGGGTGAAACTAAGATTTGGAATTATCAGGGTTCTAGGATTATAGGGCATTGTAAACTTGGCCAGTGGCAAGCAAATTATATTGAACTATATGGTCAAATGGTTGTGGACGATTTGAAGTGTAAGGGATGCACTTATCAATGTATCTCTATTGAAGAGGATTACCGTCTAGTTCGAGCGCCTCATTGTGACCGTAGTAATTTAGATGATTTTGGACAACTTTCTAGTCATTTAGGTTTGGACCACATTCTCTTTATTCCCGCACCTAATCATCAGGTAGAGGGCCGTACGATGGAGCAGTATCTAGCGTTTTTAGATGTACCTTATGATAAGGTATATCATTCCTTTACTAATGGAAAAAATTCCTTATATTACGTTCTTTATGTTCGCCATTGTAGGCTGAAGTTGGTACTCGATGTATTACAACTATTGGTTGATGACTGTGACAGTAAACCACTATTATACGTAACACCAGAAGGTAATCTTTATATTTTGCAAAAAGATATGAGTATATTGCAAGGCGGTGGAGTATTCTCTAGAACATCTTATGTAGCGATGTTTACTAAGTTAAATAAAGAAATCCTACAAATACAATTAGACAGAGACTTTCACTATAATCGGCCTAATATGTTTACGAGAATGGGTGGGGCAATGATAATTGGACAAATAAAATAACTATGTATAGTGATCGGTCGGTTGAAAATTATATTCTCATTTAAAACCAAAATAGAGCCTTAGGGGAAAGCATCATGAATATTAAGAGCTCAAAATGTTTTTGTACAGAATTGGTTATCTAAAAGCTCATATAACATTGATAGTAATGGAATCGTTATATATATTGGACGACTAGCGTTATATACATATAATACAAGCTAAAGCTTTACGCTTGGGCCATACATAGGCACGTTCTCGAGGATATAGTATACTTATACTAATGAGAGAACGTGCCTATTATTGTTTGAGAGGTGTTGTATGAAACTAAAAAGTACTTTGTTGAGCTTAGCTGTAGCAGTAGCTTTCACCATGCCTATTGATGCGGCGCAATATACTGTGCCTGAAGGACAGCCGCCTGTACCAGGGGCTGATGCAAGTATTCCAGATAATGCGTATCAGAACTATCGTTACGATAAGACTCGCAATATTCCTACTGCTGATTACATTAAGAAAATGGAAGATTATAATAAGCGGATTGATGGAGAGGTTTTTGAGAAGAAAGGTACTGCAGAGCAGGCAGAGCAATTAAAAAAAGCCTATGCGAAGTATTTGGATTTAATTACGCATGAATCTACTATAATTTTATTGCACGAAGGTGACTATAAGGCTAAAGTGACATTGCCTATTTCCGTGGTAGAAAGTTATTTTGAGGACTTGGATAAAAAGGGTAAAGGCTCGTATATTTTTGATCGTCATGCTATTGCGGGGCTAGTAGGTGCTAATGAACGAGTTGAAGATTCAGGATTTAATAAAAATGCTCAACGACAAGGGGAATTTATCTATCCAGGCATTAGTAAAGGCTATTGGGGAATAAGAGAGAAATATGTGAATGGGAATCTGCCTGTAATGTATGCTGCTGTTACTTTTGATCCATACCCAAATCAGACGTATATGGCATTTTTAGGCTATAAAAATCAGCCCGTTACAAAAAAGTTAGAATCTACAATGGCTAATTTTGTAATTCCTTCTATTCAACCGTTAGAAAACCTTGATAATACTAGTGATGCTATTACATGGGATAATCTGACCTATCGAGTACCTAAGGGAATGACTTTAGATATTGTGGATAAAAGCGAGGACTTTCAAGGTCGCGTTTATGTTGGAGACGGTATGAAACTCGTTGTTGCACGGAGTTCTTTAGTTGATAAGGGAGAGCCGATCCAACTGTATACGCAGAGAGTTTTAAACCACTTTTTCTATAAAAAGAATCCAACATTATTAAAAGAGATACCTCTTCAAGCAGCTTTAGTATGGAATAATGGTGTTCCTTCGTATCTTCTAGATCAATATAATCCGGGTAAGAAATCTCGTATTTATCAACTGATAACAGATGATAAGTATGAATATTATATTTTCCTTACCTATGAAGATGGTAAAAATAAGTATAGTAATATTGAACTACGCAATATAATGGAATATTTAGACTTTGGAAATGCGAAGCAAATAAGACAAGCTAGAAATAAAAGATTAAAGAAATAAGAAAAAGACCGTACCTTTTGCTACGGTCTTTTCTGTATTTATCTATATATTTCTATTATTCGTTCCTTATTGTATCGTATATTAGTTCGTTCTATAATAGACTTAGGATAGTTGGACGAGGTTGGGCAAAAACAAATAGCCCTTCATTTCCACTAATCTGGAGATTAGTATAAAACGAAAAGGCCATTTCTTCATGTTTTTATGTAAGTAGAGATGAGCCTGACGCAGCTACTCGTCTGACTATCTACTTATATTATAGTAAGGTTATGATATATCGTCAAATTGTGATGAATATGTGTATAATACGTAATGTGTTGAGGTCTTGTAAAATAAGGAAAACTCCTATTGGTTTAACCGATAGGAGTTTTTTTAGTGTGTTCTTTTATACGCTTCTTTTATATCATTCTTTCAAGTCGTCAGGAATCGCCGGTGGAGCCGGTGGTTTACCCATAGATCTTTCAATGAACACCACAGCCACAAAGACGATGAGGCTGACAATGGAACCGAAGATGATAGACATAATGCCGTATGGGTTGCCCACGAATTCCCAGTACACGCCTGCGATGGAGCCGAGCACGATGGACCAAATGCCAGCGCCTGCTGTTGCATTTTTCCATGTGAGGCCTAGTAGGAATGCAGCGAATGGGCCAGCGGATCTCATGGTGAAAGCAAATACGAGCATTGGAATGATGGCTTTGCTTACAAGGGAGATAACGATAGCGATAATGCCAAGGAATAGCACGCATAGACGGCTATATCTAGTGAGCTGTGCATCAGTGAGGCTTTTACCAAAATGATGTTCTACAATATCCTTGGTAAATACAGTAGCAGCGCCTAATAGGTCGCCTGCGCCTGATGAAAGCGTTGCCGATACGACAGCGGCCATAACGAAGCCTGCCATTATTGGAGGCATGAGGTTAAGTGCTACCGTTGCCACCGCGTTGTTCGCTTCGATGTTTGGAAACTCAGCTAATGCTACGAGGCCTAACACGGCAGGAACGAAGGCAAATAGAGCCATGATAATACCACAAATGATGGAACCAAGAACGGCTGTTTTTTCGTCCTTCGCGGCGAAGTACCGTTGTACGGACTCTTGGCCGGTGGAGAAGGTCATGAAGTACATGATAATAAGGCCTATGATAGTTTTCCAACCAACCTTTGTAAAGCCAAGCTGTTCAGGTGGTAATTTAGCTACTACTGATTCCCAGCCGCCCACATTGTGCAATACGAACGGCACAGCGAGGGAGAAGCCCCCAACGAGAACGAAGAAATGGATAACGTCCGTCATCGTTACGCTCCACATGCCACCGGACATGGTGTAAATTACGAGAACCGCACCGCAGATGAGGATGGCGAGCTCTGTTGAAAGCCCGGTGAGAACGCTAATAATCGTTGCTGTCGCTGTAATCTGTACGCCTGCAAGTGTAATAGTTGCGAGCATAGAGAGAATCGATGTAATGAGATGACTAGAGCCACCGAAGCGACGACCGATGATCTCTGGCACTGTTGTTGCCATAGCACGACGTAAAAGCGGTGCGATGAAAGCAACGAGAATAACCCCAATCCCTGCAGAGACTACGTACCAACCTGCAGATAAACCCCAAGAACCATACGCTTTTGCGGCTACACCAACGGTACTCCCGCCACCGATCTCCGTAGCTGCTAATGTGCCTGCCGTCATAAGAACCCCAATACGACGACCTGCGAGTAGATAGTCAGTACTATCTTTTACACGAATATGACAATACACGCCGACCAATAAATTCAGTAATAAATAGGCACAAACGATAACCCATATAATAGTTAAAGAATCCATATGCCACCTCCTAAACTACAAACTAGTTAGAGACACATACTAAATCACCCTTACCTACTTGCGGGGCATATATCAAGTATAGTTTAATTATCCATAAAAACTGGAGAAAATACAAAGAGGAGTTTCTTGATATATTGGAGAATGTATATATATTAGGAACTAAAAAAAGCCCGTTAATACGGGCTTTTTCTATTCATTCCTTTGAAGCACTTGTGGCGCTTATTTGCCTTACAAAAAGCAAATAGCCCTCCGTTACCGCATGGTAGCTAAGTAAACAGAAAGGCCATTTCCTAATTTTTTACTGATTTAGAGATGAGCCTGACGTCACTACTCGTCTGACTATCTACTTATATTATAGGGATAAAGATATATATCGTCAAATGGAGATAAACCTTATAAATATCAATCTTATAAATATCAATTAGAAGTAACTCATATATACTAAATTATAAAATTATTAATAATAGGCACAGTCTTATTTGCATAGTATACTTATGCTAATAAGGTTGTGCTTATTTTGTTGTAATGTGAGAGAAGAAAAAGAGAGGGTTTTATGTTACGTAAAAGTGTAATTATGATGGCAGTAGCAACTGCTTTCACCATAAATGTAAGTGCTGTGCAGATCGAAGTGCCAAAAGGACAGCCACCTGTGCCTGGGGCCGATGCGAGAATTCCTGCCAATGCGTATGAGAATTATCGGCATATTAATAAAGTAGCGGAGCAAGAGGCAGAGTCATATAGTCAATTTGCAAAATCGAATCCTAAAAATCCGCCATCTACGCTTGATAAGCTAAATCTGGAACATCCTGGTTTTTCTAAGGCTTTGGAGCTTGCAGATTATTCGCAGTCTACAGTGGTATTGATTCATGAAGGGGATAAAAATATCAGATTATCCGTACCAAATGTTAGCTTCCGTGGTGATGTGATAGAAACTGAGCCTGGAAAAGGGCCATTATTTGCTGTTCGTAGTCTCAGTTCGTTTTTAGTAGTAGGACCACCTCATGGTAAAGAGCTTAGTAAATATGCTGAAGGTGAAGGAAAATATAATTATCCAGGGTTGAGGAATGCATCTTGGAAGTTCATGTCAAACAATTCTCGTATAATGTATACGGAATTCACTCCGGATGATACAAAGACAACGTATGGAGTTACTTATGGGGGATGGGTTAATACAGAAGATCCATATCAAGATCAAGCACCTGAAGTGGTGATGAGTAATTATATTATTCCATCCATAGAATCCTTATCTAGATTAGATAATTACAGTCAGATTGAGCATTGGGGGAACTTTCACTATCGCATTCCTAAGACGGCTAAGTTAGTCAGTGAAGCCGTAGAAAATGAGAGACATGAGGTGAGAACTTATGAGGATACAGGGGTTAAAATACGGGTAATACGTAGCGCAATTATGAGCAAAGAGACAGATAACACGCTGATTAAGGTTCCAATAATATATTATTTACATAAATATAATGATTTAGAAACACCTACACAGTACGCCGTAGTGTGGAATAATGGAATTCCTGGTTCTTTAGTTGATGCCTATAAGCCCAATCGTGAATCCTATCTTCGTCATGTTGTGAAAGATTCTGTATACTATTACAGTTATCGTATTAATTATGATGAAAGTAAAACGTCTTATACACATAAACAGCTAAGAGATATGATTGAATACGTAGGCTTTGATGATGCTGCAAGATTACGTAAAGAGCCACAATGGCGAGAAGAAGGGACATATAAGGAGCGGCTTGAAAATAGTTCAATCTTTATTCCATGGTATATGGAATGGGTTAAGCTGTTAAGTAAATAAGCTGTATTTGACTATTTAGTTTGAGAGAGGTTTTTATGGTTCAACGTATTTTAATGCTAGTCCTTGTATTGCTGGCTTTCACCATGCCCACAGAGGCAATCACATTACAAGAATTACAGACATCGCCACAGTTCAAATTAGTTCATGTTCAGGCGATGAATCCTACGATGGAGCGCGGTGGTTTATATATCTATTTGAACACCTATTCTATTGAGGCGACTCATTATGCACCCCCACAATATTCTTTGCGTGGTACCTATTATGTCGTAATAGATACAGATTACCAATCTACGATTGAAGAGAAACAACTTACTGTGGATTATGATACAAACTATTCTCTAGCTACCTTAATCCATTCGTCTCATATGATGAATCCAAGCCCGTCTACGTTGGCTTTGATTGAGGCTAGTGAAAGTAAATCTGGCTTATCTCTAGTGGACGTAGCTGTGGCAAAATATTCATTCGATGGGGCAGCACAGCAAATGCAGTATCGAAATGATATGCGCAAGTTCCCACTCAAGCGAAATAATACCATTATGTATGGTATAGCAGAGGCTATGTTTATGGCTGCCTATCAGCAGTATTTTGATGATATTGTTGTACAGTGAGGTGGACGATGAAACGCATATATTTACTTTCACTATGGTTATTAGCCTGCCTCGTATTGCCTATGAAAGGTCAAGCCGTAGCACAGGCTGACTTATTAAACTCAGAGCGATTTGAGCACATCGATTCGAGTGCTGACTCTGGACGAGGGGATGGAAAATATTTGGACCTTTCATCTGTTAAGCCTGTATCGGCACCGAATGGTCATCGTCGTATCGAAGCGGTCATCTATGTTTCTATGCCTGCTGCTAATATGATTCAAGGACTTTCAGTACAATACGATTACCAAATGGATCGTTCTTTGCGCCATTTAATTAATGCTCATGATCAAGCTTTAAAACAAGGCAATAAGATACCGTATATCTCTATTTGGCGTACAAAACAAGGGAACTCAGGAATCACTGGAACCGTTAATGATGGCGGTACCTATTATAATGATGGACAAATTCGTCAACAACGTGTGTATGCAGAAAACCTAAAAGCTATGATTCTACCTGCTGATTTTGGTGATGAAAAATATAAATTGCCTAATTTGATGTATAAAAAAGCATATGGCATAGCTTATGACGATGAGACATAATAAATTATTGATAGTATTAGAATGGTCAGAATCGAGGATAGACTTAGATTGATGATTAAACTTATTTTTTTGTTTCTGTTAAAGTTTGTGCTTTTACTTATTTGGGGATCCTCTATTTGGTGGATTTATACATTACTGTACGATCGATATGTATTAGAAGCATATCCATTAAGAGATTATGTGCCGGTATTGATTTTTTGCTTTGGGAATATTTGGGTTTTACCATGGGTAATTTTATGGTATGAGAAACTATATCCTGTGTTTGATAAACCGAAAATGTATTATAGAGTGAAAGCATGGTTCATTTCTTTAAAAGAACAATCTACCATGGGTATGTGTATATATAGTTGTATAGATTTTTTAATAAAGTTATGTCTAATAACGTATGGCACTATGGCTGTTTTAGCTGGTTTTATTTTGGTTGGTGTTATATTAGTTATGCCTCTACTTATGATTCTTGGATTGATATTTCGTTAGCTCTTGAAAGCTTTTGAACACGCATATTTTATTTCTGATACGCTCTAAACCTATTTACACAATGTAAAAGCCAAGCTATTCATATTTAGAATTAGCTCGGCTTTTATTAGTTTATTCGTATATTTATATAATATAATACTTATTGTATCGTATATTAGTTCGTTCTATAATAGACTTAGGATAGTCAGATGAGGTTGGGCCTCTCTTCGTCATCGAAGGGAGGGATAAGCCTATGAGTGATTATGAAATAATCATGCTCTTATTACAGGTAATAACTGTCGTTATTGCCTTTGGGGCATTAATAGCGCTTATTTGTCTTGGAAAAGACAAATAGCCCTTCGTTATCTTAGATGATTCGATAACTGAAAGGCCATTTCTCAAGATTTTCTGTTTTTAGAGATGCGCCTGACGTTGCGACTCGTCTGACTATCTACTTATATTATAGGGATAAAGATATATATCGTCAAATTGAGATAAACCTTATCAATACTAAATATATACACAAAACTTATACATACTAAAATATAAAATCATTAATAATAGGCACAGTCTTGTTTGCATAGTATACTTATGCTAATAAGGTTGTGCTTATTTTGTTGTAATGTGAGAGAAAAAAGAGGGTTTTATGTTACGTAAAAGTATAATTATGATGGCACTAGCTACTGCTTTCACCATGAATGTAAGTGCTGTACAAATCGAAGTGCCAGCAGGACAACCACCTGTACCAGGGGCAGAGGCGAGCATTCCTGCTAATGCGTATGAAAATTATTCCCATATTAATGAAAATGCCCAAAAAGAAGCTGAAGCCTTTAGCGTGGAAGTACAGAGCTTGGAGGAGGAGCCGAAAGCAGATAACTATAAGATTTTTAAGGCAAAACCAGATATTGTTAAGCCTTATAAGCTGGCAGAATTCTCACAATCTACTGTTATCTTACTTCATGAAGGAAAGCAGAATATCCGTTTATCTGTACCAAATATCAGCTTGCGGGGAGATACGGTTGAATCTAAATCGAGTAAGGGCTCTTTATTTGTAGTTCGTGGCTTTACAAGCATCTTAATGGTGGGGCCACCACATGGTAAAGAATTTAGTAAACGTATGCACAATGAAGGTATCTATACATATCCAGGCTTAGAAAATGCATCTTGGAAAATCCTTAAAGCCAAGACACATGTAATGTATACAGAGTTTACGCCTAAGAATACGAACACTACTTATGGAATTACATATCTTGGAGGTGGTGATGTGAAGGAACCATTCCAAGATAAAATAGCTGAAGTAGTAATGAGTAATTATATTATTCCATCTATTGAACCTTTATCTGGGTTAGACAATTATAGCCATGTTAAACATTGGGATAATTTTAGTTATCGTATTCCTAAAACGGCTAAGCTCGTGAGCGAAGCTATAGAAGATAATAAATATGAGGTTCGTACTTATGAAGATGCAGGGATTAAGATTCGGGTTTTACGATATAAAATAGACCCTAAATTTTCTGATAGAAGCTTGGCAAGAAAACAAATTTTATCTTTTTTGAATAAATATGGTGACCTTGAGGCTCCTACACAGTATGCAACAGTTTGGAATAATGGACTTCCAGGATTCTTAATTGATCGATACAAACCTAATGGTGAGTCCTATTTGCGCCATTATACAAAGGATTCTGAATATTATTATAGTTATCGCATTGATTATGATGAAAGCAAATCTTCGTATAAGCATAAACAATTGCGTGATATGGTTGAGTATGTAGATTTTGATAATATTAAAAGTTTACGAAAGGCACCTCAATGGCGTGTAAGTAATAGCCATAAAAAGAAGCTTGATGCGGATCCAATCTTTAATCCGTGGTATATGGAGTGGATTAGAATATTAACTCAATAAGAAATTTTGTTTTTAAGTTTTATGATATTAGATAGGAGAGAGGCAATGAGTATACTCAAGTACATCAAAATTATATTAGTGCTTTTGTTTAAGGCTTATCTTATTTATCTATGGATTAACTTTGTAGAGACCTTTACTCAGCTACTCTATTATATTTATGTATTAAAAGTATATTCATTGGAGCATTTCGGTCTATTTCTATTCTTTCTCTTTGGTAATATATGTTGTATTCTGTGGCTTGTTTTATGGTGTAAGCGATTATCGCCAGCTTTTAACAAACCAAAAATATATTATAAAATTAAAGACTGGATACGATCCAAGAAACAAGAAGCACCTATCTATAAAGTCCTATTTGGCAGTTTATTGCTTTTGCTAAAACTATGTCTTGTAGTGTATATCTTAATCTCTGTCTTTACAGTTTTAAGTATTCCATTGATAAATTATTAGTCTATTTTGTAAAAGTTTAGAAAGATGAGAGAATATATGTTACATCGATTTTTAATAACGCTAGGGCTTATGCTAGCTTTCACCATTCCAGCCCAAGCAGTTACGATTGAGGAGCTCACGTCTCAGCCACAGTTTAAGCAGGTATCTCAGTTTGTGTCGGATATTCCTAGTGTAGACGAGCGTGGCGCGTCCTATATTGACGTGAATACGGTGAAAGTAATCGGTTTTGAGCCGCCTATTTATACAATCAAGGCGACGGTATATAAAGCGTATCAGTGGAATGATGAGAAAGTGATTACCGTTAAGGACATGACTTTCACCTATGATAGTAGCAATTCAGCAGCTAGTAAGGTCTATCGGGCGCAACAGCAAGGGAAAACGGCGATTAATACTGATGCGGGTGCGAATATGGATATGAATGAAGATATGTGGTCTAATCCAGGTATTATGCGCGATGAAGAGGAAATCAGTCGCTTTGGCTTTGATGGAACGCCTCGGCCTATCAATCGTGGGGCCTTTCTGCGCAGACCCGTTGTGAAAGATTCTCTAAATAAAGAGTTTTACGATATCGCTGATGCAGTGTATTATGAAGTATATAAGGAACATTTTGATGAGGTTATTGTTAATTAAATTCTATGTTCGGAGGTTATTATGAAAGCATTTGAAACAAAAGATTATAAGGCGTTTACCATGTTTGAGGAACGTTGGGCTCTTGTTACAGCGGGTACGCTTGATGATTTTAATACGTGTACAGTTAGTTGGGGCAGTATGGGTAACATGTGGGGCATGCTTGGCAATGATATATCTACCGTGACTGTGTACATTCATCCAGCTCGCTATACTCAAGAATTCATGGCGAAATACGATACTTTTACAGTTAGCTTATTCCCTAACAGCCAGCGTAAGGCTCTTGGCTATTTAGGCTCTCATTCTGGTCGCGATGAAGATAAGGTTGCCAATTCTGGTTTAACACCAGTGGCAGTCGGTGATGGAGTGACCTTCAAAGAAGCAGATTTAACATTTGTATGTAAAAAGTTATATGAACACCAATTCGATGAAGCTCATTTGGCAGATAAAATAAAGGAATATTATGCAGCAAACCCTACTGCCTATACTCAAATTGGTCATGATCGTTGGGAACCACATTATATGTACATCGGCGAAGTACTTGAGGCTATAGAGGGCTAGTTTGTTCACGTAACAAATGAGGATGTGCATTCAATTTTCAATTCTTTGGAGTACTGTGAATGCTGTATCTGAGATAAATATATACTTATAAAGAAATAATGAGATATAAAAACAGCCAGTATTGCGATTTGCAGTACTGGCTGTTTG
>NZ_JAPVXT010000011.1:0-36748 GCF_041431445.1 Veillonella sp. 20925_1_51
CCAGTTAAACCAGATTATATCTAGCTTCGAAGCACTTTCTTTCGAAGTGTTTCACCAACTGGCGACTAGATTATAATAACATGTTGTCACTTTCATGTCAACACCTTTTTATAATCTTTTTTAGAATTTTGTAATCTCTGTTTCAATCAGGAATTACCTTTTTATTCTAAAACGATTATCAACAAACATAGATTTTATCTAGTGTTTGCTAACTAATAAACAGTCGCTTCGAACGACTGTATAGCTATTATAGTACAAAGAACTGAGGTACGCAACCCCTAATTTTAAAATTTTACAAACTTTTTTCCATATCTCCTTATATGGTATATCTCTTTACTCATCATACTATATATTGTATTTATTAATTATATTGATATTCTAATACAATTCAATTAGATTAATATATCGTTAGTTTACTATTTTAGGCTTTTATAAGTCTTGTTTTAGTACCTGCGGAATACCCTCAGCAATATAGATATTTATTTCCACGTATTATATTACCCCTTATATAGTATATATATTATATAAGGCTACTATATTCTTTTTTACTTATTATAAATAGAAACAACGCCATCCAAACGGATGGCGTTGTTTAATAAGGATTTGTGTTCCCTAGTCGGGGGTCCAGGGTATAGGGGCCCTCATAAACTCAATATAAGGGCCATTGTGTCATTGTAGATACACGTGCAGTAAGGGATACACGTATACCATCAGTATGTATTAGAGATCAACTAAGCCTTTTAACGAGAGAAGACAAGGCTTTAATACCTACATTGCTATAAGTATCTATTATTGTTGAATTGCGCTACGCAAATCTACTTTGTTGTAGTCATTGCTACCCATTGGTTCATTGATAGCTTTGCGAAGGTCTACTACATGCTCATCGGCTACAGTTGGTTCTTCACTTGCTTTGTTTTTAACTGTTTCTTTAGCAGCGAACCAAATTGTTTCGTTCATGTAATGACGAAGTTCTTCGTTAGATACATGTTCTTGTTCTTGAGCAAGGACATCCAAGATAGCATCTTCTAAGTCTTGTGCTTCGTTATCATTCATTGGACCGCCAATTTGTTTTTGTTTTTGAACTACTTCGTTAACACGATCTACCATGCCACGCAATACATTATAACCATAGCTGTTTACGAAGCCATCTTTTTCATTGTATTTAGGTGTTTCAAAGTATTCGTATTCGTTTTTATTACGGTTTTCACCGTTCCAATTTAAAGCTGTTTCAAAACCGTGTACGCGGCCTAAGGAATGCGTACGGAAGTAATCAGCATAGTTATGCTTATCTTTGGAATGTAACCAGATTTTATCTGCTTTAGTCAATTGTTCATGATTATTGCGTTTAGCTTCTGCTAAGGCGATTTTTTGTTCTGCATTTTCCCATGCTTTCACATAATCATGAATAGATTGTACAACTTGTGGACTAGCCACAGGCACCAATACAACATTGCTTAAACCAGGTGTAGATGCAGGGTTAGGTAAGATCAAGTTGTCATCATATGTTGGAGCGCTTGCTGCATGACCAGTGAAGGATGCTGCGCTCAATAAAACTGCTGCTGTGAAAGCAAGCATTGTAGATTTTTTCATATCTATTCCTCTTTCCATAGTCGAATTAATGTGCTGGTTAAGGGCTCCCGAAGGAACCCCTAGCCAGTTATATCCAATTGATAACTAGATTTTAAAGCCTAGTTTTGAAAATTACATACCCATTTTCGCCATCATTGCAGCCATTTGAGCTTTCAATACTTCTACTTCACTTTGTAGACCAGCGTTTTGAGCTTTAATTTGTTCGTTTTCATATTTCAAGTCGGATACTTCACCTTTTAATCCGGCATTTTGAGCTTTCATTGCAGCCATTTCAGTTTGTACTGCGTATGCAGAACTGATAGGGCCTTTGCGGTAGCGATCTGCTACAGCTGCTTCAGCATCTCTGTTACCAACTTTCCAAGTTACACCAGCGTTTGCCATCATATGGCTAGAACCGCCAGCCCAGGACAAGCCACCATGGAACATTGTGGATTCGTTTTTGTAATGAGCTACGCCCACTGCAATCGCGGAGTTACCACGGTAGTTACCGTAACCAGCCATGATTTGAGTTGGTTCCAATGGATCGTATTGCATAGGTTTCAATGCGGACAATGCTGCACCTTGTGCACCTACACGACCGATTTCTTCGTTCAATTGATCAACGCGAGGGTCAACTGCGCCTTTTACGGAAAGGTCATAGTTTAAACCACCATCAGCAGTTTCAGTTTTCTTCAATACTACAGATTGATCATCAGATGTCAATGTAGTACGGGAGTCTTTCAATTGTTTAACGTTTACTGCATCTGTATCATTAGTGCCACGTTGAACATTAGTGATTTTGTTGCCACCCATGTTGAGGTTGCCACCAGTGATGTTTACAGTATCGCCACCGAAGGATACTTTAGGACCATTGGAGTTATTGGAAATGGAAGTGATGTTAGTGAGGTCACCTTTCACGTCGAAGGATACTTTACCGTTCGCATCAGTGTGAGCAGTAGTATTTACTCCGTTAGAGAAGTCTAAACCTTCAGATAACATTACTGTTTTAGCGTTGCCACCATTTTCTTTGTAAGTCAATGGAATTTGTTTTGCTGCTTCGTTACCATTGAAGTTAACTTGGTAGTTAGTTGTATGGTTAGTAGCATTTGGTTGAACGTCTACAGTGATCGCTTTGTTGTCACCTGTTACAGTAACTGCTTCACGAGCTGCATCTTTAACGTCGTTTTTATCTACAGATACTTCATATGTTGCACCAGCAGCACCGAATGTATCGCCAGCTTTAGGAGCTACTTTAGCAATGTTATTAGCATCAGCTTTAGCTTGTACTTTTTCAGTAGATTTTTTAGCTGCTTCTTCTTGAACAAGTTTCAATTGTTCTTCAGTTGCGGCACGACCTTTAGTTGCGAAGTCAGCAGAATCAAGTGTTTTGTTAGTTAAGCCAGTGATGTCACCAGTTTTACCATCAAGCTTGATTGTGTTGTCGCCAGCTACGTTAACTACTTGGTCACCTTTGAATTCTAATTTGCCATCGCCTTCGTTGTTAGTGATGGAAGTGATTTTGTTCAAATCGCCTTCAACATTAACTTTGTAAGGGTTAGCTTTAGAACCGTCGCCAGTCACTTTAGTGTTTTGACCGTCAACAAGGTTAGTTTTAGCTGCTTTCAATTGACGTACGTTAACCGCATCAGTATCGTTTACACCGTCTTCAACGTTAGTAATTTGTTTATTACCAGCATTGATGCCGTCTTTAGTTACGGATGGGCCATTGTTGATTACCAAGCCACCATCAGTGATCTTAGTATCGCCAACTGTTAAGGAACCTTTATTTGTAAGATCTACATTGTTGCTCAATGCATATTCTACTTTAGCGCCGTTTTCGTCGCTAGTTTGTTTTACAGTAAGGTTTTTACCGCCGGAGAATTCAACAGTTTTACCATCTGTAATGCTCTTAGCTGTTTTTTCAGAATCAGCTGTAGTATTACCAGAAGATTTAACGTTAAAGCTATTCATTGTACCAAGACCAGCACCACTAATTGTCATTTCGCCATTAGCAGATTTGGATACGGTAATACCGTCAGCACCTTTAACATTTACTTTACCGCCGTTAGCTGGAACATCTGTGCCATTAGCTTGGATTGTCCAGATATCGTCAGTGTTAGCGAATGTTTTGTCGCCGTATTTAATGCGGTCCCCATCTTTCTTAATTGTTGTGTAGTTATCAGGTGTACCTAAGTGAATTTCCTTAGTTTGGATGCTATCGATGCCTTTGATGTTTTTATTCAAGCGAATGTTCAAAGTATCGTTACCATCAGCAGTTACAGCGATGTTACCTGCCGCAGATTCAAATGTTTTTTCTTGCTCTTCAGTAACGCCTTCACCTTTAACTTTAACTGTGGAGTTAAGTTTGTTTTTGTTTACAACGCTTTCGTTGTTACCAGTGAATTTCAAGCCGTCATCAGTAGTAGCAACTTCGTGTTTGTTGTTGTTGCTATCTTCGTAAACGATACGAGTGATACCGTTAGTACCGTTTGTACCATTTACACCGTCTTGACCGTTAGCACCGCGGATAGTAAGACCATCTTTACCGTCTTTACCATTCAAGCCGATAGAGCCGTCTTTACCGTTGATTACAACAGCAGAACCGTCTTTACCGTTTACACCGATCTTACCGTCAACGCCTGGTTTACCGTCTTTACCATCATTACCAACTTTGATATCGTCGGACAATGCATAGTTGTAAGTGTGGTTGCCAGTTACTTTATCAACGATTTGTTCAACAGTTAAGTTTTTACCTGCACCGAAGTTTACAGTTGTGCCAGGTTTAACAATTGTAGCTGTGTGATCGCCTACTGTGTTACCAGTAACGTCACCTTTCCAACCGGAGTTGTTGATTGTATCTACAACAGTTTTAACTGTAGCGATACCATTATCACCATCAACGCCTGGTTTACCATCAACGCCGTCTTTCACTTTACCAAGTGTTACGTCGTATTTAACAACACCATTTGCATCAACGGAAGCTTTAGTGTAGTTACCGTCAACGAAGTTCAAGCCTTCAGACAATTTAACTTTTTGTTTAGTACCGTTGTTAGCTGTGTAGTTAAGTTCAGCATCGCCAAGGTTAGTTGCTTTTGCATTTACTGTGTAAATGTTTTGACCATCAGCACCAATTGTTTTATCAACTGTTACGTTGTCACCAGCTTTAACTTCTGTCTTAGCGGATTTCAATTGTTTTACGTTAACTGCGTCAGTGTCATTTACGCCAGCTTTCACGTTAGTGATGTTCAAACCACCAGCATTGATACCACCTTTAGTGATGGAAGGACCATTGTTGATAGTCAAGCCACCATCGTTCACTACAGTGTCGCCAATTGTTAAGGAACCATTTGGAGTCAAGTTGATTTTTTGAGCCAATTGAACTTTCAATTTGCCATCTACGTTGTTCACGCCGATGTTGTTTTCAGTCAATTTAGTGCTATTCGCACCACCAGTGATATCCAATGTTTGGTTCAATTTCTTAGCGATAACTTTAGTGGAGTCAGTTTGACCATCGTCGCCAGCATATTTCATGCCGTCGTCAGTAGTTGCCACTTCGTGTTTATTGTTGTTTTTGTCTTCGTATACGATACGAGTGATACCATTAGTACCATTTTTACCGTCTACGCCGTCTTGACCATTAGCGCCTTTAATAGTAAGACCGTCTTTGCCGTCTTTACCATTGAGGCCGATGGAACCATCTTTACCGTTGATTACAACAGCAGAACCATCTTTACCATTTACACCGATAGAACCATCTTTACCTGGTTTACCATCTTTACCATCATGACCAAGTTTAATATCGTCAGTCAATGCATAAGTGTAAGTGTGGTCTTTAGTTGCTGGATCGATAGTTTGTTCAACAGTCAAGTTTTTGCCTGCAGCGTAGTTGATTGTACCGCCGTTTTCAACAGTTGTTGCAGTTGCAGTACCTTCTACTTTACCGCCGTTAGCAGTTGCATTTGCTTTGAAAGTGAAACCATCTTTAATTTGATCCGCCAAACCAGACAAGTCGATTTTCGCGATTGTACCAGCTTGGTTAGCGCCATTGCCATCGTTGTATTTCAATGTAACGGATTTGTCTGCTGCATCATAGGAGTAAGATGTAGTAGCTTCACCTGCACGGTTGGATTGAGTTGGTGCGATATGTAAATCGTTAGCTTTGGAAATACGTTTTACATCGCCGATGTTAGCAGCGTTATCGATTACATCGCCACCAGATTTAAGGTTAGTGATGTTGTTGCCACCCATGTTCACGTTGCCGCCATCGAATTTGAATTCGTTGCCGCCAATTGTCATAGTTGCAGGACCATCGTTCTTAATGGAAGTGATGTTTTTCAAATCTTTGTTCAATTGAACTTCGAGAGTATCAGTACCATCAGCTTTTACGTTGATGTTACCAGAAGCGCTCTTGAAGGATGCAGAAGTTGTTTTATCTACGCCTTCACCTTGAACTTTAACAAGACTGTTCAATTTGTTTTTGTTTACAACATCAGTGTTATTACCAGTGAATTTCAAGCCGTCATCAGTAGTAGCCACTTCGTGTTTGTTGTTGTTTTTGTCTTCGTATACGATACGAGTGATACCATTAGTACCGTTTGTACCATTTACGCCGTCTTGACCGTTAGCGCCTTTAATAGTAAGACCGTCTTTACCATCTTTACCATTCAAGCCGATAGAGCCGTCTTTACCGTTGATCACAACAGCAGAGCCGTCTTTGCCATTTACGCCGATTTTGCCGTCAACGCCGTCTTTGCCATCTTTACCGTCGTTACCAACTTTGATGTCATCGGACAATGCGTATTCAACTTTAGCGCCGTCGTTGTTGCTAGTTTGTTTAACAGTCAAGTTTTTACCTGCTGCCATTTCAACTGTTTTACCATCGGAGATAGTTTTTGCAGCTGTTTCGGAATCAGCAGTTGTATTACCAGTGGATTTCACATTCCATACGGATTGTGCCGCACCTGGAGCTACATGTAAGTCGTAAGTAACTTGGTTGCCGTTTTCAGTTTTATTAACTGTTACGGAATTATCGTTGGAAGTTACTACTGTACGAGAATCTTTCAACTGTTTAACGTTAACTGCATCAGTATCGTTTACGCCAGCTTTTACGTTAGTGATATTCAAGTTACCAGCATTAATACCAGTTTTAAGAACAGATGGGCCACCGGAAATAGTTAATCCACCGTTATTAACAACAGTATCACCAATAGTTAAGGAACCAGATGGAGTCAAGTTTACGTTGTTGTTAAGATCGTATTTAACTACGCCATCAGCAGCTACAGAAGCTGTTGTGTTGGAACCATTAGTGAAGTTCAAACCTTTATCCAATGTAACTTTTTGGTCGTTGGAGCCATTCGCTTTGTATGTCAAAGGAATTTGTTTAGCAGCTTTATCGCCATCGAATGCTACTTGGTAAGTTGTGTTATGGTTTGTTTCATCTTTAACAGGTGTAACAGTGATTGGATTGTTGCTGTTGTTTGCATTGTTTACAGTCACTGCTTCACGAGCTGCATCTTTAACAGCATTACGGGAAACATTTACTTCGTATTTAGCATTTGCATCACCAGTTTGTTTACCGTCAGCTACAGTGATGTCAGCGATGTTAGTGTCGCCTACAGTAGCAGATTTTTTAACTACGCTTTCAACAGCAGCTTTATCGCCTGTTGGCAAGTTGCTCAAGTCGATCTTAGCAGTTTTGTTTACTGCATTATCATTGCCATCAACATATTCCAATGTAACTGTTTTATCAGCGTTCACTGTGTATGTTTTGTCTTTGATATGAATATCGTTAGCTTTGGAGATACGTTTAACGTCGCCAATGTTAGCAGCGTTAGTATTATCAGTATCATTATTATTTACGATACCAGATTTAAGATTAGTGATATTGTTACCACCAAGACTTACATTACCACCATTGAATGCGAAGTTATCGCCACCGATTGTGAAAGTAGCAGGACCTTCGTTTTTAATAGTCTTGATGTTAGTCAAGTCACCAGCTAAACCGAATTCAACTTTAGCACCGTCGTTGTTGCTAGTTTGTTTAACAGTCAAGTTTTTACCTGCTACCATTTCAACTGTTTTACCGTCAGTGATAGTTTTAGCAGCTGCTTCGGAGTCAGCAGTTGTATTACCAGTGGATTTCACATTCCATACGGATTGTGCAGCACCTGGAGCTACATGCAAGTCATAAGTAACTTGGTTGCCGTTTTCTGTTTTGTTAATTGTTACAGAATTATCGTTGGAAGTTACTACTGTACGAGCATCTTTCAATTGTTTTACGTTAACTGCATCAGTATCATTTACGCCTGCTTTCACATTAGTAATGTTCAAGTTACCAGCGTTGATACCAGTTTTAGTTACGGATGGGCCACCTGTAATTGTTAAGCCACCATTGTTAAGAATAGTGTCGCCAATTTTCAAGGAACCATTTGGAGTCAAATCGATGTTGTTGGACAATGCATATGTGTAAGTATGTTCACCAGTTTGAGCATCGATATCTTGTTTTACAGTTACGTTATCGCCTGCAGCATAGGAAACAGTTTTACCATTGCCAACAGCTGTAACAGCGTGGTTACCAACTACATTGCCTTTAGCGTCAGTGGAGAAGGAGTAACCATCTTTAATTTGATCAGCCAAACCGGACAAGTCGATTTTCGCCACTGTACCAGATTGTGTAGCACCGTTACCATCGTTGTATTTCAATGTTACGGATTTGCTTGCTGCATCGTAAGCGTAAGATGTAGTAGTTTCACCTTGACGGTCAGAAGATGTTGGAGCAATGTGCAAGTCGTTAGCTTTGGAAATACGAGTTACGTCGCCGATGTTAGCAGCGTTATTCAATACATCGCCACCAGATTTAAGGTTAGTGATGTTTTGGTCACCCATGTTGATAGGGCCGCCAGTGATGTTGATGGAGTTAGGACCGAATTCCATTTTTGGACCATTTGTAGTATTGGAAATGGAATGGATGTCTACTAAGTCTTTGTTTACATCGTATTTAACAACGCCTTCAGCATCTACGGAAGCTGTTGTGTTCTTACCGTTTGTGAAGTTCAAACCTTTATCCAATGTAACTTTATGTTCGTTTGTGCCATTCGCTTTGTATGTCAAAGGAATTTGTTTAGCAGCTTTGTCGCCATCGAATGTTACTTGGTATGTAGTGTTATGATTTGCTTCATCTTGTACAGGTGTAACAGTAATTGGGTTATTGTTATTGTTTGCATTATTTACAGTAACTGCTTCACGAGCTGCGTCTTTTACGTCGTTACGGGATACGTTTACTTCGTAAGTTGCACCAGCTTCACCGAATTGATCGCCTGCTTTAGGGGATACTTTTGCGATGTTTTTGTCGCTAGAACCAGCTACGTCTGCTTTAGCTTGTACTTTTTCAGTAGAAGCTGCAGTAGGTGTTACATTGTTAACATCTACAGTGTAGATCGTTTTAGTACTACCATCTGCATTTTGAACTACGTTGCTTGTTACTTTCGCAGCGTTTTTACCTTGAACCTCAACAGTGCTGTTCAATTTGTTTTTAGCGCTGTCAGACAAGTCAGCTACTACGTCGCTACCAGAAGCAGTTGTTTTGATGTACTCACCATTGTTAGCACCTACAACGCCGAAGCTCAAGCCACCTTGTTTGTTCAACTTTTGTAATTCAGTAGCGCCTGTGTTACCAGTCAAACCAACTGTGTTATTGAACTTGTTATTAACAATGTTCAATTGTTCTTCAGTTGCAGCACGACCTTTTTTAGCGAAGTCAGGAGCATCCAAAGTTACGTTAGTTAAACCAGTGATGTCACCAGCTTTAGCATTAATAGCAATGTTGTGATCGCCTGCTACGTTTACAGTTTGGTTACCACCAAATGCAATTTTGCCGTCGCCAGCTTTGTTTGTGATGGATGTAATGTCTGTTAAATCACCTTCAACATCTACTTTGAAAGTTTTAACGCCATTTACGTCACGGTGAGAAGCTGTTGTGTTCTTACCGTTTTCCATGTCGATAGCTTCTTTAGCAAGGTTTTTAATGACAGTCTTACCACCATTGTTGATATTGGAAAGATCTTGTTTAGCAATACCTGTAATAACAGCAGTTTCGTTAGGAACGTCTTTGTTGTTACCATCAACGTATGTCATTGTTACTTTGCCGTTGTTATCAACTGCGTATTCACCTGGTTTAATGTGTTTTTCATTAGCTTTGGAGATACGGATAACGTCTCCAATGTTAGCAGCGTTGTTAATTGTATTGCCACCAGATTTAAGGTTAGTGATGTTGTTATCACCAAGATCCAGGTTTCCACCCGTGATACTGATGTTGTCAGGACCAAAGTGCATAGTAGTACCACCATTATTAGTGATGGAAGTAATGCCACCAAGATCGCTATTTAAAGAGTATGTATATGTTTGTTCACCAATGGATTGGTCGATGTCTTGTTTAACTGTTAAGTTCTTACCAGCTGCATAGTTAACAGTTGTACCACTTTGAACAGTTGCAGGTTTTGCAGTACCATCAAGTTTACCACCGTTAGCTTTAGCATTTGTTAAGAAATCATATTTAGCAGCTGTATCAGCAGCGTTAATTGTGTAAGTAGTACGACCGTTTACAGTTTTTTCGTCAACTGTAACGTTTTTACCAGCTTTCACCATGCCAGTATCATCAAAGCCTACAGTAATTCTGGAGTCTTTTGCACCGTCATGAGCCGCTACAGTAGATACACGACCTGTACCGATTACATTTAATTTACCGCCATCAGTTAAGAAGTCACTTTTACCAGTGTTACCAGTTACAGCAACGCCAACGTTTTTCAATTGAGCCACGTTAACAGCGTCAGTGTCTGCAGTACCAGCAGCAAGACCAGTCAATTGACGAGTCATTTGTTGACCATTGCCGATGGATACAGCAGCTGTAGTAGCTGTTTGTACATTACCAGTCAATGGTGCGTATTTACGTTCATGAGGATCGGATGGGTTGTAACCAAGAACGCCTTTATCTGTTGTTGTAACAGAAGAGGAACCAAGAGCTACGCCATCAACAATACTAGCTTTTGCGTTATGACCTACAGAAATAGAATTAGTTGCACTTGCTGTGGTTTTTTGGTTTAAGCCAGCAAAAGTATTAGGGCTATCAGTGAAAGCCTCACCTTTACCATCACCACCAATAGCAATAGCATGATCGCCGGTAGCCTCTGCATTAAAACCTACTGCAACAGAGCCATCATTTGTAGCCTTAGCTGTACGACCAAGAGAAGTAGATCCCACACCATTGGATTGTGCACCATTACCTAATGCTACAGCTCCATGCGCACTAGCGTTAGTTACCTGACCGATAGCTAGTGTACCGGATGCAGTAGCTTGAGCTTTATTACCGATAGCTGTGGAATTATTAGCAGTTGCTTTGGACAATGTACCAATTGCAGTTGCCGCATTAGCAGATGCTGTAGTTTGATTACCAATCGCAATCATGTCAAATGCACCTGTATCAGTTCCATATGTAGCCTGTGCATTAAGACCAATCGCAATTGCTGCAGAACCTGTTTTACCAGGAGCAGATTGTGCTTTTGTTCCACCAGAACCGATAGCAATATTATGACCAGCTAATGCAGAAACATCAGCACCAATAGCTACAGAATCATCATGTTGAGTCGTTGCATTGTTACCAATAGCCACACTTTGTCTACCACCTGCATGGGAATAGTTACCAACAACGACAGAATTACCGCCTGCTTGTTTAGGTGTTGTATTACTACTATTCTCTATATAGTTCTGATTATTGTATGCACCGATTGCAATAGCACCATCTGCATTAGCATTAGATTTATTACCAATAGCAATTGTCTTAACGTTAGTTGCTGTATTGCTAGTACCAAGAGCTACTGCATTACCACCAGATGCTTCGTTGCGATTACCTAATGCAATAGCAGCATTTGCAGTTGCTTTATTTGCCGCACCATAAACGATAGTACCATCTTCATTATTAGTAGAGTTACCATAACCAACGGCAACTGAGTTAACACCAACAGTTTGATCACCATAATCGCCTACTGTGTTTGCAGTTTTAATATTGATACGACTATTATTAGTATCGATACTGCCGTCTGCGCTTAATGTAGCATGCACAGGTGTAACACCTGCTGCACCAACAAGTGCCAAGCCAGCCAATACGCTAGCTAATACTTTTTTCTTGCCGTTATTATTTTTAGCAGTTTCAGGAACTACTACGTAGCAGCCTTTAGATTTGCTATAAACGACTTTAAAAACTTTATTCATAGAAACTATGAACCCCTTTCTCTCTTATAAGAAAACACTAAATGCCTTATGTACACTTTTTGTTTCATGAATTGTTTATGACACACGTTCACATACTCTTCATTAAGATATTTATATAATACCAATTTATAAACTAAATGTAAATAGAATTCCTTGAAATTATTAAAGAAAATTTTAGAATTATAAATTTAATAAAATTGAGTTTATTTGACGAGGAAGTATCTACTCATGCCCAATAAATGTAGCTATATTAATATAGTTATTATATATAATATAAAACATTTATATTAGATAGTACCCTATTTCGATTTAGTCAGTTTATATTATGTTAACAATCTATAGAAACATCCATGTTATCTTCACATTTATAAATATAAACTTTTTAAATCGAATTATATAGATAATATAGTATTTATCGTGTTTTTGATGCATTTCCACAAATAAATAGATAAACAAGCTCAATCGTTTTATTAACTTAGTTTATATTTATTTATAAAAACAGCCTCCTTATACGATAAGGAGGCTATTAGATCTCTATTAGATTTCATAAAATGATAGCTATACAATCAATACCAAAAAGTATAAAAAATAACGCCATCCAAAAGGATGGCGTTATTTGTATAAGGATTGTGTGCCCTAGTCGGGGTTCCAGGGTATTAGTTGTTAATCGCAGCGCGCAAGTCTACTTTTTTAGTTTCTTGGTTAGCTGGGCGATTAATCGCTTCGCGAAGATCTACAGTGTGTTCATCTTGAACAGTAGGTTCTTCACTTGCTTTGTTTTTAACTGTTTGTTTAGCTGCGAACCAGATTGTTTCGTTCATGTAGTGACGAAGTTCTTCGTTAGAAACGTTTTCTTGGTCTTTAGCCATTACATCCAAAATAGCATCTTCCAATGCTTGTGCTTCGTCGTCAGTCATAGGACCGCCAACTTCTTTTTGTTTTTGGATGATTTCGTTGATTTGATCTACCATGCCACGCAATACATTGTAACCATAGCTATTAGTGAAGCCATCTTTTTCATTGTATTTAGGCATTTCGAAATATTCATATTCGTTTTTGTTGCGGTTTTCACCATTCCAGTTCAAGAACACTTCTTGACCATGTACACGACCGATGG
Source organism: Veillonella sp. 20925_1_51 (assembly GCF_041431445.1). Classification (NCBI taxonomy): domain Bacteria; kingdom Bacillati; phylum Bacillota; class Negativicutes; order Veillonellales; family Veillonellaceae; genus Veillonella; species Veillonella sp. 20925_1_51. Next base: position 12,950 of record NZ_JAPVXT010000011.1, read on the forward strand.
AATGTGTACGGAAGTAGTCAGCATAGTTGTGTTTGTCATAGGAATGTAACCAGATTTTTTCAGCTTTAGTCATTTGCTCATGTTTGTCGTATTTCACTTTAGCTTTTGCGATGTTGATTTCCGCATTTTGCCAAGCTTTCACATAGTCATGAACTGCAGACACTGTTTGTGGGCTAGCCACAGGAACCAATACAACATTGCCTAATGCTGGAGCAGATACTGGATTACGTAAAATTAAATTATCGTCATATGTTGGAGCAGATTGTGCACCTACAACGCCTGTAGAAATAACAAGAGCCGCTGCACAAGCAAGTAATGTAGATTTTTTCATTCTATATTCCTCTTTTCTATCGTTAGATTATGGTGAAAGTATCTTTCACACCTATTTTACATTCATATCTGAAAGCACTGCTTTCACAAATTATATGGGAAGGCACGCGCTACACAAGGTAGCGCATACCAGCCATCATATAGTTAGTTTGTGTACTCACAAATGATTACATACCAAGTTTTGCCATCATTGCAGCAATTTGAGCTTTCATTTGTTCGTTTTCAGCTTTCAAATCAGATACTTCTGTTTTTAATCCAGCGTTTTGTGCTTTAACGGACGCCATTTCTTGTTGCATTGCATAAGCAGAGCTGATAGGGCCTTTGCGGTAACGATCTGCTACAGCAGCTTCGCTATCACGGTTGCCAACTTTCCAAGTTACACCAGCGTTCGCCATCATGTGACGGGAACCACCAGCCCAGGATACGCCAGCATGCATCAATGTGGACTCGTTTTTGTAGTGAGCAACGCCCATTGCAATTGCGGAGTTACCACGGTAGTTACCATAACCAGCCATGATTTGAGTTGGTTCCAATGGATCGTATTGGATAGGTTTCAACGCTGCAAGAGCTGCGCCTTGTGCACCTACACGACCGATTTCTTCACCCAATTGATCAACGCGTGGGTCATGACCGCCGCCTTGTACGGAAAGATCATAAACTGGAGCGCCTTCAGCATCAGTAGTTTTATTGATTGCTACAGTGTTATCGTTGGATGTAACTTTAGTCAATTGACCTACAGTTGCAACGTCGGATTTGTCTGTACCATTCTTAACATTAGTGATTTTGCTACCACCCATGTTGAGGTTACCACCAGTGATGGAAACTTCGTTAGGACCGAAGTTCATTGTAGCACCACCATTGTTAGTGATGGAAGTAATACCTTTAAGGTCGCTATTCAACGCATATGTTACTTGGTGATCGTATTTTGCATCGCTATTGATAGCATCGTGACGGATGGACAAGTTGTTACCAGCTACGAATTTAGTACCTTTTTCTACAGAATTAGTAGTTGCTACAGTTTTAGCGTCTTCTACTTTACCAGTACCTTCTTTGTTTACATCAAGGTTGAATGCTTTACCTTGGATATTAGTAGTATCAACTTTGAAGTTAACTTTACCATTAGCACCTGTAGTAATAGCTACAGAATTGTCATCGGATGTGAAGTCAAAACCGTTAGCCAATGTAGTTTTCTTAGCTGTTTGACTACCAGCATCAGCAGATGTGGAAGCTTTGTAAGAAATTTCAGCGTTGTTTTCGATATCGCCTTTAGTTACAGCAACTTCATAAGTTTCACCTTTATCTCCTGCAACATTACCAGATGCAGTGCTTACAGTTGCTAAGTTATCAGCTCCTGCTTTTTTAACTACTTTTTCTGTAGATAATGCAGCATTGATTTTTACAACTGGTTTACCAGCTGCATCAGTATCTGGTGTTAATGTAACATTGTCGCCAGCTATATAGTTATTGGTATTGATGCCATCAATAACAACATCTTTACCAGTTACTGGGTTACCGCCTTTATCAACAGTATTTAATGTAACTTTACCATTTTGTGCAGTGTAAGTACCCTCTTTGATACGCATATCTGTATCTGTCTCGCCTACAGGCAAGCCAGACAAGTCGATAACTGCTGTTTTACCAGCTACAGGATTACCATTGCCATCTACATATGTCATAGTTACTTTTTTGTTACCATCTACAGTGTATGTAGTGTCTTTGATATGCATTTCATCATCAAGAGTTGCTACTTTATGAGTATCAGTAGAGCCAGGAGTTGTATAAGTGATACGATCGCCAGCTTTCTTAATGGAGATATTATCGTTAGCATCACCAAGTTTAACTTCTTTAGTTGTTACGCTGTCCAAACCTTTAAGGTCTTTGTTCAACTTAACTGTTAATTTATCAGCACCATCAGCTACTACAGCGATGTTACCAGTTGCAGATTGGAAGCTATTAGCTTGTGCTTCTGTAACGCCTTCACCTTCAACTTTAACTAAGGAACCAAGTTTTTGTTTGTTTTCAGTGGATGTATTATTACCAGTGAAGCGTAAGCCATCATCCATAGTTGCTACTTCACGTACAATGTTCTTACCATCAGCACCTTGAATAGGGTTACCATTAGCATCTTTTGGAACATATACGATACGTTCAGCTTTATCAGTATCACCATTATGAGCAGGATCGCGGTTTACAAGAACTTGTTCACCTTTAGCAGATGTGATAGAGATATCTGCACCATCACGGCCGTTGATACCATCTTTACCATCTTGGCCTTTAGGACCAGTCATACCGATAGAACCATCTTTACCGTTAAGAACAACGGAAGAACCATCTTTACCAGTAGCGCCTACAGAACCATCTTTACCATTTGCACCATCTTTACCGGCTGTAATGTTATCGGACAAGGAGAATTCTACAGTAGCATTACCGTTAGCAGCGTCATTAGTTTGTTTTACTACTAAGTTTTTACCAGCTTGGAATTCCACAGTTTTATTATCAGCAATATTTTGAGCAGCTGCATCATGATTATCGCCAATAGCACCACCATCTGTAGTATTTGCAGAGGATTTAATATTCCAAGAGGAAGCAGCTGTACCACCAGTATTCAAGTCAGAGAAGTCAATAACAGCTTTCGGACCATTTACAGCCTTACCATTACCATCGTTGAAAGTCAACTCAACTTGTTTTGTTGTCGCATTATATTTGTATGCTTGTGTTGCAGCACCAGGATTTGTATTGCCAGATGCAGTACCACCAACAACTTCTGTAGAACCAGTCACCACAGATGTAGGAGCAATATGCAATTCGGAAGCCTTCAATGCATCTGCAGTAGATTTAAGATCTCTTACGTTAACTGCAGCGAATGGATTATCAGTAGCAGCATTATTAAGGTTAGTTAAGAATGTATTGCCAGTGGATGTACCAGTTTTATCGATAGCAGAACCAACGTTGTTTACGATGGAGTTGCCACCAATTGTATTACCAGCTGCATCTTGGATGGATACGATAACGTCACTTGCAGGAACATCATTACCAGGAGCACCATCAACGTTAGTTGTGAATGTACCATCTGGGCGTTTAACTACTTTAGTGCCATCAGCTTTAGTGTAAACTGCTGGAGTTACAGCATTTACAGTGTAAGTTTTTTGACCTGTTGTAGCATTAGACGCTTCAGATACAGTTACATTGTCACCAGCTTTAACGATTGTGCCAAGACCAGTGATTACGTTCTTACCTGCATTATCAATGTTGGAAAGATCTTGTTTAGCAATGCCAGTGATTTTAGCTTCAGTGTTAGCTACTGGGTCACCATTGCCATCAACGTAAGTCATTGTTACGCTACCATCGTTTTGTACAGCATAGCTACCTGGTTTGATGTGTTTTTCATCATCAAGAGTTGCTACTTTATGAACTTTAGTGTCACCGTCTTTAGTGTATGTAATACGGTCACCGTCGTTCTTAATTGTTGTAACTTTACCAGTTGGATCTTGTAAGCCGATTTCTTTTGTAGTTACTTTTTCAGTAGTTACGCTTGTAAGATCTTTAAGGTCTTTATCAAGAGCAAATGCAACAGATGCATTACCGTTACCATCGTTAGTTTGGTTTACAGTCAAGTTTTTACCTGCTTGCATTGTTACTGTTTTAGTATCAGCAATGTTTTGTGCTGCACCAGAACCTGCTGCAACAGTACCTTCAGTAGCAGACACTTTGTCAGAGGCAATGTTCCAAGTAGATTTAGCTACTGTACCAGTAGTTGCTACTTTCAAGTCGTAAGTAGTTTTATCACCAGCTGTTGTAGGTGTTACTGTTACAGAACCATCAGAGGATTTAACTTCTGTACGGGAGTTTTTCAATTGGTCATAGTTAACTGCATCAGAACCAGCTGTAGCAGGACCTAAGTTAGTGATTTTATTGCTACCTAAGTCTAAGTTGCCACCAGTGATATTAATGGAGTTACCACCGAATTCCATTTTTGGACCAGCAGCTGTATTGGAAATAGAGTTGATACCAGTTAAGTCTTTAGCCAATTTCACATCAATTGTAGTGTCATCACCTGTTTGTGCAATGATTGTTTTGATGTTTGTACCGCTGTATTCAGTATTAGCTTTAGTACCTTCACCTTTTACAGTTACTTTGGAACCAAGTTTATTAGTTTTTTCACCGCCATCGTTAGCGTCGAATTTCAAACCTTTACCGATGATTGCATCAGATGTATTTTTAAGGTCTTTTACGTTAACTGCTGCGTTTGGAGTATCATTAGCTGCAGTGTCAAGTTTGTTCAAGAATGTATTGCCAGTGGATGTACCAGTTTTGTCGATAGCAGAACCAACGTTGTTTACGATGGAGTTGCCACCAATTGTGTTACCAGCTGCATCTTGGATGGATACGATAACGTCACTTGCAGGAACATCATTACCAGGAGCACCATCAACGTTAGTTGTGAATGTACCATCTGGGCGTTTAACTACTTTAGTGCCATCAGCTTTAGTGTAAACTGCTGGAGTTACAGCATTTACAGTGTAAGTTTTTTGACCTGTTGTAGCATCAGATGCTTCTGATACAGTTACATTGTCACCAGCTTTAACGATTGTACCAAGACCAGTGATTACGTTCTTACCTGCATCTGTGATGTTGGAAAGATCTTGTTTAGCAATACCAGTAATTTTAGCTTCATCGTTAGCTACTGGGTCACCATTGCCATCAACGTAAGTCATTGTTACGCTACCATCGTTTTGTACAGCATAGCTACCTGGTTTGATGTGTTTTTCATCATCAAGAGTTGCTACTTTATGAACTTTAGTGTCACCGTCTTTAGTGTATGTAATACGGTCACCGTCGTTCTTAATTGTTGTAACTTTACCAGTTGGATCTTGTAAGCCGATTTCTTTTGTAGTTACTTTTTCAGTAGTTACGCTTGTAAGATCTTTAAGATCTTTATTCAATGCGTATTCAACCTTAGCACCATCAGTATCACTAGTTTGTTTTACTGTTAAGTTTTTACCAGCAACCATTTCTACTGTATTAGTATCAGCAATGTTTTTAGCTGCTGCTTCATGGCCAGTTGCTTCAGCACCACCGTTAGCAGTATCTGCAGAGGATTTAATGTTCCAAGAGGATTTTGCTACAGTACCTGTGCTAGCAACATCAACAGTATAGATAGTTTTAGTACCGCCATCTGCTGTTGTTTCTGTACTTGTTGTTACTGTCGCAGCATTTTTACCTTTTACTTCAACTGTGTTATTCAACAATTTTTTCGCATCTGTAGATAAATCAACAGTTACGTCAGAGCCATTTGCACTTGTGGAGATGTATTTGCCATTATCGGCGCCAATTACACCAAAGCTTAAACCATTAGCTTTGTTCAATGCTTGACCATCTGTAGCACCAGCATTACCAGTTAATTTAACAGTATTATTGAATTTTTGGTCTACATCGTACAATTGGCTACCATTTACAGCATCTGTAGATGTGCTGCTAATAGTACCAGGAGCTACGTTAGTAATTTTTTGATTACCCGCATCGATACCATTTTTTGTAACAGATGGGCCACCACTAATTGTAAGACCATCATTATTAACTTTAGTATCACCAACAGTCAAGGAACCAGCATTAGTAAGAGCTACATTGTCCTTCAAGTTGAATTTAACAACGCCATCGTTACCGATTTCTGCTGTTGTATTTGTACCATTAGTAAAGTCTAAACCTTTATCTAATTTAACAGTTTTATCACCAGAGCCATTAGCTTTGTAAGTCAATGGGATTTGTTTAGCTGCTTTATCACCATCGAATGTTACTGCATAAGTAGTATTATGGTTAGCTGCATCGTCAGTAGGTGTTACAGTAATAGGATTATCAGTGTTACCACCATTATTTACTGTCACTGCTTCACGAGCTGCATCTTTAACAGCATTTTTAGAAACGGATACTTCGTATTGAGCACCAGGATCATTTACATTTTTACCGCCTGCAACAGAAACATCAGCAATATTAGTATCGCCAGTTGCAGCTGCTTTTTTAACTACACTTTCAGTAGAAGCTGTGCCACCAGCAGTTGCACTTACAGTGTAAACATCTTCACCATTAGCACCTAAAGTTTTGTTAACACTTACATTTGTACCAGCTTCTACAACAGTTTTAGCTGTTTTCAATTGTTTATAGTTAACAGCATCAGTATCATTAGTACCAGGAGCTAAGTTAGTAATTTTGTTGCTACCTAAGTCTAAGTTGCCACCAGTTACATTAATGGAGTTGCCACCAATTGTCATTGTTGGGCCACCTGCTGTATTAGCAATAGATGTAATACCTGTCAAATCGCCAGCTACATTTACTTTGTATGGATTAGCAGTTGTACCCGCACCAGTCACTGTTGTATTTGTACCATCAGTTACTTTTGTTAAGTTTGCACTTACTGTGTAAGTTTTTTGACCTGTAGTTCCATCAGTTGTATCAGTAACAGTTACGTTGTCACCAGCTTCAACTTTAGAACCTAGACCAGTGATTACTTTTTTACCTGCATTAGTGATGTTGGAAAGATCATCTTTCGCAATACCAGAGATAACAGCTGTATCAGCTACGTCAGCATTGTTACCATCAACATAGTTCAATGTAACTGTGCCATTACCATCAACAGCGTAGTTACCAGGTTTAACATGACGTTCTTTAGCTGCTACTGCATTCAATTGGTCAACATTAACAGCATCAGTGCCATCAGTACCTTGAGCTACTTTAGTAATTTTATTACCATCTACGCTCAAGTTACCGCCGGAGATAGTTGTGCCACCAGCATTATTCAATGTGATTTTGGAAGCACCATTTTGAATGCTTTGAATATCTTTAAGAGTGGAGCTCAAGGAATATGTGAATTGTTTACCAGCTTGGTCTAATACAATGTTTTTACCAGCGCTGAAAGTAACAGTGTCGCCAGGGCTCACTTTTTCGGAAGTAGTACCGTTTGTAGTACCACCATTATTTAAGGAAGTAACATTCCAACCAGAGTTGTTGATTGCTTGAGTTACATTATCAGTTGTAGCAATACCATTTGTAGTAGGAGCTACAGCTTTACCAGCTGCATTAGCAGTAATATTGTCGCCTACTTTAGCTGTTACTGTAATACCAGTAGCATCAGCAGATGTGGAAATAAGCTTTGTATCACCTTTAACATTCAATGTACCATCTTTCAACAATACATCGCTATTACCAGTGTCACCAGCATATTTCAAGTTAACGTTTTTCAATTGAGCTACGTTAACAGCATCAGTGTCTGCAGTACCTGCTGCAAGACCTGTAATTTGACGAGTTGCAGTTAAACCATTACCTACGGATACAGCAGCTAATGTAGACGTACCAATTGCACCAGCTTGAGCGCTATATTTGTTTGTACGATCAGATGCTGGATTGTAACCTTGTACACCTGCTGCAGTAGTTGTTACGGATTGATAGCCAAGAGCTACGCCACCTTCAATATTAGCCGTTGTATCACGGCCAATTGCAGCCGCATTTTCAACACTTGCATTAGCTGCCCAACCAAGTGCACTAGCACCTTCTTTAGTCGCTTTAGCGCCACGACCAACAGCTGTTGCACCTGCAGCTGCATCAGCACCAGTACCAGCACTTGCACCAGGACCAACTGCAGTAGCACCTAAACCATTAGCAATCGCTTGTGTACCGTATGCAGCACTGGAGTTACCTAGAGCTTGTGCAGTACTACCGATAGCTGTAGAGTTATTACCGATTACTTTAGTTTGTGTACCAATAGCCACGTCATTATTACCCTTAGCATATGATAATTGACCCATAGCAAGTACACCACTACCATCAAGTGCTTGTGCGCCAGAACCAATCGCGATAGCAGCCGCTGGTTCAGGACGACCATTTTTCATAGTCACTTTACCACGTGCAATAGTTTGTGTTTGAACACCATTATCATCTGTATTAGTAGAACCAATTGCAATAGATTGACCTGTACCAGCTATAACGTTGGAACCCATTGCCACACTATCTTGACCTTCTGTAGTGTTGTTATAACCAATCGCAATGTTACGATCATCTTTTGCTTGAGAATCTACACCAATTGCGATGGCTGTACCACCAAGACGACCTGTAGGAGTAGTAGAAGCAGAACCAGCTACTAGATTATTACCAACAGCAACAGAGTTAGCACCTACTGTATTTGCAGTGTTATTAGAGCCATCAAGTTTTTTATCTGCCCACAAGTTAACAGCATTACCACTATTATTAGCACCCGCTTGTACAGGTGTACCCATTTGTGCAGCAACACCTACCATAGCCAAACCAGCTAATACGCTAGCAAGAACTTTTTTCTTACCACCATTGTTTTTAGCAACTTCAGATACTACTACGTAGCACTCTTTAGATTTGCTCCAAACTACTTTAAAGATTTTATTCATATTTCTATGAACCCCTTTCTTAAACTAGACACAATTACAATCCTTATATAATACGTTTAATAAATTGAAAGCTATTTCTTACACACATTTTTGTTATCTGAGTAACTTTCATTTATTTTTCATTTTGTGTCATAAGTAGAATAACAGATATCGAATTATTTGTAAATAGTTATCTTCATGTTCTCATCATAATTTTTTCGGAAGTTGTTCAGATATTTATAAAAATTTAAATTTATATCGATTTATTATACATTTTTGATGTATTTTTTAATGCTTTACGCTTAATTAATCAAATATATTCGATGTATAGATTAAAATATGGGAATATTTATTACCATAATTAATAAACAACCCGTTTATCCGTTTATCCTTATCTACTTCTTTCGATATTTTAATCTTATATTCATATTCAGGAATATAAAAATAAGCCATAAGCGCTACAGTAAAATAGCGCTTATGGCTTGTTATCTGTACATCTAGCACAGTATATCATATATGAATATAAAATGAATGTATCTTCAGTTACATTTTAGTAGTGTAAATCAGTTTATTCTTGTCCATACATAAGTATACAGATACATTAGTATCTTATTCTACCCACACTGTATTATGACGCCTTACAAGATTTAACATCTTATCCCTTACCGTTGCCGTTTCTTCTAAACGATGCTTACCACCATACCAGGCCATCGGAGCTCCTGCCAAGCGGAAGGTAATCTTACCGTACGCACCACCAGAGCTATGTTCCGGTTTGTTGTACCCCATATCCACTGATACACGCGGCGTAAGTTGCAATTCAGATCCAAGGCGGAAACCATTTTTATCCGCTTGCCGTTCTTGGTTCCAATGATACCCTTCTACATACACTCTAGCCCAGCGAGCATTCTTAAAGGTCTTACCATATTCCACAGTATATCCGTTAGATACTCGTTCTAAGGTGTGAAGATTTACATCGAGCACACGCTCATCTGAGGCTGCGCCATACCAATTGAAGCGAAACTCGCTTTCACCAGACATATATTCAAGACCTGCACTAAGGCGATCATGGTGACGCAAGAAGCGGTGATCATAAAAGAGATGCGCCCCATAAAGGCGACGGTCATCCTTACTAATACGGCGATAGCCTACACCCATATTGAGGGTTGTACCAATATCTGACGCTCGAGATATGCGTTGTTGCGTAAACCATACATCGCGCGAAGTAGTATCATAATGGCCTAAGGGTTGTACCGTTTCTATCGAATAGAGTGGTTTCCATCCTTCTTGAAACTGAAAGCTCAAGGTAGTACGTCGCATCCACGGTTTCCCTTTAGATCCATACATAGCATTAGATACATTAGACATGGCCACCGCATTGATAGCGCGGTTCACCGCATCAACATTGCTGTACTGCACAGTCTTAGTATCTTGACGATCCATGATGAGTGGTCCGCTTTCACCAATCACATGGTCTGGCGTTGAAGCTGGCGTAATATGAAACCCATCAGAGGCTGCTTTAAGACGAGTGTCATGACTATCTGTATGTACAGACACTACACCCTTATCATTATGTAATTGTTGTTTTTCTGCCTCCGCAGAGCCTACACAACACACCAAGACTCCTAAGGCAATACATACAATACGTTTCATTACTCTCTACACATAATTCTCATGAACTTAAAATGAAATATGTATAAGTGTAACGAATTATAGTTACCATTGTCAAGGATGTGAACAGACTACTATATAGGATACAAGTAGATTACATATAATGTATATATATAATAAAATAATATAGAAACATATTCTAGATAGTGAAGGTATCAAGTATACTGTATCTACAAAAAGACAATCACAAACCCTTTATTAATTACGATTCTCAATGTTTATAAATGTTCTACACTCCCCTATAAATATTTTTACAATAGTACATAAAACTTTCTTTAAATATGCATATATGGTGTATTTTTACCACATATTATACAAAATATTCATTTACAATATGAATATTTCGTATTATTATGAACCTGTAAGTGATATGAAAGTTTTGTGAAGTCCTAATATGCAAAGGAGTGTATTGCGATGAGTAAGAAACATTTTGTATTAACAGGTATTGTGTTTTCTGCATTATCTATAGGGATTGTATCGGCGGCGCCTGTAGCACCTGTAAACATTGTAGAAGACAACGGCAACGTAGGGGCTGTAGGAACCACGTTCACTAATGATGGCAATATTACGCTCGGTAGAGGTGCCGGTGCCACTACTAGTAACCACCAAGTAATAGCCAGTCCAAATGCAAACGGCAACAATGTAGCCATCGGTGGCTTCGCCGGTAACCAATCTAAAGGGGGCGGCAATATTACCTTAGGTGGTAAAAGCTTCCAAAATGGCACGGGTGATTTAAATGTCATTGCCGGTGCAATGGCAGCAAACAATGCAAAACTATCGACGTCCATTATCATGGGTACCCAATCTGGGGAAAAATCGGAAGGGGAAAAAAATGTATGGCTCGGTCATTACCAAGGGACCAACAGTAAGGCTACCAATTCCGTTCTAATCGGTTCTGGCTCCTCTGTAAAGGGGAACTTCACCCTCGGCATTGGTCACTACACCAATATTAATGCCAATAAGGGGCTCGCTATTGGTTCTTATAACACCTTAACTAGTAACGCCACCGAATCCGGTGTGTTCGGTCAAGGCAAGTACGGCAAGAGTGCTATCGACGCGAGCGGTTCCTATAGTATTGGTAACTACAACCATATTTCTGGTAACAACACCTTCGTTATGGGCAACAATGTCACAACATCCTTAGAAAATGCAGTAATCCTAGGCAATGACTCTACAGATGGAGACGTTGTGGGCACATCTAGCTATACCTTTAACAATGGTAAGACTGTAAATTATGCAGGCACTACGCCTATCTCTACTGTATCGGTAGGCGCTAAAGACAAGGAACGAACTATTACAAACGTAGCAGCTGGTCGCGTTAGCGCTACATCTACAGATGCTATCAATGGCTCCCAATTATATGGAGCTCATCAAATGATCGATTATGTAGAAAATGAATCCAATAAAGGCGATGCTCGTGCTGCAGCCTTAGCAGCTTTACACCCTATGGCATACGACCCAGACAATCGCGTTCAATATATGGCAGGCTATGGCCACTACAAGAACGCCAATGCCCTCGCCCTCGGTGTTGGATATTACCACAGAGATAATCTATTATTGACTACAGGCGTTACATTGAATAGCCATATCATGGCAAACGTAGGTGTTACATACAAGCCTGGCAAATCTCAAGTAGCGAGCCACAGTCAAAACCTTGAATCTCGTGTACAAGCTTTAGAAACACAAAACAAAGAACTTCAAGAAACTGTACATCAACTCATGGTTAAATTAAACAAATAATATAATCCAGCCATGACACAGTATGTAAACCAAATTATGTAACGCAAACTATATTGTTCCAAACTACAGTTTTACACTACAAAATCTAATTACAATCCTAATTACACACAAAAACTAAGAACTGCACCTTATATTCTAATTGTTTATAAGGTGCAGTTCTTCTTTATATGCTATACTATGTTCAACATTATGTACTAAAGAAATCATCATAGGGGTAGTATATGAGCCAGAAAGACAGAGAACAAATAACGGATTTAAAAGAGACTACAATCATAGCAAACAATCCAGATATATCTGAGGAATTACAAATCAATATAAATGAGGTAAAGGATTCATATGATTCCTTCCTCTATGTATCCAAACCATTTTCTAGTACGAATATTAACAATTTACAAGCTAAAGCTAAGCTATATGGTCTTAATCCTGCGCCCCTCAAGGGTGCCCGCATTCTTGAGTTAGGTGCATCCTGTGGGGGCAATCTCATCCCACAAGCACTGTACTATCCAGAAGCAACTTTCACAGGCATCGACCTATCAGGTGTACAGGTACAACATGGCAATGAGATTATTAAATCCATAGGCCTCACCAATGTGACCTTATTAGAAAAGGATATTCTCGATATTGATGAAAGCTTTGGCACCTTTGATTACATCATCGTTCACGGCATTTGGTCCTGGGTACCCGATGTAGTTAAGGATAAAATACTAAGTATTTGCAATAAAAATTTATCTGATAATGGGATCGCCTATGTCTCCTATAACACTTACCCAGGATGGAAACGCTTAGAGCAATTGCGGGATATTATGTTGTATTCAGAAAAACGGGCGAAGGATCAAAATCTATTAGAGCGTACATTATATACAAAAAATGTATTAAAAATGGTAGCAGATACTATGAACAGCGATGAACGGTCTCGTACGCAATCGAATTATAAAATCAATAATATCCATCGTGTACTGAACTCTAGCGATTATTATGTGGCCCATGAATATTTAGAAACCTTTAATGATCCTGTATACGTATCTGACTTCATAGAGCGCGCACAGCAGCAAGGATGTGCCTATATTGGTGATGAAGTACCACAACGGTCCTTTATCTCATGGCTTTCAGAGGATGTGGCAGATAATATTAGAGCCTTATCTAATGGCAACTATATCGATAAAGAGCAGTTCTATGACTATGTGTATGATACACAGTTCCGCATGAGTCTCTTAACTAAACAAGCCAATGAGTCTGTTATCAATCATGATGAAACGGTAACGATGGATATCTTAAATAGTCTATATTATGTGGCTAATTCGGCCAACGAAAAAGGTGTTCCATCGGACTGGACCAATACCATCTACATTGCCATCAAAGAGATAATGGATACCGCTAAACAATTCATGGTACAAGATATTGTAAATCATATCAACAGATCCTATCCTGGTTATATCATCGATAATAACCAACTGTATCAGCGCCTATTGTTCCTTATCATCTTAGGTAATCTTAATATTTATGGCGAATCCTATCCTCTCACTCCATTTGTTGAACATGAAAGCTATATACCTGATTCTTTCATCAACTATTTAAAAACACTCGTCGAAGATGGTGGCACCCAATATACAGCTCTTGGCAATATGTATAATCAAATCGATGAAAGCATCGATAATGGTCTACTATATGTTGCTACATTGCTATCGAAACCTACCTCACGAGAAACCTTATTACAGACTATGGATAACGATAACCTAACTGTACAGCGTACAACTAAAGACGGCTATACATATAAAGTACCTACAGAACAATACCTAGAGGAATCTCTACTTCGTTTAGAATACCTTGGGTACTTTAGAAAATAAAAAATACATATATAAAACCCACTTACTACTTTTTAAGACAGTAAGTGGGTTCTTTCACTATAATCAATAATTTACTTAAAGATTTCTTCTAATACGTTTAGGCTTTGTTGGCATGACTTTATACCTCGAATTTTCCTTGTAAATAGTCGATAGCCAACCTTTTTTTATTACTTCTCAAATCAAAATCAGCTAACGAATTAACTATAGTAGATAATGTTTGATCTTTCGTAGTGATATAAATTTGTTCTGGTGCAAATAAATTAATATTAAAAAGCTCTAAATTATGGGATGTAACAATCAATTGACCACAAGTATTAGAGTTAGAGTTGATAATATGATTGAAGAGCAAAATAAGAGATTTAGTGCTGATTGATGCATCTAGCTCATCAATTAATACCGTTATACCATTATGAACTTGAAGAAGCGATGTAAGTATTGCCATAATACGCTTTATCCCTTTTGATTCATAAGCTAATGGTAGTTTTATAGGACCTTGTTCTCCTAAATCACGCACAATATACACATCATATGTAACAGCCTCTTCCTCTGCTGTAGTTCTTTTTTCTAATTCAATTGAAGAAATTGTTCCATCCAATTGAGCTAAAATTTCTAATGTTAAATCCTTATTATCCTCAATTAAAATTCTCTGTTCTTCATTAATAGTTATATTAAATCGTTTAACATCAGGATTAATGAAAGGATCAGTAATAATACTGATAGATTTTATAGTATCTATAAAATCAATATAAATATCGCTAATAAAATCTTTTATCTTTGAAAGAATAGTTGCAGTTGATTTGCGAGAATAAATTTCTGTAACAGCATCCTCCAAGACATCACTGGATAAGATATTATCTTCAAATTTATATATAATTTTATTATTCTGTTCTAACTTTTCAGATAATACGGTCTGGTTTTTATCAATAACTAGAGAGTATTGATATAAGTTTTCTTGTTTGGATTCTACTGTTATATTATATTGAATATAATTTGACAATATATTAAATAATCGATTATTAGAAAAAATCTTTTCATCTTTAATAATATCAATCAAAAATTCTATAGCATGCAATAAATTAGTTTTACCGACTGCATTATTACCAAATATAATAGTAGATTTAGCAGGTCGTGATTCACTTGTCAATATATAATTATCTTCATATTTAGTGCCTTTAATTCTTTGCCCACTGAAAGCACAAAATGTTAACTCTTGTCTTTTTTGTATCGATGCAAAGCCAGCAACAGAAAAATCAATTAACATAGTATTTGCCTCCTTTTTCTAATTATAACACCTAAGATAATCAAAAAAAAGGTTTATCTTTAAACTAAAATTAATACAAAAGAACCCTCTTATTAGGAAACATACTAGATTTATCCTACATTCAAAATGATGATAGGATGACCTCAAGTTTCCTTAAGAGGGTTCTTTTGCATTGTATTTAAGAAGGTTAGTATATTATATTCAGACCAGGTCTAAATATAATAAGATAGGCCATATACTTATGTTATACAGGGGGAAGTATAGCATCCGTAAGGATTGTAATTGCATGATAAAAGGGGAAGTTGCATATGGATGCTACGTATATGTATAGATAGATACGTTGTATATATGTAAGGGGTAATATATGTGAAGGAAATATATATCTATACAGACATACAGCTATATGGCCATAATTACAGTATATAATTTACATTCGAAAAATTATGTGTCAACGCACATACTTTATTATTTGTAATGGATAGGCATGCACAAGGTCTCATGACCTTATGCATGATTGCCTATATTTTAGAATTTGTGCGTGAAACCAGCGTTTACGCCCCAGTCTGCTTGGAGGTCACCAGACAAACCTGTGGCAACATCAGCAAATACGCTATTGTTGCTATTGAAGCCATAACGACCACCGAAGGCAAGTTCAGTCCAAGTGCCTTTAAGGTCTTGCTCTGTTAGTTTCACAGCTGTGCCACTAGAGAATGCAGTTTTTACATTGCCTGTGAAAGTATGACCTGCAGCAAATCGTGTATAGATATTGCCATTGCCGAATTGTTTACCCAATTCAAGACCAAGCTTACCAGAAGTGCTATTCACACCAGATTGGTTAACAGATACATTATCTACATTGAAGTTACGACCACCGAAGTGTGTAAAGTTCAATTGTGCTTGTGGTTCTACATAGAAACCATTAGCATATTTTAATGTTTTGCCGTAGCGAACACCGATGCTGTATGCATTAGACTTTGTATCGCCAGACATGGCTTGACCAATTTCATTACGCGCTGTGAAGTCATTAGATACACGACCTACTTGCGTTTCTATATGTACATATTGATCCTTACCAAGGTCTTTCAAACCATAGGCACCAACGGAGAAGGATTTAACCTTACCAGAACCATCGAACACATAGTCTTCAGAACCGCGAAGGTAGGATACTTGACCACCTACAGTCCAACCACGGCTGATTTTAGCATCATAACCGCCTTGGATGCGTGTATAATCTGTAGCTGTGTCGATACCGCTGCCAGAGTAGCTGTATTTACCGCCACCGATGCGAGCCCAAATACCAGTTGGTTCACCTTGTTGCAATACACGAGGACGGTACATATCGTCAGCTACTGTACGCCATGCATTGAAATTACCTACTACAGCGGAACGAATACCACGCATATGAGGTGTATCGTACGCACCACGAATAACAGGATTAGGATTTACTGGTTTAGGTGCTAGTGTTACAGGTGTAACTGGTTTTGGATCTGGAGTTACTGGTGTAACTGGCTTTGGAGCTGGAGTTACTGGTGTAACTGGCTTAGGATCCGGAGTTACTGGTGTAACTGGCTTTGGATCCGGAGTTACTGGTGTAACTGGTTTAGGGTCCGGAGTCACAGGTGTAACTGGTTTTGGATCTGGAGTTACTGGTGTAACTGGCTTAGGATTTGGAGTTACTGGTGTAACTGGCTTAGGATTTGGAGTTACTGGTGTAACTGGCTTAGGATCTGGAGTTACTGGTGTAACTGGTTTTGGTTCTGGCACCACATAGGAGCCTTGACCATTACCGTCTTTCCAAGTAATATCACCTTCTTTTTTATCTGTAGTCAACGCTTTTTTGTAGCTAGACACGATGCCTTTAGAAGCGATGGATACAGTACCAGAAAGGTTTCTTTCACCTTTTACATAGTTTTCATAATAGAACTTGTGGGCCAAGTTATCTAAAATCTTGTTTACATTGCTTTCAGAAGAAGTATCAAGATTATCACCTGTTACATAACCATGCACGCCAGAGCCAGCTGCAGCAGATTTCACGATGAAGTTACCGCCCTCGATATCAGCCGCATCAAGACCAGTTTTTTGAGAAGCTGGTTTACCGAAATTTAGACCAGTACTTGCGCTCATATCATAAATAACATTGATATGACCATCTAGCTTGTTAACATGAATGTCGCTACGAGAATCTTGGGAAATACGACTGAAACCTTCACGTGTACGAGTGCCTGTGAGGGTATTAATGCTACTACGAGCCTCTTTACCATCGATCATGAACGGCTCTAAGCCACCCATATTATCATGGCTCCACATACCTCCATCAAAGGTCATATTGATCTCGCCACCTTTATCCTCTAAAGTATTCACTGCTTTACCAGAGAATTGGTTAGGACTATTATGAGCACGACCTAGACCGATATTGATAACGGATGGTTGCTGTTGTTGGTATGGAGGCATTGTTTTATCAGTTACGAGCACATCACCTTGCATGTTCAACACTTTATGTTTTACAGTACCTTCATCATCAACACCGATGTTAATTTTACTATTATAAGCAAAAGCTAATGGATATGGAGACGTCCATGGCGCAGTAGTCACGTCCATAACACCGCCATCTACTTGGATAGAACTATTATCTAGCATGCCTGTAATGAAAGCTGGTTGACGATAGCGTTTAGGTAATTTATCTGCATTAGGAGTATCCAAGGAACCAATTGTAACTTGACCACCATTAGACGCTACTACACCATTCACAGTCGCACTCCCAGTACTTTTAAATTTACTATCTGCAGTAGTTGCAAAAATGCGTCCCTCAGAATTAAGACCTGCTGCAGCCCATGTACTAGGCATAGCCATCGTAGATGACAATAAAGTCATCATAACAGCAGATAATAAAAATTTATTTCTTGCTCTCATCCTCTTACACCTCAACTATAAATACAATTACAATCACATTTGTGAAAGTTCCTTCATAAAAGAATATATATCCGTAGGTTGATTTATTAGTCTAAATAGACAGAAAATATAGATATATACTCACTTTATTAAGAACTCACATTCAACACTTTTAAAATATGTTTAAAATATTACACTATTTTTTGTGAATTGTAAATGAATTTCTCAAATTTTATTTAAAATAATTTAAAATATTAATAGATGAGTTATAAAACTAGAGTATAAAAATAAAAAGACAGTGACTAAATCACTGCCTTTTATTGGTAAAAACTATATGTATTTATCCGTATTTGACGATATATGATATAACCCCTATAATATAAACAGATAGCCAAGCGAGTGGTTCCGTCGGGCTCATCTCAAAACTATAGTTAATTGATGAAATGGCCTTTCAGTTACCTAATTATCCAAGGATAACGAAGGGCTATTTGTCTTTTCCAAGACAAATAAGAGCCACAAGTGCACCAAAGGCAATGACAACAGTCATTGCCTCTAGAATTATCATGATCAACTCATAATCACTCATAGACAACCCTCCCTTCATTAAACGAAGAGAGGCCCAACCTCGCCTGACTATCCTAAGTCAATTATATGGCGAACATATAAGCGAATCAATAAGAATCTATTTATAGAAATATATGAAATTATATAAGTAAAAGGAGCTGTAACAAAACAGCCCTCTTAGTTAATAAGCTATATATAGTATTTATCTGTATTTGACGATATATGATATAAACCCTATAATATAAACAGATAGCCAAGCGAGTAGAACCGTCGGGCTCATCTCAAGGATTAATTACGTGATGAAATGGCCTTTCAGTTATCCAGTTACTGGTAACGAAGGGCTATTTGTCTTTTCCAAGACAAATAAGCGCCACAAGTGCTCCAAAGGCAATGATTACGGTCATTACCTCTAGGATTATCATGATTAACTCATAATCACTCATAGACACCCCTCCCTTCACTAACGAAGAGAGGCCCAACCTCGATTGACTATCCTAAGTCAATTATATGGCGAACATATAGACGAATCAATAAGAATCTATTTATAGAAATATACGAAATATATTATAAAGACCCCATGTATTAGATTGTTAAATCTAATGCATGGGGCTCTTTTATTCTATGAGTACTATATATTTATATAGTACTTATGACCATATACTGTATAGTATTTACTACCATATACTGTATAGTATTTACTACCATATACATTTATATAGTAACTATTATATTAGAATTTATGTGTAAATCCTGCATTTACAGACCAGCCAGCTTTATAGTCACCGGATAGACCTGTGCTAATATCAGCGAAGATACTATTGTTTGCATTGAAGCCATAGCGGCCACCGAATGCTAGATCTGTCCAAGTACCTTTAATGTCTTCGGATGTGTATTTAGTAGTAGCGCCACTTGTGTACGCAGTTTTCACTGTACCAGAGAAGGCATGGTTCACGCCAACGCGAGTATAGATATTACCTGCGCCGAATGTTTTACCAATTTCAAGACCAATACCACCTGCTGTGCTGCTCACACCAGATTGCTCTACGTGCATGCTGCCTGCATTGAAGCTATCCCCACCAAAGTGTGTGTAGCTCAATTGTGCTTGTGGTTCAATGTACGTGCCATTTTGGAATTTCACAGTTTTACCGTAGCGTGCGCCAATTGTGAAAGCATTTGCTTTAGTTTCACCAGAAAGGCTTTCACCAATCTCATTACGAGCTGTGAAGTCGTTAGATGCACGACCTACTTGAGACTCGATGTGGATGTATTGGTTGTTGCCAAGATTTTTCAAGCCGTACGCACCAACAGCAAAGGCTTTTTCTTTACCAGTACCGTTAAATACGTAATCATCGTTGCCACGAAGGTAGGAAACTTGACCACCTACAGTCCAGCCGCTACCTGTTTTAGCATCGTAACCGCCTTGAATGCGTGTATATGTTGTATCTGTATCGATACCTTTTGCGGTATAGCTATACTTACCGCCCCCAACGCGAGCCCAAATACCTGTTGGTTCGCCTTGTTGCAATACGCGTGGACGATACATATAATCTGTCAATGTTCTCCAACCATTGATATTGCTCATGATGGCAGAACGAGCGCCGCGCATATGAGGAGTATCAAAATCACTTAACACAACATGAATATGACCATTGTTCTCAGGCTTAGGAGCTGGAACTGGTTTAACCTCTGGCTTCGGAGTTGGTTGAGGTGTTGGTTTTACCTCTGGCTTAACCTCAGGTTTTGGAGTAGGTTTTACTTCTGGTTTAGGAGTCGGTTTAACTTCCGGCTTAGGCGCTGGAGCTGGAACCGGCTTAACCTCAGGTTTTGGAGCCGGAGCTGGTTTATTTTCACCATATACGTATTTACCTTGACCATCTTTATCTGCTTGCCATGTAATATCGCCTTCTTTAGCATACCCTTCAGTCAACACCTTAAAACGTGCAGATTCAGCACCATTAGAAGCAATACCTACTGTACCTTGAAGGTTTCTTTCACCATTTACATAGTTATGATAGTAAATCTTGTGAGCCAAATTATCTAAAATTTTATTTACATTATCCTCAGAAGATACATCAAGCCCTTTTTGACTAGAGAATACATGGGCGTACGCATTAGGTACCGCACTTGTAATATGAATATCTCCCCCCCAGAAAGACTCTGGAGTCAAACCATTATAGATTTTTGTTGGTGTTGTATTTGCTGGATCTTCTGGAGAGTCATACTCATCATTTATATCGTAAAAGAAGTTTACATGACCTTCTAACTTATCGATATGAATTTCATTGTACTCATGTTGAATTACTGCATTCATATAGTTACGATTCTTGGAGCCTACAAGTTTATGTACATGGCTAGGTTGCGTACTACCACTTAAATTTCCTTCATGTAAACCAGCTTGGTAGAAATGATCCCAATAACCATAATCGCCAAGAAATACATTAATATGGCTTGGATGTTTAGCATCTTTATCTGCTAAATTAAATGCTAAACCGTCCCATAGTGACAATTTACCATCAATACCAATATTAATCTCAGACGCATGATTTGGATCACTTTTAACAATAACATCACCTACTAAAGATAAGTCCTTGCCGATAAAATTGCCTGTATTACCGTCTACACCAATATTAACAGTACCACCTTGAGCTACTGCAATAGGAGTGCTCATAGTATGAACATCATAAACGCCTTCCTTAAGAGTAACAGTACTGCCACCTTTACTGCTAATAAAAGGCTTATTATCATGACCAATATTAGCCACGGCTCTATCAATAGTAACTGTACTACCAGTATCTGCCTCAATCGTAGATACCTTGTTTGTCATTGCACCAGCCGTAAACTTCCCACCGTTATTTGCAGTAATATGTGCACCAGTAGGTGAAGTAACTAATGTACTCCCCGCCATTGCATACTGACCTACAGAACTAGCAATCGTCAGGGCAATTGCCAAAGATAAGTTCGTTTTACTCACACGTTTCATAAGAACCCTCTCTCTACATACTATAAACTATTATTAAATAATTTAATTATAATTTATAAATATATATTTTGTAAATACGAGGAAAATTTGTCACATAAAACGGCGCACCAATACAAAAGAGCAGTAACTACAGTTACTGCTAACGTATATGTATATATATTTTTGTATATTTCTATATATAGATTCTTATTGATTCGTCTATATGTTCGCCATATAATGGATTTAGGATATTCAAGCGAGGTTGGGCCTCTCTTCGTTAATGAAGGGAGGGTTGTCTATGAGTGATTATGAGTTGATCATGATAATTCTAGAGGCAATGACGGTTGTCATTGCCTTTGGTGCACTTGTGGCGCTTATTTGTCTTGGAAAAGACAAATAGCCCTTCGTTATCCCTAGATAATTAGGTAACTGAAAGGCCATTTCATCAATTATTTATTCTCTTGAGATGAGCCCGACGGATCTACTCGCTTGGCTATCTGTTTATATTATAGGGTTAATCTTATATATCGTCAAATACGGATAAACGATACTATAGTACACTTATGAATACCAAAAGGCAGCGATCATCTCGCTGCCTTTATTATTCCTATTATTTACGTGCCACACGCATAGCGGCCATCATACCTGGAGATTTCCAGACGGATTGGCCATTGTCTGAAACGAGTTTGTTGTTATAGTAGAATACATCTGCATTGTAATAATTACTATCGCTAGATGTCACCTTATAGCTAAGACCAGATGTCGTATATACGGTAAAATTAAGTACATCCCCTACTCTCTTTACAGAGTCTTGGTCTACATACCAGCTATTGCCGTTATAGGTCGTAGCATATACATCGGTACGAGCTTCAACGCCTTGTGTATTAATACCGATCAACACGAGTAGAGCCGCTAACATATATAAGAATTTACTCATTAGAATTACCTCCGTTTTATCGTTGGAATACTTGCTTATTATATCAAAAAACGGTGAGATTCGCATTAAAATGACCCCTTCTTCTCCATCCACGATTGACTACTTTCAATGTACAACGTAATGCGATTCATAATAGGTTTTTCTATGAAAGCTAACCGCATATAGTCTACCACCATGCCAACTATGAAAATGAGTGCCACCACAAGGATCGCATATAGTGGTAATAAAGCAGAATCGTAATACTGATAGGTACCGAATATATTGTCCCACATATGAAGGAACAGCTTATTATAGTGCAGTAAGTAAATCCCGAAGGTCGTAGAGGCAATCGTATTGATCCACGGATGATAGGTGATCTTGGCTTTCAAGAAAGTAATAAATAAACCTATACCAAGTAGTAGCTGGAAGAAGCCATACTCATTTTGGGTAAAATAGAAAATCATATCTGTCCTACGAGCTTCCCAAATTTGTGTAGCTTGAAGCTGCTAGAAACCATGAAGTATCCCGTTATCATAACGAAGGCTACTACACCAGCCTTGCCGCCAAGCCCAAAGACTTGGAGAAATACCTTATTAAACGTTAACTCTGGCGTAAAGGGAAATGTTCCGTGCACACTGAAATGGTGCATAATAATCAGCACCATCGAAACAATGCGCAATAACTCAATATTGCTTTCTCTCATGCGCTCAACCTCTCATTCTATAAACCTCAAATATCTCTCAAAACTATAAAATTGGATACTACCAAACTCTGATAACAAGATGATAAAGCCCAATACCTATATAATAGAGAAGTTATATGCATCTTCATCTATTACTCCATTTATGATAATTTCAATAACTATATTAGAACTGAATATAATATATAGCAGATACATACCCCATAAAATACAAGATATATATGAGAATGTTGTGACATAATTTACGCATATATATATATATATTCATGCCCAAAAGAATATAAGTATACGAAAAGAATCTAGGCAAACTAACAGAATCTGGGCATATAAAAAGACAGTTGATTCTCATCAACTGTCCTTTTAGTTTGTAAATTAGAATTGATATGTAAGGTCTACATGATAAGACAAATAGCCCTTCGTTATCCTAGGATCGCTATTAAATTCAAGTCACATCTTAGGCTTTAAATATAACACCATTATGCTCTAGTTGTTCCACTGTTTTTTTACCAATGCCCGGTAGCATCAATACTTCTTGTTTAGT
>NZ_JAPVXT010000012.1:0-30132 GCF_041431445.1 Veillonella sp. 20925_1_51
TCTGCTACAGATGCAGCATCTAGCGCAACCGCGGCTGACAGCTCTGCTACTAAAGCTGAATCCTCTGCAACTGTAGCAAGTACATCTGCATCTAATGCAAAAGTAAGCGAAGATAATGCAGCAAGCTCCGCAACAGCAGCAGATTCTTCCGCTACTAAAGCAGCATCTTCCGCAACAGATGCAGCATCTAGTGCAACAGCGGCAGATAGCTCTGCGACAAAAGCAGCGTCTTCTGCAACAGATGCAGCATCCAGTGCAACGGCAGCAGATTCTTCTGCAACAAAAGCAGCATCTAGTGCAACAGCAGCAGATAGCTCTGCAACAAAAGCAGGATCCTCTGCGACAGAGGCAAGTACATCTGCATCTAATGCGAAAGTAAGCGAAGATAATGCAGCAGCATCTGCCACAGCAGCAAATAGCTCTGCTACAAAAGCTGAATCTTCCGCTAATGATGCAGCATCCTCTGCTACAGCAGCAGACAGCTCCGCAACTAAAGCTGAATCTAGTGCGACTGCAGCTAATAGTTCTGCAACAAAAGCAGAATCTAGTGCTAATGCAGCCGCTGCGATCCAACAAAATTTGACTAACTCTGGTATTACACCAGGTACAAAAAATGGTAATGGTGCTATGGCAATTGGTGCCGGCTCTGTAGCTAATGGAGACTATGCAAACGCCGTAGGTACAAATGCAAAAGCTCTTGCAGATAATGCAACAGCTCTTGGTGCTAATACAACTGTAATGGCTGGTGCTACTAACTCTGTAGCTCTTGGTCAAGGTTCTGTAGCTGATCGTCCTAATACTGTAAGTGTTGGCTCTAAAGGTAACGAACGTACAATCACAAATGTAGCGCCAGGTGAAATTTCTGCTACTTCTACAGATGCTGTTAACGGCAGCCAATTGTATAGTGCAACACAAGGTACTATGAATGAATTAGCGTCTACAAAAACTCGTGTAGATCGTGTAGGTGCTATGAGCGCGGCTATGGCTTCCTTGAAACCATACTATGTAGATGGTACTGAAAAAGGCCAAATTATGGCTGGTGTAGGTGTATACCATGGTGAAAAAGCACTCGCTCTTGGTTATGGTTATGCTCCTAATGATCGTTTGTTCTTAAATGCATCCGTAGGCATTGCTAAAGAAGAGCAAATGTACGGTATGGGTGCTACATGGCGTATTGGTGCCGGTGAAAGCCTCGTTAAGAAAAATAACCAAGCTATGGATAACCTTAAAGCTGAAAATGAAGAGCTTCAAGATCGCGTAGCAAAATTAGAAGCACTAGTTCAAAAACTAGTAGAAACTAAAGCATAATCCTTTATGCACACATAAACATATGGTTGTATATATTCATGTATGAATATGTATGATGGTGAAAGCCACCACTCTTAGGAGTGGTGGCTTTTTTTGTTGATATGTTTCTTGAGTATAAAAAGTATATATTTTTAATGAGAAAAAGTTAATTTTTCTGATGAAAAATAAAAAGAAAATTACAAAAATTTTGATGAGATAAAAAATACACATACTATTGTTAAATCATTTTATTTTCATGAAGAATATTAGGTGATATCTATACAACGATATGCATAAAAAATAAATAAAAATCGATTAAATATACATGGAATAAAATGAATAATACATATATTACCTGTAGTTATAAGACTTTCATAAAATTAAATATACTATTAAATATTCTTGATTTACGTCGTATTTATTGAATGTAAAACGTAAAATATGATAAAATTGTGAAGTATAGTAGGAAATTATAATCACTATAATTTTCGATATAATATCGTTATTACATCTACATTTGAGAGATATATAGCATATAGTTTTTGAGGGGTAGTTCTTAAAGAGGAAAGATAATGAATAAGATTTTTAAAGTAATTTGGTCTAAGTCGAAACAGTGCTACATCGTAGTATCTGAAATCGCAAAGAACAAAACAGGTAAAAAGAAAATTGTAGTAGCCAGTATACTTGCGGCATTAACAATGACTGCTAATATTGTTACGGTAGAGGGGGCTATACCCGAAGGAACAAGAACTGATCATTTAGGTCTTGCTATCGGGACAAGTTCTAATTCTAAAAGTAATCAGTCTATTGCGATTGGTTATGCAAGTTCTGCCCAAGCACCAGGAGCAAATCCTGAAAATCCAGCTACAGCCGTAGGTGCTGGTGCTAATGCTAATGGTGTGGGCGCAGTTGCTTTGGGTCTTTCAGCCAATGCTACAGGTGCAAATGCAGTTGCCCTTGGCGGGGGATCTAATGGCGGTACAAATAAAACAGAAGCGACAGGAACAAGAGCAACTGCCATTAGTTTTAATGCTAAAGCAAGTGGATCAGACTCTATTGCCCTTGGTAATGCTACTGTTGCAAGCGATGAGAAGGCCATTGCTATTGGTTCGGATTCAAAGGCTACTGATGTTGGTACTACTGCATTAGGTCGTTCTTCGGCGGCAACTGGTGCATCGGCTACAGCATTAGGGTCTCTAGCCAGTGCTACAGGTACACTAGCTACTGCTGTGGGTATGCAAGCATCTGCATCTGGAAATGAGTCGCTAGCTATTGGTACAACCGCAAGTGCAACTAGTGGTAGATCCCTAGCTGTTGGTACGAATTCGAAAGCTACGGGAGCAACTGCTGTGGCTGTCGGTAGTGGTTCTGGTGGTTCAGGCCCTCTAGGCTTTGCAGGTAGCTTAAACTCTACTGCTGGCGTTGTTAATACGAATAGAACTGTTAATTACGCTACTACTGCAGAAGGTGATAATGCAGTTGCCTTAGGTTTTTATGCAAATGCTAAGAATAGTGGTGTCGCGGTAGGTCAAAGAGCGTTGGCTGCAACAGGTGGCGTTGCTATTGGTAAAGGCGTTCTTGAGGATACAGGCAATAATTATGCCGGCGGTGTTGTAATCGGGCAAGATTCCGCAACGTTAGGTCCGTATTCATTGGCAATGGGCTTTAATGCCTTTGCTAGTGGATCTACCTCTATGGCTATTGGTCATACGGTTAGTGCAGATGGTGGTTTTGCTGTTGCTATGGGGCGAAAGGTATCTGCTTCGGGGACATCTACAGCTATTGGTCACCATGCAACCGCAACGAATGGTGGCTTAGCAATTGGTAGTCAAGACAATGATGCATCTAATGATAGAACAACGGCCTCTGCAAAAGGTGCAGTAGCTATTGGTAAGAATACTAAGGCTACTTCAGAAGATGCAGTAGCGATTGGTACAAATGCTCAGGCTACTAGATTGAATTCTGTAGCATTAGGTAGTGGTTCTACAACGGCGACAGGAGCTACAAATCAAGGCTCTGCTACGATTAATGGCATTACCTATAATTTTGCAGGTGCCACAGGCAATCCAAATATGCAAGTTTCTGTAGGCAGCACTGGCGCAACACGACAAATTAAAAATGTCGCAGCTGGTGAAGTATCTGCTACAAGTACAGATGCTATTAATGGATCCCAATTATATGCTGTAGCAAGTGCTGTTAAACCGCTAAAATATGTATCTATTAACTCTACAGCGACAGGTACTGGTAGTAACGTTGATAATGACGGGGCACAAGCTCCAAATTCTATTGCCATAGGCCCATCTAGCACAGTTACAAAACAAAATAGCATTGCTTTTGGTAATAATGCTCAATCTTTAAGTGATGATAGTATTACTATCGGTAGAAATGCAAAAGCTGAAGCTGGTCCAGCATTCACTACTACAAGTAGAGCTATTGCAATTGGTGCAAATTCTAAAGTTGCTACAAATGTAACACAAGGCATTGCTATTGGTAGTGGTAGTCTTACTGATGAAGGTGCTGTTGTTACTGGTGACCAGTCTATAGCTATTGGTGGCAATGTAAAGGTTGATGGTCATGCTGCTGTTGCTATTGGCGGTGATGATGCCAGAAAAGCTGCAGGTCAGCAAGTCTCTTATACGAATACTAATGATAATGAAGTTACGGGTACCTTACAAACTGCAATTCTTAATCTAACAGGGTATAATTTGTCCAATTATAAAGGGACAGCTGCATCTCATGCTGGTGTAGCTTATGGTACGAGTGCTCTTGCCGGTAATGCAGGCGTTGCAATTGGTACTGCATCTGACAGTATGACCCGTATGAATGATAAAGGCCAAGTTGTTAATAATAAGCCTGTTACTAATGCTGTCGCTATTGGTACAGGTGCTCGCGCTAACTTTGATAACTCTGTAGCTATCGGTGGTGGTTCTAATACTGACCGTTATGCAACAAAACAAGTGAATGCAATTATTGATGGTGTAGAAGTTAAATGGTCTGGCGGTGAAAACATTTCTCCTGGTGACGTTGTTTCCTTCGGTGCTAAAGGTTTTGAACGTCAGCTTAAAAATGTAGCACCTGGTGAAGTTTCTCAAACAAGTACAGATGCTATCAATGGTTCTCAAATCTATTCCTTAGCTCGTAAAGTTACAAACATTATGAATGGCGGTGCAGGTTCTCTTGTTAATGTCAACGCATCAGGCGAACCTCTCACAAAGGTGGTAACGGGAACAGGTACGAATAAACAGGAAAAGTATTATCGTACAGTAGATGTTAAAGATGATGGCACCTTAGTAACTGGTGCTATTGCGCAAACGCCAAAGTCACTTGCTTTAGTCAATGTGGATGAACCAAATGTTAATCAACAAACTCAAACTCCTCGTACTCTTGGCAATGTGGCGAACGGTGTAAATGATAATGATGCAGTTAATGTATCTCAATTGAAAGCTGCAACTGTAAAATATTTCTCTGTAAACTCTACGGATGCAGGCAACCGAGATAATACAGGTGCAACCGGTACAAATGCTATTGCTATTGGACCTGCAGCAACAGCGACAAAGGCCCAATCTATTGCTTTAGGTAATAGTGCGACAGCAGGGGGTACTGATTCTATTGCAATTGGTAATGGTAGTGTTGCGGCAGATAAAGTTGCTCCAGTTGCAATTGGTCAAGGGGCTCAAGCCAATGGAGACTTTAGCGTTGCTTTAGGTGGGGGCAATTGGCAATTTAAGGGTGCTCAGGCTAATGGTGTTGGTACAACTGCACTTGGCACATACTCAAAGACGGCTGCAGACACAAGTTATCAAACGGTTGTGGGGTTTGGTGCTAATACAACTAAAGCTAATGCAACTGCAATTGGATATAACTCTGCAGTAAGTACTGAAGGCGGTGTTGCTCTTGGGGCGAATTCTTCTTCAAGTACAGGTCGTACTGTAGGTTATAATCCTAATGATGGACGTACAAATACATATAGTGCTCTTACAGGAAATGTAATACGTAGCACAACTGGTGCGGTAGCTGTGGGTAATGGTACAGAGGTGACACGTCAGATTACTGGAGTTGCAGCAGGTACAAATGATACTGATGCAGTTAACGTAGCACAATTGAAGAGCGTTAATCTTGCTTTTGTTGGTGATAGTGGTTTTGGTGATGTTAATCTTGCCAACAATGATACGACTAAAAGATTTGCTGTTAAAGGCGACTCTACCTACCTCACAACACGTGCCAATGGTAATTTGATTACTGTATCTGCTAATAAGAAGGATATTAGTGTTACTAATGGTACTGCTACAGCGGCTACTGGTATGGCAGATGCTAAAAATGTAGCAGAAGCGATTAATAAGGCAGTTTCACAAAATGCATATACCTGGAATTTAACGGCAGATAACGATACGGCTGGTAGTCGATCTACTATCAATAAAGAAGGTACTGTAAAATTCAGTGGTGATAAAAATATTACGGTAGCGAGAAATGGTAATACCATTACTTCAAGCTTGAATAAGTCCATTATCGTTGACTCTGTGAAAGCTAATAACTCCGTTACAACGGGATCTGGTTCAAATCAAATTACTCTCGATGGTACAACTGGTGCCGTAACAGGTAATACTTTCAGCGGACAATCCTTTACCGCTGGCGATAATGTGTTGAGTAATACTACCTTACAAATTGGCTCACCTACGAATGGTAATAATGTAACTATCACTAAAGATGGTTTGACTTCAAAAGCGGGTACTAAAACAGCTAAGTTTGGTGCTAATGGTATTGATGCAGGTGGCCAACAAATCACGAATGTCTCTAGCGGTGGTAATGTAGGAACTAATGCAGCTAACATTACGGATGTTAAGAATGCGGTGTCTGATGTTACATTAAAATTAGATACAAATTCTAAAACTGGCACTGTTAAGCTCAGTGAAAGTCCACTTAAAGTCATTGGTGCTAATGGTATTAGAACTGATTTAGTTGGTACAAACAATGGCAGTCTTGTTGTTGGCCTAGATAGCAATACTGTAAATGCTACGACTAAAGGTATTGGTTTAACTGGAGATACGGGATCCACAGGCCTCAAGTATCTAAAAGATGGGGATGCATCTTTTAAAGTGGCTGGTGATGGTAAACTGGTTACTACAAAGGCCTCTGCTACAGGTGTACAAGTAGCTGTTGATACAGCAAAAGTAAAAGATTTAGCTGTAGAGGCTGTTACTGTAAGCAAGGCTAATACATCAGATAATCCTATTACTGTAACGCCGACAGCAGGTACTAATTCCAAAGACTATGCTATTGGTATTGATACTACAAAATTAGCTAGTAAAACAGATTTAACATATCGTGCTAACAATGATGCAGATGCTAATGCACAAAAAGTATCCTTAGCAAAAGGTCTTAACTTTGTAAATGGTGATAATACTGTTGCAACGGTTGCTGCAGATGGCAAAGTGTCCTATGACCTTAATGCGGCTACTAAAACTAAAGTTGATGAATCTGCCACTGCTGTTGCAAGAAATATCTCTCTTGGTGCAGATAGCGGTACAGCATCTAGCCAATCCTTAAAAGATGGTGATGTAGCTTTCAATGTAAAAGGTGCTACTGGTGATTATATATCTACTAACATGAATGGTAACACTGTAGAAGTATCTACAAAACGTGCTACTATCAACAGTGATGCAAATACCGGCGCTGCATCTGTAACAGGTAATGATGGCCTTGCAACAGCTAAAAATGTTGCCGATGCAATTAATAAAGCAGCTGATGCGGCTAAAGCTGGTGCGGCTTGGAACCTTACAACGAACTCTAGTACAACAGATAAAACATCTGTACAAGGTGGCGATACAGTAGATCTTATCAATGGCGATAATATCGTCATCACACAAGATGGTACAGATAAAAAGAAAATTACTGTAGCTACTAAGAAAGATCTTACTGTAGATTCTGTTACAGCTGGTAATACAGTCATTAATACATCTGGTTTAACAAATGGTACAACTGCTATTACTGGTTCAGGTATCACAACTGATAAAGTGACAGTAGGCGGTATCTCCATTGATAAAACTGATGGCATCAATGCTGGTGGTAAAGCTATCTCCAATGTTGCTAGCGGTGGTACAACAGATACAAATGCAGCAAATATTGGTGACGTTAAGCAAGCCGTTGCTAATTTATCTCAAAACTTAAACATTACTGATGGTACTAATAACGGTACTGTTGACCTTAAAAACCAAAAACTTAATGTAGCAGGTGCAAATGGTGTCACTGCAACTGTAAATAATCAAACTATTACAGTTGGTTTAGATGCGGATACTGTTAATGCTACAACTAAGGGCATTGGCCTTACTGCTGATACAGGTACTACAGGTAATAAATACCTTAAAGACGGTGATGTATCCTTTGCCGTAACTGGTGATGGCAATCTTGTGAGCACATCTGCTACTGCAGCTGGTGTGAAAGTTGCGGTTGATGCGGCTAAGGTAAAAGACTTGGCTGTAGATGCTGTTACAGTAAGTAAAGATGCTCAAGCAGATAATCCTATTACAGTAACTCCAACAGCGGGTACTAACTCTAAAGATTATGCTATCGGTATCGATACTACGAAGCTTGCAGCTAAAACTGATTTAACATACCGTGCAAATAATGATACTGATGCTAATGCAAAGAAAGTATCATTAGCTAAAGGGCTTAACTTTGTAAACGGTACATTAACGACTGCATCTATCGATAATGATGGGGTAGTAAAATACGATGTAAATACAGCTGCTATCACTGCTGGTACAGATGGCACCGTAACAGGTCCAACTACAGATGGCGTAGCAACAGCACAAAACGTAGCTGATGCAATTAACGCAGCTAAAAAAGCATCTAAAACAGAAATCACTGCTAATACTGATGAAGCAGCAAATGCTACAACAGGTAATGTGATCCTTACATCTACTACCGCTGCTGATGGTCATACTATTTACGACGTAAAACTCAATAACAAAGTGACCCTTGGTACTGGAGCTAATGCTGTAACAATCGATGGTACAGCTGGTAAAGCCACTGTTGGTACTGCTGTTGTAGATGGTGTGAATAACACAATTACAACTGGTGGTGCAAGCCCTGTTACACTAGATGGTGCAACAGGTACAATTACAGGTAAAACTGCTAATATTGGTGGTGTAACTGTAAATGGTACAACAAATGATATTACTGGTTTATCCAATACAACTGTAACTGGTGCGGACTTTGCAACAAAAGGTCGCGCTGCTACAGAGGAACAATTAAAAGCAGTAACTAGTGCAACTGCATTGAAGTTCACTGGTGATGTAGCTACTAATACGGGATCTATCAACCTTAAAGATGATACATTCGGTATTAAAGGCGATGGTAAATACATTACTACCGATGTAAATGGTAAGGATGTAAATCTCACGGTATCTGAAGCAGAGATTAAAAAATCTGCTGTAGCAGCTGTAACAGTAAGCACAGATACAACTGATACTAACAATCCAATTTCTGTAACACCGACAACAAGTGCGGATGGTACAACTAAGGATTACAAGGTAACTATTGATGGTACTAAGATTGCGAATAAGACAAACTTGTCTTATAAAGCAAATGATGGTACCGCTAAACAAGTTTCCTTGGCAGATGGTTTGAACTTCAAGAATGGTACATTAACAACTGCTTCTATCGATGATGCAGGCGTTGTAAAATACGATGTGAATACAGCTGCTATCACTGCTGGTACAGATGGTACTGTAACAGGTCCAACTACAGATGGCGTTGCAACAGCACAAAATGTAGCTGATGCGATTAACGCAGCTAAAAAAGCAGCTAAAACTGAAATTACTGCTAATACAGGTGAAGCAGCGAATGCTACAACAGGTAATGTAACCCTTACATCTACTACAGCTGCTGACGGTCATACAATCTATGACGTAAAACTCAACGACAAAGTGACTCTTGGTACTGGAGCTAATGCTGTAACAATTGATGGTACAGCAGGTAAAATTACTGCTAAGAATGCAGCTATTGGCGGCGTAACGGTTGATGGAGATAACAGCCATGTAACTGGCCTATCTAATACAACATGGAATGGTACAGCTACCACTGGTCGTGCAGCTACTGAAGATCAATTGAAAGCTGTAGCCGATACGGCTAAAGCGACAACTGATGCAGTTAACTTGAAATTCTCTGGCGATACTAATACATCTGCTGGCGTAGTCAATCTTAAAGACGATACATTCAACATCGTTGGCGATGGTAAATATGTAACTACCGACGCAAACGGTAAAGATTTGACTGTAAAAGTATCTGAAGCAGAGGTTAAAAAGTCTGCTGTAGCTGCTGTAACAGTAAGCACAGATACAACGGATGCCAACAATCCAATTTCTGTAACACCGACAACTAGTGCGGATGGTACAACTAAGGATTACAAGGTAACTATCGATGGTACTAAGATTGCGAATAAGACAAACTTGTCTTACAAAGCAAATGATGGTACAGCTAAACAAGTTTCTTTGGCAGATGGTTTGAACTTCAAAAATGGTACTCTTACAACAGCATCCATTGATGATGCAGGCGTTGTAAAATACGATGTAAATACAGCAACTATCACTGCTGGTACAGATGGTACAGTAACAGGTCCAACTACAGATGGCGTTGCAACAGCACAAAATGTAGCTGATGCGATTAACGCAGCTAAAAAAGCATCTAAAACTGAAATTACAGCTAATACAGGTGAAGCAGCAAATGCTACAACAGGTAATGTAACTCTTACATCTACTACGGCTGCTGACGGTCATACAATCTACGACGTAAAACTCAACGACAAAGTGACCCTTGGTACTGGAGCTAATGCTGTAACAATTGATGGTACAGCAGGCAAAGCTACTGTTGGTACTGCAGTTGTAGATGGTGTAAATAACACAATCACTACTGGCGGTGCTAACGCAGTTTCTTTAGATGGTGCAGCAGGCAAAGCTACAATTGGTTCCTCTGTTGTAGATGGTGTAAATAACACAATCACAACAGGTGGTGCTAATGCAGTGTCCTTAGATGGTGCAGCAGGTACTGTTACTGGTTTGACTAATAAAGATTGGACTCCTGGTGTAACTAAAGCCGTAACTGGTCGTGCTGCCACAGAAGATCAATTACAAAAGGTAGCAGACGCCGCATCTAGCCAAACTTGGAACATTACAGCAGATAAAGCAGGTACAACTGGTACACAAACAGGCACTAAGAAAAATGCTACTGTTGGTAAGGATCAAACTGTTGAGTTAGTGGCAGGTGATAACCTTACAATCAACCAAGATGAACGTAAGTTTACATATTCCTTGAATAAAGACCTTGCTGGTTTGACAAGTGTATCTGTTGGTGATGGTACAACTGAAACAATCAAACTTGATGGTGCTACAGGTAAAGTGACTGTTAAGAATGCAGTGATTGGTGGCGTAACTGTTGACGGAGATAACAGTCATGTGACTGGTCTATCCAATACAACATGGAATGGTACGGCTACCACTGGTCGTGCAGCAACAGAAGATCAGTTGAAAGCTGTATCTGATACGGCTAAAGCGACAACTGATGCAGTTAACTTGAAATTCTCTGGTGATACTAATACATCTGCTGGCGTTGTAAATCTTAAAGATGATACATTCAACATCGTTGGCGATGGTAAATATGTAACTACTGACGCAAACGGTAAAGATTTAACTGTAAAAGTATCTGAAGCAGAGGTTAAAAAATCTGCTGTATCTGCTGTAACAGTAAGCACCGATACAACGGATGCCAACAATCCAATTTCTGTAACACCGACAACAAGTGCGGATGGTACAACTAAGGATTACAAGGTAACTATCGATGGTACTAAGATTGCGAATAAGACAAACTTGTCTTATAAAGCAAATGATGGTACAGCGAAACAAGTTTCCTTGGCAGATGGGTTGAACTTCAAAAATGGTACTCTTACAACAGCATCCATCGATGATGCAGGTGTTGTAAAATACGATGTAAATACAGCAACTATCACTGCTGGTACAGATGGTACTGTAACAGGTCCAACTACAGATGGCGTAGCAACAGCACAAAACGTAGCTGATGCGATTAACGCAGCTAAAAAAGCAGCTAAAACTGAAATTACTGCTAATACTGGTGAAGCAGCTAATGCTACAACAGGTAATGTAACCCTTACATCCACTACAGCTACTGACGGTCATACAATCTATGATGTAAAACTCAACGATACAGTGACCCTTGGTACTGGATCTAATGCTGTAACAATCGATGGTACAGCAGGTAAAGCTACAATTGGCTCTTCCGTTGTGGATGGTGTGAACAACACAATTACAACTGGTGGTGCTAATGCCGTTGCCTTAGATGGTGTAGCAGGTACTGTAAAAACTGGTACTGTAACTGTAACTGGTGGTACTACAAACGATATTACTGGCTTGTCTAATACAACTGTAACTAGTGCAGACTTTGCAACAAAAGGCCGTGCCGCTACTGAAGAACAATTGAAAGCAGTAGGGGAACAAACATGGCAAATTACTGCAGACAAAGATGCTACAACTTCTGGTAACCAAACTGGTACTAAGAAAGATGCTAAGGTTGGTAAAGACGACAAAGTTCAATTGATCGCTGGTGAAAACCTCACAGTGAACCAAAACGAACGAGACTTCACATACTCTTTGAATAAAGATCTTGTGAAGATGAACTCTGCAACCTTCGAAGCTACAGGTGGTAAAACAACTGTTATTACAGGCGATAGCATCGCTCAAACAGATGGCACTAAGACTAATACATCTACAGCAGCTGGTAATACAGTAGCTGATGGTGGTAAATCTACAGCAACTACAGCTGATGGTATGACTGTAACTAATGGTGCAGATTCCACAGCAACAACTGCAGCAGGTACCACAGTAACTAATGCTAACGGTAATACTAAATATGCCGCTGATGGTGTACGTATCAATACAACAGGTAAAAATCCTGTATCCTTGACTGATGCTGGTTTAGATAATGGCAATAATGTCATTAAAAATGTAGCAAGTGGTCATGTAAATAATGATGATACAGATAACACAAATGCAGCTAATATTGCAGATGTTAAAAAGGCTACTACAACTGTAACTGCTAACAATGGCGAAGCAGCGAATGCTACAACAGGTAATGTAACCCTTACATCTACTACGGCTGCTGATGGTCATACTATCTATGACGTAAAACTCAACGATACAGTGACCCTTGGTACTGGAGCTAATGCAGTAACAATCGATGGTACTGCTGGTAAAGCTACAATTGGTTCCTCCGTTGTGGATGGTGTGAACAACACAATTACAACTGGTGGTGCTAATGCCGTTGCATTAGATGGTGTAGCAGGTACTGTAAAAACTGGTACAGTAACTGTAACTGGTGGTACTACAAATGATATTACTGGTTTGGCTAATACCACTGTAAATAGTGCAGACTTTGCAACAAAAGGCCGTGCCGCTACGGAAGAACAATTGAAAGCAGTAGGGGAACAAACATGGCAAATCACTGCAGACAAAGATGCTACTACATCTGGTAACCAAACAGGTACTAAGAAAGATGCTAAGGTTGGTAAAGACGATAAAGTTCAATTGATCGCTGGTGAAAATCTCACAGTGAACCAAAACGAACGAGACTTCACATACTCCTTGAATAAAGACCTTGTGAAGATGAACTCTGCAACCTTCGAAGCAACAGGTGGTAAAACAACTGTTATTACAGGCGATAGCATTGCGCAAACAGATGGTACTAAGACAAATAAATCCACAGCGGCTGGTAATACAGTAGCTGATGGTGGTAAATCTACAGCAACTACAGCTGATGGTACGACTGTAACTAATGGTGCTGACTCCACAGCAACAACTGCAGCAGGTACAACAGTAACTAATGCTAACGGTAATACTAATTACGCAGCTGATGGTGTACGTATCAATACAACAGGCAAGGATCCTGTATCCTTAACAGATGCAGGTTTGGATAATGGCAATAATGTCATTAAAAATGTAGCAAGTGGTCATGTAAATAATGATGATACAGATAACACAAATGCAGCTAATATTGCAGATGTTAAAAAGGCTACTACAACTGTAACTGCTAACAATGGCGAAGCAGCGAATGCTACAACAGGTAATGTAACCCTTACATCCACTACAGCTACTGACGGTCATACAATCTATGATGTAAAACTCAACGATACAGTGACCCTTGGTACTGGATCTAATGCTGTAACAATCGATGGTACAGCAGGTAAAGCTACAATTGGCTCTTCCGTTGTGGATGGTGTGAACAACACAATTACAACTGGTGGTGCTAATGCCGTTGCATTAGATGGTGTAGCAGGTACTGTAAAAACTGGAACAGTAACTGTAACTGGTGGTACTACAAATGATATTACAGGCTTGTCTAACACAACTGTAAATAGTGCAGACTTTGCAACAAAAGGCCGTGCCGCTACGGAAGAACAATTAAAAGCAGTAGGGGAACAAACATGGCAGATCACTGCAGATAAAGATGCTACAACTTCTGGTAACCAAACAGGTACTAAGAAAGATGCTAAGGTTGGTAAAGACGACAAAGTTCAATTGATCGCTGGTGAAAACCTCACAGTGAACCAAAACGAACGAGACTTCACATACTCCTTGAATAAAGACCTTGTGAAGATGAACTCTGCAACCTTCGAAGCAACAGGCGGTAAAACAACTGTTATTACAGGCGATAGCATTGCGCAAACAGATGGCGCTAAGACAAATAAATCCACAGCAGCTGGTAATACAGTAGCTGATGGTGGTAAATCTACAGCAACTACAGCTGATGGTACGACTGTAACTAATGGTGCAGACTCCACTGCAACAACTGCAGCAGGTACAACAGTAACTAATGCTAACGGTAATACTAATTACGCAGCTGATGGTGTACGTATCAATACAACAGGTAAAAATCCTGTATCCTTGACTGATGCTGGTTTGGATAATGGCAATAATGTCATTAAAAATGTAGCAAGTGGTCATGTAAATAATGATGATACAGACAACACAAATGCAGCTAATATTGCAGATGTTAAAAAGGCTACTACTACAGTAACTGCTAACAATGGTGAAGCAGCGAATGCTACAACAGGTAATGTAACCCTTACATCTACAACGGCAGCTGATGGTCATACAATCTATGATGTAAAACTCAATGACAAAGTAACATTAGGTACTGGTAATAACGCTGTAACAATTGATGGTACAGCAGGTAAAGCCACTGTTGGTACTGCTGTTGTAGATGGTGTGAACAACACAATTACAACTGGTGGTGCTAACGCTGTTACTATGGATGGTGCTGCAGGCACTGTAAAAACTGGTACAGTAACCGTAACTGGTGGTACTACAAACGACATTACAGGCTTGTCTAACACAACTGTAAATAGTGCAGACTTTGCAACAAAAGGCCGTGCCGCTACGGAAGAACAATTGAAACAAGTAGGGGAACAAACATGGCAAATCACTGCTGACAAAGATGCTACAACTTCTGGTAACCAAACAGGTACTAAGAAAGATGCTAAGGTTGGTAAAGACGACAAAGTTCAATTGATCGCTGGTGAAAACCTCACAGTGAACCAAAACGAACGAGACTTCACATACTCCCTGAATAAAGATCTTGTGAAGATGAACTCTGCAACCTTCGAAGCAACAGGTGGTAAAACAACTGTTATTACAGGCGATAGCATTGCGCAAACAGATGGTACTAAGACAAATAGATCTACAGCAGCTGGTAATACAGTAGCTGATGGTACTAAGTCCACAGAAACAACTGCAGCTGGTCAAGTGATTAAAGATGGTGCTAAGACTAATACATCTACAGTTGATGAAAACACATTAGTTGATGGTGCAAAATCTAATAAGACTACTGTAGATAGTAATGTAATTGATGATGGCAATGGCAATGTAAATACATCTAATGCTACATCCAATACAATTACAGATGGTACAAATACTACAGAAGCAACAGCTAGCACTGTAACTGTCAAAGATAATGCTGGTAATAGCACTGTTATTACTAAAGATACAATTACGACAGGTACTGGTGCTAATAAGGTGACTGTTGATGGTACTGCTGGTAAAGTAACTGCAGGTTCTGCAGTTATAGATGGTGTGAATAACACAATCACTACAGGTGGTGCTAACACTGTTAAATTAGATGGTGCTGCAGGTACTGTTACTGGTTTAACAAATACAGCATGGACACCAGGTGTTACAAAAGCTGTTTCTGGTCGAGCTGCAACAGAAGATCAATTACAACAAGTATCTGATGCAGTAGGTGCTGGTTGGAATATAAACTCTGGTACAGTAGCTGGTTCCACTGGTGAAGCTAATGGCTCTGCTAAGACTAAGATCTCTAGTGGCGAAGAGGTTCAATTACAGGCTGGCAATAACCTCATTATTGACCAAAATGGTAAAACTTTAGCGTACTCCTTAAACAAAAATCTTAAAGATATGGAGTCTGCTATATTCAATGCCACTGGTGGTAAAACAACTGTTATCAAAGGCGATAGTATCGTTCAAACTGATGGTGGTAAAACGAATACATCTAATGCGGCTGGTAACACTGTTGTAGATGGTACAAAATCCACAGCCACTACGGCAGCGGGGTCTACTATCACTGATGGTGCTAAGACGAATACAAATACAGCAGATAAAAATGTAATCGATGATGGTGCAGGTAATACAAACACATCAAATGCCACATCTAATACGATTGCTGATCCGAATGGCAATACGAATACTGCGACAGCAACTAGCAATACTTTGGCAGATAATGCGGGTAACTCTAACGTATCTAATGCTACAAGCAATAATTTGACAGATAATGCAGGTAACTCTAATGTATCTAATGCGACTAGCAATACATTGAAAAATGCCGCTGGTGATGAAACTAAGGTTGACGCTAAAGGTGCTACTGTTAAAGATGCGGCTGGTAATACAACAAATGTTGCTTCTACAGGTGCAACTGTAACAAATGCAGCAGGCGATACAACTAAGGTTGAAGCGACTGGTACAACTGTAGCCGATGCTGCTGGTAACAAGGCTACTTTCACTAAGGATGGTGTAACAATTACAAAACCTGGTAAAGATACAGTGTCCTTAACTGGTAATGGCCTTGATAATGGCAATAATAAGATTGTTAATGTAGCTGATGGCACAAATGACACAGATGCTGTTAATGTACGTCAATTAGATGCTAAAACTAAGGCGGCAACAACTGAATTAACTGCTAATGGTGGTGAAAGTGCCAATAATACTACAGGCAATATTGTGTTGACTAAAACTACTGCTCCAGATGGTCATATTATTTACGATAACAAGTTGAATGATAAGATTACTTTGGGTGCAGCGGATCCAACAAAAGCGATTACTGTGGATGGTACAAATGGCACGATCAAAGCCGGTAAAGATGGTAATGCTGTAGCGATTAATGGTACAGATGGAACTATTAAAGCTGGTGATGGTACAAATGCCGTTGCTATTGATGGTGTTAATGGTTCTGTGAAAGTAGCAGATAAGATTGCTCTTAATGGTAAGGATGGTAAAGCTGCTATTGGTACTGTAGGTATTGATGGCAAGGATGGCATCATTACTACAGGTGGCAATAATCCTGTTGCAGTAAATGGTAAAGATGGTGTTGTAACAGGTTTGACTAATAAAACGTGGGACCCTAACAACATTACTTCTGGCCGCGCAGCCACTGAAGATCAAGTTCAATCTGCTGTAGCTAATGCAGGCTGGGATGCTACCGTTGGTACTGAAGGTTCTGGTGTCAACAGCACACCAAGTGCAACACCAGAAAAAATTAGACCAAATGAAACGCTTACTTTCAAAGCAGGCAATAATATGATGGTTAGCCATGCAGGTAAAACAATTAGCTATGCCGTAAATCCAGAGCTGACAGATATGAAATCTGCTACATTTAAAGATGCAGCTGGTAACACAACTGTAACAAATGGTAATGGCATAACAATTACACCTGGTAGTGCAAATCCGAATAACCCTAATGCAGGTCCTGTATCCTTGACTAAGGATGGCCTCAATAATGGGAACAATCAAATTAAAGGTGTGGCACCTGGTTCTGATGATACAGATGCTGTGAATATTGGTCAGTTGAAAGCATCCAATGCAAAAATGGGTGATGCGATTGGTCAAGTCGCAGGTGAAGTACAACGTGTTGGTGCTCATGCAGCTGCTATGGCCGCATTGAAACCAATTCAATATGATCCATTAGAGCCAACTCAAATTATGGCGGGCGTAGGCAACTACCGTGGTGAAACTGCAGCAGCTCTTGGTCTTGCGCATTACACTAACGAAGATACTATGTTCAACGTAGGTGTTTCCGTTGGTGGCAACCATAATATGGTGAATGCTGGTGTAACCCATAAATTTGGTTCTAGCCCAGAAAAGAAAAACATTCCTGATCGTTACAAAGCAGGTCCTATTAGCTCTGTGTATGTAATGCAAGATGAGGTATCTAGCCTCAAGAAGGAAAATGCTGAACAAAAATATGTTATTGCTGATCAAGCAGCTCGTCTAAACACATTGGAAGCTGAAAATGAACGTCAACGTCAAGAATTGGCTGAAACAAAACAAGGTTTAGATGATTTGCGCGCAGCAGTGGACAAATTGTTAGCATCTAAAGGTTAATCAGTATATAGTAAGATAATCGATACTGAGTAATCTAACACTCTAGTCTTTGAAGTTTTACTTGAAGTAATTTCTCTATTTTAGTGAGATGCAATTTCAATAATAATCATTTTAAAGAACTGGAATTGTAAAAAAGAAACCCCTTACTTATCACGTTTATATCCTAATGGGTATAAGTGACTAGGTAAGGGGTTCTTTTTCTATTTTGATATAGGTTATTAAATAAAATATAATATATGAATGACTTTTCATGTATTGTTGTGATATAATACAGAAGATATTAGGGGCTAAGAATTTTGCTCCACCTTGTATGATCTTGCATGAATAGGAGTTACTATGTTAGAACGCATACAACGATGGCTTTCATTAGATACCATGTTGCCCGCTGCAGAGCGGTTAGGTCCGGTAGGAACTACAAAGCAACTGTATGGTAATTATTTAAAAATAGCTTGGCCCGCTACATTACAAGGATTGATGTTACAGTTTATGACGGCCATAGACTTAGCGATGGTTGGTGCTTTAGGTGCATCCGCACTAGCTTCGGTAGGTATCATGGGGCAGCCAGAGATGGTGATGCTCATATTCTGTCGTGCCTTATCCATTGCGGTAACAGCGATTATAGCTCGCCGACATGGTGAGAGTGAAGTGGATGGTATGAATGCCGTTCTTAAGCAATCCATTCTATTAAATTTCTTGATTTATGCCCCTTTATTGGCCATATGTTTCTTTAATTTAGAGCATATCTTACGTTTTACAGGTGCAGAAGATGGCTATATTGAGACCGCTGTCTGGTATGGTCGTTTTATTGTCATCAGTCTAATATTCCAATCCTTTAGTCAAATTGTAGGGGCTGCTCTTATTGGGTATGGCAATACCAAGGTTATTTTTAAGTCTAATGTAGTAGGGAATATTCTAAATACCATCATGAACTTCTTCTTGATTTATGGTATTGGATTCTTTCCTGAACTCGGTGTCATGGGCGCCGGTGTATCTACAATGATTAGTAGTGCTGTGATTGCTCTATTACTACTGCGTACGATTTCACAATATACTACTACCGGGCTAACCTTACGACATCCTTCAAAATGGAAATTTGAACGAACGGTGTTACATACTATGTTCCACGTAGGTGGCAGTTCCTTAGGAGAACAATTCTTTGAGCGTTTTGGAATGTATACGTACACCATGATCGTTGCGTCCTTAGGGGCCGTTCCACTAGCTGCTCATTATGTATGTATGAATTTGATGGATATATTCTATTACTTCGCTATGGGGCTCGGTTTTGCCGGTGCATCCCATACAGGACAGAGCCTTGGTCATAAACGACCTGATATTGCAAAGACTTATGGTAAAATTGGAGCTCGTATAGGATTCGTTGTGGGCCTTGTCAGTGCTTTGATCTTTATTGGTCCTGGGGATCTTTTGGTACAATTATATACACGTGAAAGTGAAGTCATTACGTTAGCGGGGGCTTTAATGGGCATCATGGCTATTGCTGCATTTCCGCAAGCACTGCAACAAGTATACTCTGGTGTACTAAAAGGGGCAGGGGACACCTATTATATTATGAAATACTCCCTTGTTAGCGTGGCTATAATACGACCTATTATTACTTACCTATTGTGTATCACCTTTGGTTTAGGATTATTAGGCGCATGGTTATCCTTATGCTTTGACCAATCTCTTCGTTTATGTTGTTCTTACATACGATTTATTCGTGGGGCATGGCAGCATAAAATTGTTTAAACCTATCAATATTTGTATATGAGTATCATTCTTATATTGAAAAAAATAAAATAATTTATGAAAGGTTTATGAATAACTTCTTGCGCATTCAATTTGTTTGATGTACAATACCAAATGTGGAAAAAATGACACATTGGGGAATGTGTTATATGACCAGAACATCTTATGTAAGGGATATATATAAGAACGAAATAAGAACCGCCTTAGTATTACTAAGGCGGTTCTTATTTTTATAAATGATTTTGTTCAAGCCAAGCGATACAAGCGGCTTTGCCAGCAGCTGGCAACTCTTGACGGAGACGTTTTGCATCTTCTCTTAATTTAGGGATGTCGATACCTGCATTAGAAAGCTCTGCACAATGGCCTACAAGCCAACTTTCAATTACAGCAGGATCAGCCTCCATATGGAATTGAAGCGCTAGGATATGATTGTCTACGGAGAATGCTTGATTTGGACATAGCTCTGTTTTAGCAAGACGCACTGCACCTTTAGGGATTTCAAATTCATCACCATGCCAGTGAAGGACAGGTACATTGCCAAGCAATGCTAGAGGGGAGGAGGCCCCTTCAGGTGTATATTCTAGCGGCCCAAAGCCAATTTCTTTTTTGCCATGTTTCATAGGCCCTACGTGACCGCTCATAATACGGGATATGAGTTGGGCACCTAAACAGATGCCAAGTAATGGCTTTTTACTATTTATACGATCGGTAATAAATTTGATTTCATCTGTTAAGAAAGGATAGAGTTCTTCGTCGTATGCGCCAATAGGGGCACCGCAAACGATAATTAAATCAGCCTCTGTCACATCATAGTGTTCGAAATTGGCAAGGGGAGCTTCAATGTATGTTAGTTTAAACCCTCGATCAATAAGGACTGCCTCTAAGATACCGGCATTTTCAAAGTTAATATGACGTACAATATAAGCTGTTTTACTCATGGTTCCTCCTATATAAGTACTATTTACAAAAGAAATCTCTACAAAATACGCATCACTAGTATATCATATTCTATAGAATTTATTGTGTGATGAACATCATGATATATAATAAAGATAGAAAGAATAATATTTTATAAAATTATATCGAAAAAAGTCGTCGGCATAATTTAGAAAATATTTATACTGATGAGAGTAACATGAAAAACTATAAGAGCGTGCTGTGGGCCTTTCTATGGGCGGTGCATTTGTAGTGGAAA
This sequence comes from Veillonella sp. 20925_1_51, assembly GCF_041431445.1. Taxonomy (NCBI): domain Bacteria; kingdom Bacillati; phylum Bacillota; class Negativicutes; order Veillonellales; family Veillonellaceae; genus Veillonella; species Veillonella sp. 20925_1_51. Next base: position 20,905 of record NZ_JAPVXT010000012.1, read on the forward strand.
CATTCCTTACATTTGTATTTGTGCTTGTAATTCTTGGTGTAACAGCTAGTGAAAAAATATCTGCTCTTGCCGGTCTTGTAATTGGTGCTACATTGACAATGGTTCACTTGATCGGCATTCCATTGACTGGTACATCTGTAAACCCTGCTCGTGCATTAGCTCCAGCTGTATTCACAGGCGGCGAAGCTTTGGCTTAAGTATGGCTCTTTATCGTTGCTCCATTAGTTGGTGGTGCAATTGCAGCCGTATTTCATCGTGCATGGTTCTATGTAAAAGAAAACTGATTTAACAAAGACGTCTACGGAAACGTAGGCGTTTTCTTTTATTCAGCTAAATTTAAAGACACAATAAGATAAGTATAAGATAAATCTTAAAACAATAAATAGAAGTCTAATTAATCCTATGATTGGTAGCATAATATTCTTATATTATAGAGATAGTCGTAATTTTAAATTCAAACTATATAAAATCTATATATAGATATAATTCGAAATTCTCATGGTAAATTCATAAAAGATATTGAAATTTATCGAAAAGTTGTGTAAAATGAAAATATATTATTACCAAGGCCCTGTGTATTGTTATGGGCTATTTTTGGAGGAAATTATAATGAACAAAAAATTATTAGCTTTATTGGCAGTTGCTGCTGTAGGCGTATCCGTAGCTGGCGCAACTCCTCAAACTCAATTCAACAAAGGCGAATTCCAAGTTGATCTTGGTGCAGCAAATGTTGAAGCAAAAGCAGATGGCTTTAAAGATGCTCACAAATGGAACTTTGATGGTGGTTTGACTTATGCTTTGTCTGACAAAACTGCTATTCAATATGGTTACCATGGTTTGAATTCTAAACATCTTGACACAAATATGCATGAAGTGAACTTGGTTCAATCTTTGAACAAAAACTTCGCTGTATATGGTGGTTATGCACGCATCCATAATAATGATGCTGATGGTACTAACAACATTGCACAAGCTGGTGTAATTGGTAAAGCTAACCTTGGCTCCAAAGTAGAAGTGTATGGTAAAGCTAGTGTAGGTACTAAGAAAACTTCCACTTGGGAAGCTGGCTTAGGCTACAAAGTTAACGAAGACTTGGATATCAATGCTGGTTACCGTTATATCAATACACAAGCTACTGATACTAACAACATCTCCTTCCAAGGTCCTGTAGTTGGTTTGTCCTACCGTTTCGGTAGTCACAAAACAGTAGCTCCTGTAGCAACTCCAGCTCCAGCTCCTGTATACACTCCAGCTTCAGCTCCTGTAGTAGAAGCTCCTGTATACAAAACTCCTAAATTGGATTACTATGTACAATCCATCTACTTCGATTCCGACCAAGATGTAGCTCGTGCAGACCAATATCCAAACTTGACAGCTGCTGTAAACGCTGCTAACCAATACTCTCAAGATCAAATCAAATTGTTGGGTAATGCTGATACTGATGCAACACCCCAATACAATGTTGGCTTGTCCGAACGCCGCGTACAATACGTAGCTCAATACTTAGTAAACAACGGCGTATCTGCTGATCGTTTCATCGGTATCGCTAATGGCGACACTAAACCAGTGGCAACTAACTCTACTGCAGCAGGTAAAGCTGAAAACCGTCGTGTAGACGTTTACATTCACCGCTAATCTTCATTCTAATTTAGATTAGACATATAATTAGTCCACCTTCTATCATGCTCTCGTGTTCATCGGGGGACCGAGCATGTGATAAGGTGGACTTTTGTGTTATACTAAGCTTGCATACAATCGTAGGTCATACAATGTTCATTAAGTTTTGGTAATGTATGCAGTGTGAGTATAGTAAAGTAGGTTATATATGAAACGATTTAAATATTACAAACCGCTTATAGGGGCCATTATATTGGCTGGCGTTATGATCATGATGGCGCTGCGTATTAGCGATATAGCCAATGCTATTGATGCCATTATTACTGCTTTTGTTCCACTTATAGTAGGTGCTTGTATCGCATTTGTCCTCGATATTCTCGTTGTGCGTTATGAACGCTGGCTGTGGCCTAAGAGTAAAACTGGTTGGAAAGATAAAATTAGACGACCTTTAAGTCTTGTATTATCCTTTGTTACTATCAGTGCTATCGTGTATTTCATTGCTCGCATGGCGATTCCACAATTGATTCATTCCATGTCGATTATCGTAGCTTCTTCGCCACAGTTATATTCAGACTTCCAATCTTGGATGCAACACCTTACAGAAACGATTCCAATGGCCTCCAATCAAACTCTTATGGATACCTTGAGTGGTGAAAGTGTTGTTAAATATACTCGCGAGTGGGGCACAAAGGGTGGTACATACCTAGTTAATGCGATGGGGACAGCCTTATCGTGGACTTTGAATATAGGCTTAGGTTTGATTTTTGCCATTTATATGTTGCTCGATAAAGAGCGACTTATGATGCAAGGCAAACGTATTTTACGAGCTTATGCATCCGATGAGTGGGTAAATCGCGTTAGTTATGTCACACGCGTAGCTGTTCAAACCTTCAGTAACTTCTTTGTAGGCCAGTTCATAGATGCCTTGATTTTAGGCATTATGGTTGGTATTTCACTATGGGCATTTAATATTGAATATGCCACTACGATTGCCTGTGTTATTGGCCTTACTGCATTAATTCCATTGCTAGGTATTTATGTGGGTGGCGTTATCGGGGCAGTTATCTTACTTACTGTTAGTCCTATGGATGCATTAATCTATGTGATTATATTAGAGGTGCTTCATCAAATTGAAAGCAACTTTATTTATCCTAAGATCGTAGGTAATTCCGTTGGCTTGCCTGGTTTGTGGGTATTTGCAGCTGTTATCGTTGGTGGTAGTTTAATGGGGGTCACTGGCATGTTGATTGGCGTACCTTTGGTGGCAACATGTTACAAATTGCTTATGACTGATGTAAACGATCGACTTGCATCGAATGAAGGTTTATAGTATATTGTCTAAATAATATATCTATTTATGTATGTTTTGTGTGCTGTTGCGTATAGCACGAAATTATAGTAATTCTAGTATACGGATGGCTTTTACCATAGGTGAAAGCATTGTATATAGTAGGAGGATATGTAATGAATAAAAAGTTGATTTCTATGGCATTAACTGGTGTATTGGCAGTTGGCGTATTGTCCGTTGCTACACCTAGTGTGGCAGATGCACGTAAAACAAAACCAGAAACAAGTACTGATATTTCTGTACAACGTGCGCCAGGGGAATCCATGGTTATGACTATGAGTAAAATTGGTACTATTTTCCAAAACCGTTTTCCTAATGCAGCACTTCATTCTGTAGAGCTTAACTCTAATGATTTGAACTATGGTTACAAAGTAGTAGGTTATAGTAAATATCATCAATATAAGATGAAAATCGACGTTATCACTGGTAATACTTCTGATATGGATGAAGGTGGCAAACCTAAGAAAGTTATCGGTGAAATCTTCAATAAAGATAAAGTCATCGAAGCAGCTCAAGCTGAGCGCGTTGCAAAACAACAACTTGGTGCTGATGCAGTCGTAAAAGGCTGGAAAATTGAAGCGCATGAAGGCAAGATTCTATACTATATGACAATGCATCAAGATGGTAAAAAGACTGTAGTTACTGTAGATGCTGAAACAGGGGCTTATGTAGGTCAATCTAAATCTAGTAAATTACCTCCTGAACCAGATCAAGGTTTCGACGGTCGTAAAACAAATATTATTTGGGATAACACCATTGATATGGGTCGTTAATCTATTTAGCGAGATTATAAATAAAGAGCTGAAGATAAAATCTTCAGCTCTTTTATTTATATAATGGTTATATATTTATTATTACCAACGGTTTTCGTAGTATACTTGTGTCCACATAATAACCTCGATTAAGGATGGATGTGGGCTCATAGTTTCACCTACAGTGATAACGGATTTAGGATCCATTTCGCGAGTAATACCTTTTTCACGTAAGCGTTTAGTACGTTCAGATGCGATTTCTTCATTAATAGCAGTCAATGGAGTTACACCGCTGTTCATAAGATTTACGTAAGGTTGGAAGAGGATGGATGCTTGAGGACCTGTTACGTGCATACCGAGAATGTGGTTTGTGTCTTTGTCCACTACGATTTTAACGAAACCATCATTTACATCGCCAGGATTAATACCCATAGCATAACCTTTAGCCGTAGAGGAGTAGTAATTTTTACCAACACCTACATTATAGCCTGCTTTAATTGCTTCTGCTTCAGTAAGACCTACGCTACCAATTTCAGGGTAGGAGAAGGTAACCTTTGGCAATGTATCATAACGTGCCCAACGGAAATCTTCTTCGTTTTTAGCAAAGTATAGATTGTGGGCAATAATATCAGCTTCATAGTTCGCACGATGACGAAATGCTGGTTCACCATTTACATCACCTAAGGCATAGATGCCATCAACAGATGTTTCGAGGAACTCGTTTGTTTTAATCCAGCCCTTTGGCCATGTTTCAATACCTGTATTTTTGAGGTGGAGCTCTTCTACAGCAGGACGAATGCCAGCTGCTACGAGGATTTCTTCTACCTTAGTTTCTGTAACTTCACCAGTGCTACGATCTTTAGTGACTACAACTTTAAGACCATCTTCTTGACGGATTTCAACAGTGTCTTGGTTTAAGATTACATTAATACCACGAGCTCGGTAGTTTTGAAGAAGATGTTCGGACATCTCTTCGTCTTCTTTAGGTACTAAACGTACATTATGTTGAAGAATTGTTACCTCTGTACCAGCGGATGCAAATACGTGACCGAATTCAACACCGATTGGACCTGCACCGAGTACAGCAAGGGATTTGTATGGTTGTTTAGGGAATTTATCGCCAAAGAGACTTTCACTAGTAAGGAAACCTGCCTCTTGAAGGCCTGGTACATTCGGTACATTACTATAACCGCCAGTACCTAGGATAATTGTTGGTGCTGTGATTTCTACAATGCTAGAACCATCGTTAAGGTGGATGTTCATAACCTTATCGGACACAAAACTTGCAGCACCGCGATATACATCTACGTTGTCATAAGCGTTATAGTAATCATAGATGCCTGCATTCTTGTCAATCATATGCCATGTACGTTTAGCTACAGTGTCCCAATCCATAGTTGCATCGCCAACATTGACGCCTATTTTTTTGAACTCTTCTACCTCTTGAATGGCATTAGCTGCTGTAACCATAACCTTCGTAGGAATACAACCGCGAGTTAGGCATGTGCCACCGAATTTACCTTTTTCTATGATAGCTACTTTTTTACCTACTTTTATAGCAGCGTCAGCTACGATGGTTGCACCACCTGTACCCACTACAATAATATCGTACTGTTTCATGTTGATTCCTTTCTATTGCTATCTATTAATAGTTATTATCATTAACTCTATTATAACACTATATTGAAGAAAATCAATATAGGCGATTGTAATTAATATAAACGTATATGATTAATATTAATACCTATGTTGATTTATAAAGTATGTTCTTTATATTATACAATGAATACATTTATAAGTCGTATAGTAATCTAGTATTTATGGATTTTTAAATACAAAAAACGGTCCCGAAGAACCGTCTTTAGTATGATTGTAAAAGTATATTTAATTCCAGTTTTCGTGATAGCCACGTTTTGCATAATCTGCAGTAGCAGTGAAGAGAATATCTGTACTGGAGTTAAGTGCTGTTTCGGTGGAGTCTTGTAAAACGCCAATGATGAAGCCTACACCTACAACTTGCATTGCGATGTCATTGGAGATACCGAATAGAGAACAAGCTAGAGGAATTAGAAGTAGGGACCCACCAGCAACGCCAGAAGCGCCACAAGCACCGATTGTAGCAATGACAGATAAAAGGATTGCTGTAGGGACATCTACAACGATACCAAGTGTATGTGCAGCAGCTAATGTCATGATTGTAATTGTGATCGCTGCACCACCCATGTTGATAGTAGCACCCAATGGAATGGATACGGAATACATATCAGGGTTAAGTTTTAAACGTTTTGCTAAATCAAGGTTAACAGGAATGTTTGCTGCAGAGCTACGAGTAAAGAACGCATAGATTGCAGATTCACGTAAACATTTGAAAACCAATGGATATGGATTACGGCGAAGATATACAAAAGATAGAAGTGGGTTTACTATTAATGCTACGAAAATCATAGAACCAAGTAGTAATACGAGTAATTGGAAATAACCAATTAAAGCTTCAATACCGTTAGTAGCAATAGAGTCAGCTACGAGACCCATGATACCAAGAGGAGCAAAGCGGATAATCCAACCTACTACAGTTGTAATAGCTTGAGCGATAGACTCCATTACTTCCTTAGTATTCATTGGTGCATGGCGTAAAGCGCCACCAATGATAAGTGCCCAGCCTAAAATACCGATATAGTTAGCAGTCATCAAGGCTTTTACTGGATTATCAACAATATTTTTTAAAAGTGTTTTCATTACCTCTACGATACCTTGTGGTGGAGCTGCATCGGCTGCACTAGCTGCAAGGTGTAATGTAGTAGGGAACATAAAGCTTACGACTACAGCAAGTGCTGCAGAAAGGAATGTACCTAATAAATATAATGTGATTACAGAGCCCATCCCTGTTTTTTGGCCAGAACGGTGTTTACTGATGGCTGCAATTACAAGAAAGAATACGAGGATTGGTGCAATCCCTTTTAAAGCACCAACAAAGAGAACGCCTAATAAAGCTAATTCATTTGCCACATCTGGCACGTATAGAGCTGTCAAAATACCAATAATCAAACCTATGATAATTTGTTGGATTAGACTGACTCTATTGATTGTTTTTACAAATCGATTCATAGTACACTCCAATACTTAATAAAAACTAATAAAAGACCATGGAAAAGATATCTTTTCGTCATGGACATATGTCATTATACAACGAACACAGGATGGTGGCAATAGATAATATCATAGTCGTTTATATATAGTTAAGTTAGATCTACTGTGATTGATAACGATATTTATTTTGTAATATGCTAGTTTTAATAGTAGTGAATATATTACTTTAACTAAATATGTGCTCTTTACATAGTTACTATATATAGTATATATAATAGGATTCTTTTGATAGGCGTCATAGTATGATATACTATGCGAGTAAAGAGTTTGAATATAGTTCTTGATTAGTGAAAGGACCATAATGAATACTAAAGAATTTAAAACGTATGCCGATAAAGAGCAATTTGTACAAGGTGTTTTTTCTAATATTGCAAAAAACTATGATTTAATGAATACAGTCTTAAGCTTTGGACAAGATTATTTTTGGCGCAAATTCTCTGTAAAAGCAATGAATATTGGTCCTCACCAACGTGTGCTTGATGTAGCATGTGGTACCTGTGTGTTTACAAAGGAAGCGTTACGTCAAGAACCAACATTAAAAGTAGAGGCTTTGGACTTTAATAGTGAGATGCTTGATCAAGGTCGTGTACGCATTGAAGATGCTGGTTTAATAGATCAAGTTAATCTTGTTCAAGGTGATGCGATGGCATTACCATATGCAGATAACACATTTGATGCTGCTATGAGCGGATTTGCAATGCGTAATGTGCCAGATATTAAACAAGTGTTATCTGAAATGCAACGTGTTGTAAAGCCAGGTGGAAAAGTAGTTGTGTTAGAACTCGCAAAGCCAAGCATGTTTGGTTTTAAACAGTTATATAATTTCTACTTCTCCTATATATTACCCATTATAGGTAAGTTGAGTAAGGATAATTCCTCTTATGCATGGTTGCCAGAATCCTTACGCAGATATCCTCATCAAAGCGAGATTCTTGAAATCTGGAAATCTTTAGGATATGAAAATGCCACCTATCATGAATTGACAGGCGGCATTGTAGCGGTCCACGAAGGTGTGGTACCAGAAAATTCTATTGTAAATAATAAGTAATATTAGCGTCTTGAGAAACTACTAATGATCCTTTTTCAACAGGAGTAGCAGTTTCGAGAGACGCTTTTAACATTACGGCGTTACGATAGGAACCAGAGTCCATAGAGCTTGTTTGTGGTGTGCTAATAGAAACAGTTTTTACAGGGCCTAAAGTACGACCAAGGGCTGCAGCAATAACCTCAGCTTTATGACGACCGTCTTGAATTGCTTCGGTAGTTAAAGAATCAGACAGTTGTTGAGATACATCATTTTGGAATGAAAGGTTATTGATATCGTTGGCGCCAGCGCTAACAGCAGCGTCAACAGCCTTTCCTACATTATCGAGATTGTTGATTTTTACAGTCACACGATTTGCTACACTATAACCAGTGTTGATTCGTTTGCCATCTTGATAATCACTTGTAGGGTTAATAGAAATATTAGATGTGTAAATATCTTTTTTGTCGATACCTAAATGACCTAACTTGCTGATTAAATCACTCATGATGCGATCGTTATTGGATTTTGCAGCATTGATATTAGTGTTTTCACTAGTAATACCAAGTGTTAAAATCGCATAGTTAGGTGCTACAGAACGAGAGGCTTCGCCTGTAATTTGAATTTCAGAGGTATCAAATGTACCTTGTGGTGCAGCAAAGGCTGCAGTGGCCATAGTTGCACATACCGCAGCAATAGCAACTGTTTTGGATAATAAACGTTTGGATAATTTCATACTCAATCTCCTCACACATTATTATAGTATTAATAATAACTACCATAATAAAAGACTAAATTGAAATATAGAGCTAATTCAAAATTAAAATATAGTATTAAATAGTATATAACTATATAACTATATAACTATATAACTATATAAGTGAAAGAGTCTATATTACAGCTACATTATACAAAATAGATTGTATAAAATCAATCTTTAGTTTTTAGGGTGAAAAATGAATGTGCAATGAAAGTTGTGTGAAGTTGAGAATTGGGGGTTGCCATTATTTTTTGGTTATACTATAATATCCATACAGTCGTTCGAACGACTGTTTCTTAATGAGTGTAGAAATACACTTTGAAGTTCGAAAGAACTTCAAAAAAGATTATAAAATGTGTTGACATGAAATTGCTCACATGTTATTATAATCAAGTCGTCAGATGGCGCTTCACTGAAGCGTGAAACTGATAACAGATCTTTGAAAACTGAACAATGATAGGTAATCAATCATATGATTGAACATATGCCAGAGTGCGGGTTTTGACAAAGTCAAAACCAACCATAATTCAAAGTTACTTAAATGTAACGACAACAAATAATGAGCTATTCAAATAGCTTC
>NZ_JAPVXT010000013.1:0-25979 GCF_041431445.1 Veillonella sp. 20925_1_51
TTTTGGGACTTTTTACCAACACATTTTGTCCACCCTCTAAGTTTATCAAAAGAACTTAAAATAGCGATGGATCCAGTAATTTACTGGCTCCATCGCCTATAAAACCAACACGTTTTGTCCTATAACCCCATTCTCGTTAGTAACTAGCACAATAAAAATAGCAGGGCTGCCACCCTGCTATTTTTTCGTTCATATGAGACTATGTCACATATTGACATCCCTTGTCATATATAGAATAACACTTCACTATAGTGTAGTCAATAAATCCTCTACGCAATCACTCTTAAAAGCTTATCCACTCTAAATTCTCAAAATTATTTAAAATTCGTTTATCCATTTTTACCACTTGATTGGAAAACTCTATTCGATTATTAACAAATGAAATATCTGTATACCATTCCTTTAAACTAGCATACACTTCATTCTCTAAATCAATAATAATGGTTTCAATGGGATCCCAGGTTTTGCATCTTACAGACTCGACCATAACCATACTATTACCTATGAAAGTAACGTCCCTACCATAAATCCAAAACGGTAATACTTTCCCCTTTATAGAAATAGAATATATAGCATCTCCATGAGGTGGTTCCGTTTCATATTGTGCTTTTATATTGTACTTTTCCATTATCTCATTGCTAGCATTTTCTATATATGGCAACGTTGAAATCTTGTAATTATCTGCGTTCATAAAAGCTCCATTATTTTTAATATCAACCACAACAAAGAGGACTGTATATCGCTATTTGTGTAAAAAGTATTTTGCTATACTTATTACGAAGATAGTCCGTTGACGTGAGTTAGGTTCATCTCCGCGAGGAGGTGATACTATGACAAATCATGAAGTTACCTATGTAATTATCATAGTTCTGTTATCAGTAGTCACTATCATTGCACTAGTTAAGTAGTACAACGATAAACGCCTAACGTATAGAGGAGTGCAGTCCTCTAACACGTTAGGCGCCATCATAATTTTGTTCAGTTTTAGATGAGCCTAACGCCCTAATCACGTTAATGGGCTCTCTTTATATGTATATTATAAGCTAATCACAATTAAAAAGATAGTACAATAAATACCTCAATTTATTATACCTACACTCTTAATCATTTCTCTAGCCCGTTCAATAGAAATAGGATCATTAAATAAGAACACATGGTTCTGTCCCTCATATTCCCATGATGCTAGGTATACGGAATCATCCACCATTCGATAGGTCACGGTCATACCATTCACAACATCTGTTTTCTGAGGCACGTAATCCTTATAGTCACCTGCGATATTACCAGATACTGTAGATACGCGATACTTAATATATTTTGGCATATCATCTACACGGTCAAAGTATTTTCCTTTTAAAAGCTCATGATAGGCATACACGACTTGTAGTACATCGTGATCCACAATGGATACATGTACGGAACGTAATCCCTCTAAACCACTTGGCAACTGCGGTTTAAAGTTCAAATGTTGCTTAGCCTCATATAGGTTATCAAACACCTCTAGAGATTGACCTTTACGAGTGCTTCTATAATCGCTATCTGTCATAGTACAACTACCGAGTCTGTCAGGACATGGAAACTCATTTCTGTCACCATAGGGCTGATCATAAATAGAATTACCATTAAGACGGAATCTCATCAAATCATCTGCGAACACAACATTGATGGAACCTATAAAAGCTAGCGTAGCTAACGCACATACAACCTTTTTCATGATACAATCCCCTGCAAACAAACTACATTTATTAACTAAATTATATCATTAAAAATTGAAACAGCTATCATCATAAATCTATCCTATTTGATAGTATCTATCGCAAATAATTCTACTATTCAAAATTATTGTAAGTGCTATAATGAACTTATAAAAATGAACAGGTGCTCATATGATAGTGCGTGCATTTTTCCAAACTTATATTTACTAGTTATATCAAGGAGATTATCATGACACATACACGATTAACACAACTCGTACAAGCTTTATTAGATGCACCTACAAGCAATGAAACAGTAAAGGAATTCGCTCAATCTTGGATTAATGCAGAAGGTACACCTAAACAAGAAGAACTTACAAAGCAACTCGTATCCGTAGCAGAACAAAACATTGCACTTATCGATGAAACAATAGGCTTTGCAGGGTCTGAACTTGCTACACAAATCCTTGGCGAAGAAGGCGCAGCTAACCTATTACAACACGCTAAAGACATTAAAGCAGAAGGCGCAGAATTCTGTGACTGCCCTGGCTGTGTAGCTGCTAAAAATATTATTGATTTGAAAGCGGAAATCATGTAGCTTACTATACTCCATTAAGTGGTTATCAACTCAAGGTTGATAACCACTTTTTTATATGATGAATTGCAATAAGTAATGCGACAAAATTAAATCAATTTTTTAATTCCATGTTTAAACATGTCAAATGGTGTTTTAAACCCAAAGCATTTTCTAGGTCGATTATTAATCAGCACTAGTGCTTCTGTTAGTTTATCTAGTGTTACTTTAGCTAAATCGGTTTTCTTAGGAAAAAACTCTCGAAGTAAACCATTACTATTTTCATTAGAGCCACGTTGCCATGCTGCATAAGCATCAGCAAAATACATTGGTATCCCAAACTCGGTTTCAACCTGTTCAAAGCACGCAAATTCTTTACCACGGTCCACGGTAAAGGTTTTAAGTAATTTACTTGTTAATGTGTTGTATAGGGAACTAATAGCTAAAAATATAGAATCCTTAGATCGGTCATCCATCTTTATTGCTATATAGAATCGAGTTTTACGTTCAACAAATGTAGCTAAACACCCTTTACTTTGACCTCTGGAAGACACCATTGTATCTAGTTCCCAATGACCAAAAGTCTCACGGTTTTCAACTTCTTGAGGTCGGTCCTTAATGGTCTTTTTCACATTGAACCGTCCACGCTTTTCTTGAGTACCAGGCTTTTTGCCTTTTCGGCGAAGTACTTTCTCTGTTACAGCAAGAAAACCACGATGGATCCAAGAATATATTGTTTTAAAGCTTAGAACACCAACTAATTCAGAACCAACTATTTCTTCTGGAGACCAAGTTTGTTGTAACCTGGATTCAATTAAAGCCGCTAATTGAGGTGTTAACTTTGTTGGTCTACCTTTATTAGCAGACTTACTAATTGCTAGCTGTTGTGCTTTAATCACAGAATATTCACCTTCAACGCGATTTAAATCCCTTGCTACAGTAGAATGGTGAACGCCGATTAAGCTAGCGATTCTACGAACAGAGTATCCTTCTTTTCGTAAAACTTCTATTTGACTTCGTTTTTCTATGGTAAGATGTATATAACTCATATTAGAGACCTCCGTGTCATGTATTTGTGGTTATTTACATTTTACACGAGATCTCCAATATGAGTCTTTTTATTTGTCGCAATATATTTTACAATTCATCATATACAAAAACGGCCTCTCATGGGGAAGCCGTTTTACGGAACAATATATTTGTGAAAGCTTTACTTCCACAGTCTACTCAGACATTCTTTTGTATCCGTTGAAGCATTTTAAAGCTCACAGCGATATTAACGAAAATAATCAACAGTGTTACGAACGAATAGCCTAATAGCATACAGTTCGCCGATACCACATCATATATCTGATATGTGCAATATCCAGCCGTGACAATACCGCTAAAAACGCCCGGTATATACTGTTGCAGAAAAATACTTTGAATTACATGCCCAATCACATGGTATATATACGCTATGATGACAGTGATGTAAATGTCGAAGCTTTCAAAATACATACTCAAGCCCAGCACAATCAACAAGAGTATGAATTCCTGACAGACGATGGCATTAAATCTGAAGGGTGTAAAAGTGGCTGCTAAAAATTGTTGTTGCAGTTTAGGATTCCTTCGCATGAATCGTGGAAATAGAAGAATCTCTTCAAGTTCGTGCAATATAAAAATGCTCGGGAATAATAAGAAAAAACCATTCAGATCCATAAGATACCTCGTTCACAAGTAAAACTATTTACCACCTTTTTTTACATATGTATCAAGAACTCTTATTTCCCGTAAATAATCTCGTTCAACAGGACTAATAGTTTGATTCTGGTATTTTTGATATTCAGAAAGGACTTTCGCTTGCATTTGTTGATGAGATATATGTCCCTTATCTTGTAATACAGCTTCGCCTGTAGCTGACAAAATCGCATCTATATGCTTTATCCAATCAGCCATTGTCATAGGGACTTCACGCTGGGCCTGTCTTTCCGCAAAATCCAAGTATCCTGAAACTAATTGATTGAGCCCTTGTAATTCTTTTTCTGTAAGATAATTTTTAGCAATTTGAGCCTCTTTCAATGTAGGTAATTCTCCTTTGAAAGTAGTCAATCCCATAAACTCTTTTTTGCTATCTACACGTTTATAAATAACTTCACTAGCCGTATTATGATGAACAGCAAAATGCATCTTATTTTGTACTGTAGCAAAAAATGATTTTGCTTCTACGGATATCGGATTATAATCAACAGCAGTAGAAAATAAGTCCAGCACTTGACGATAAAAAACCTTTTCACTAGAGCGAATATCTCGAATCCGATCTAATAACTCTTTAAAATAGCTGCCACCACCTAATTCTTTCAGTCGCTCATCATCAATAGCAAACCCCTTTATCAAATAATCCTTTAATACGGTTGATGCATATTTTCTGAATTGAATTCCTCGCGGCGATCGAACACGATATCCTATGGCTAAAATCATATCTAGATTATAATAAGCTAACTTTCTTTCAACTGTCCGAGTACCTTCATTTTGAACTGTCAACTTATAGTTGACAGTTTCTTCTTCAGACAATTCCAAATCTTGAAATATAGATTTAATATGCTTGCTAATATTTTGTTTTGTCGTTTGAAATAATTCTGCTATTTCACTTTGACTTAACCAAACAGAACCATCATCAAGTATAAGATTTATTTTAGCTTTTCCATCTTCAGTATTATAAATAATTATATTATTCATCTGAAAGCCTTTCTACCATTACGCCCATAGTAATTCAATATATGTATATCAAATCTTAAAATTAGTATATGTTAAATTAAAAGAAGCCTTCTATATTACTATCATTGTAACACAGAAGGCTCAAGAATTTATCCACTATTAAATTTTTAAAACTGCATTGATTTAACTTGCACACGCAGTACAGTTTTCAATTTAGCGGGCTCCACCTTTTGCGCATCAGACAAGTAGATTTTCCGATGCCACTCGTCGTTAGCACGTTGTAAATTATGAGCAGCGCAGAATTCATCTACTTTCATAAACGATTCCGGTTCATCATCATAAGGCCCGACATGCAATATCTGCACGCAATCCCCATCCTCAATTGATTCGAGCCGCACATCCTTAAATCGAGACAACGATTTTTTCTTGGATACATTCATAATGGCCGCCTCCAACACGTCAGGAGTCACAAAATCAGGTTGTCTGATCATCACCCGATATTGCAGATTATTCTTATCAAACTGCTCCGTATGCTCGATCTGCTTCCAAAGCGCCTCCAGCACAAAAAACTTCATGCTCGGCACCGTAACCTGCACCGCCTGCTGCTTCGGACAATACAATTCCTTTTCGTGCTTGCGCCATTCATGCTTTACTGCTGTCATAATTAACCCCTCTTTCTGAAAAAAAATATATGATTTCTTTTATCGTAAGGGAGGATTATGAAAGATAATTAAGAGCCCCTATGCCAAAGCATAGGGGCTCTTTTCACACACTCGCTTCCACAAGTGATTTTGTATATGGGTGTACCGCTTCTTTAAGTCGTTTTGATTCGATAGTCTCTACAATTTGCCCATCTTTCATAACGATGATTCGGTCTGTTACGGCTTGTAATAGTCCGATGTCATGGCTGACGAATACGTAGCCGAAGGGTTGTTCCGAATGGAGTTTTTGTAATAGGTCTAACACTAGTTTTTGATTCACCGCATCAAGGGCTGATGTAGGTTCGTCAAAGAGTACTAGCTTGGGGTTCATCAACATGATCCGTGCCAATACGACACGTTGTAGCTGACCACCGCTGACTTCGTGAGGGTATTTATACACCGTATTTTCTGGCAAGTCTACTCGTTGCATCCATTTACGGATATCGTCCTTTGCTGACGCCACATCCATAAGCCCATAGTTGATATACGGCTCTAAGAGAAATGCTTCTAAGTTCATTCTAGGCGGAATCACCGCCAAGGGATTTTGGAACATCATCTGCATAGAGCGATATATTTCTGTATGATTTTGAATGGAATGGATATCCTCACCAAAGAGTCGCAAGGTGCCAGATGTAGGTTTTTCTAGCATGGCAATCAGCCTAAGCAATGTACTTTTACCGGAACCACTACCACCAGCAATACCTACACGTTCATTGGGAGCTACGGAAAAGGATACGTTATCAACGGCGTGGACCGTATGATTGTGGTTCGCATATTGTTTACATATATTCTCGAGTTGAATCATACTACACCACTTTCATTACGGAATCTAACAAAATACGAGTATACTCATCTTTTGGATGGGTCATGACCTCTTCGGTAGAGCCTACTTCAACGAGTTGCCCCTTATTCATAACCCCAATCCTATTGGCAATGCGCGCCGCCGCCTTGATATTATGGGTTACAATAATCACCGTTGCCCCAAGAGCCTGTGTTACCTCTTTCATAAGATCCAATACAGAGGCTTGCACCAGCATATCTAAGGCACTAGTCGGTTCATCAGCAAATACGATGCTCGGCTTCAAGATGAGGCTCAAGGCTATTGCCAATCGTTGTTGCATACCACCGCTCAATTGAAACGGATAGGACTGCAAGATACGCTCGCCATCAGTGAGGTAAACGAGCTGTAACATATTGATAACGCGGCTTACATTATAGCTTTCATCATGAGCACGGAATAAATCTTTGAAGTGATTTTCTACGGTGCGATTTGGATTTAGATAGGCGCTGGGATTTTGAAAGATCATAGAAATCTTCGTGCCCCGCAATTGTCGCCAATCACCATCACTCAATGTAGAAACATCGATGCCGTTTAACAAAATTTGACCGCTAATACTAGCTTGTTTTAGCATGCCGAAGGCGGCACGGACCAAGGTAGATTTACCAGATCCACTTTCACCAACAATGGCAAAGACCTCGCCATTAGGTACGGAGAAGGATACATTACGCACCGCCTCTTCCGCACCATATGAAATTGTAACCTTATCAAATACGATACAATCAGATTTATTCAATAGTAGAATCCTTTGTTAATAAGTAGTAATCGATTGGATGTACTGGTACATTTTTAACTTTTGTAGTGGATACAACCGTTGCACTTGGATACAACAAATAGATATCTGCTACGTCATCAACTAAGATTTGTTGCGCTTGTTTTGCAATATTAGAGCGTTCGTTTTGATCAAATGTTACGGACAATTGGTCGATTAACGCATCTACTTGAGGGTTAGAGTAGCCACCAATGTTTGATTTCGCACCAGTTTTGTAGAATAAGCTGAGGAACCAGTAAGGATCGTTTGTAGACATAGTCACTACATTGCGTTCTACTAAATCGAAACCATCTGTACCAAGTGTATCTACTTCATCAGGGCTTTGTAATTTCTTAAGAGTTACAGCAATACCAGCTTTTTTTAATTCTTGTTGAATTTCTTCGTATAAGCTTGTGTCTTTACCCCAAATAGCAATAGTAATCGCTAATTCTTTGCCATCTTTTGCATACATGCCGTTTGCATTCTTAGCGTAACCAGCTTGAGTCAAGATTTGGTCAGCTTTTGCTACATCTGTCATCGGTTTATTAGCAATCGCATCATAGCCTAAGTTGGCAGATGGCGGGAATGGTGCCGACCCTGGTGTAGAGCCATTGCCAATGATTTTAGCCATGGAATCATAGTTAATAATATGAGCAATAGCGGAACGCACAGCTTTATCATGTAATGGAGATGCTTCTGTGTTGTTTGCTTTCAACATAAACACACGAACGCCAGCAACGTCTTGAATATTGAAACCGTCTTTGAACAAGCTGCGGTTAGCAGAGTCCACTTTTTGAATTACGTCTACGTCTTTAGATTGCAACGCCATAGCGCGTTTGTTATTGTCTTCGATGTCTTTTACAGTTACAGAGTCAAGACCTGGTTTGCCGCCCCAGTAATCTGCGAAGGCTGCAAGTTCAATTGTTTCACCTTTTTTGAAAGAAGTGATTTTGTAAGGACCTGTAAGAACTGGTTTAGATGCTATATCTTTAAGATCTGCAGTATCCATGATAGCGAACGCTGGTTCAGTCAAGCTAGATAACAAGGAACCATTAGGTTCTGTTGTTTTAATAATCAAGTTTTGACCATCTACTGCGATGGATTCAATCTTAACAGCTTTTGCAGAACGAGCACTTTGTTTCATTGTGTACTCGATGGACTCTTTTACCTTTTGTGGCGTCATTGGAGTGCCATTGTGGAATTTAACATTTTCACGGATGTGGAATTTCCATGTTGTAGGGTCCACATTTTCCCAGGAGTCTGCTAATTGTGGAGCAAATTTCATATCTGGTGTTACCGTTGCCAATGTTTCACCAGCGCCGATACGCGTCAATGTCCACGCATCCCACTCGTGAGTTGGGTCTAATGTTTCACCAAACCAATACAAACCAACATTCATATGCTTCCCTTGTTTGCCTTGTTTAGCGGTATCACTTCCGCAACCTACCAAGAGAGCTACCATGCACAGCATAGTTAGACATGCTAATAACCAACGTTTCATAACTTCTCCTTTTTGAACATCGCCTCTGTGAAAGAGGCTTTCAACATAAACATCTATACACAGCGCGGTTAGCGAGATACATCGAGGGCATCGCGCAACGCATCACCAATATAGTTAAATAAAACAACAGTAATAAAAATAGCGAGCCCCGGGTAAATTAGCAGCCACGGCGCCGTTTGTAGAAAATCTCGGGAGCTCAACAAGATAGCGCCCCACTCCGGATCCGGCGGTTGCACACCGATGCCTATGAGCGAGAAACTGGCTACCAAAATGATGGCATCACCTAGATGTTGAATAATAACAATCACCAACGGTGGCAATACATTCGGCAGAATATAGCGCCACAGAATTCGTAGATTTGAAGCACCTGACATACGAGCAAAGGTAATATACTCCGCATGGCGTTCAATCTGTACGAGGCCTCTCGTGATACGGGCATATTCCGCCCATTTCGTAATGCACAAGGAAATGATTACATTCGTTATGCTAGGTCCCATAATACCGATGAAAGCAATGGCAATCACCATGTTCGGAAACCCTAGTACCAAATCAATCAAGCGAGATAACCAACGGTCAATGCTAGGTGTAGAGAATCCTGCTAACCCACCAATAGCGATACCGATGGCCCCACTAATGCCAATGATGGTGAAAGCAATTCCTAATGATGCTTTACCGCCATAAAGGATGCGAGACCACACATCACGACCGAGTTGGTCAGTACCTAATAGATGGGTACTACTAATATCTTGTAAGCGGTCCGCGATATTCGTCGTTTCAGGATCAAATGGTGCTATATAGGGAGCGCATAAGAAAAATGCGATCCATAGAGCTGCTAATACTAACATAACGTATAAAGTATAGGGCTTTTGTCTATTCATAAGAGCCTCCTTTTATGGCGGCTCTTCGCTTCGGATTCAGCCAAACACTCAATACATCAATGATAATATTAATTACGATGAACACCATAGTAATCCAAATAATATAGCCTTGCATCAAAACATAATCGCGAGCCATAATGCCTTGTACCATCATGTAACCAATACCTTTTATGGAGAATACCGTTTCAATAACGGCAGACCCACCTAGCATGGCACCCATCGTTACCCCCATCATGGGCAATAACATAAGTCCCACATGAGGGAATATGTAACGGGTGTAGACCATCCATTCTGGCAAGCCTAATGCTCGCGCCCCCTCTACAAAGGGCTGTCGCGACACTTCTAAAATAGCATTGCGCAATCGACGAATATAGAGGCCACATATCCATAAAGCAAGGGTTACCGCGGGCAATACATAGGCAGAAAAGCCATTGGTATTCGTTACCGACACTAGCTGTAATTTAACACCGAATAAGTACAGTAATAATAAACCGACCCAGAACCCAGGAATAGCTAAGGCCAAGAACGTTACTAGACGTATACCATGATCGATCCAAGAATCCTGATATTTTGCAGATACTATACCAAGAGGTATTGTTACTGCAATCCCCATAACAAGAGCTAAGGATACTAACCCCAAGGTATTAGGCAAGGCGCCACCAAGAATGGTCGCTACTGGTAAAGCATACAGAATAGACTCACCAAAGTCCCCTTGTACAATTTGACCTAACCAACGTAGGTATTGTTGCCACCAAGGGTCATTGAGCCCTAACTGCTCTCGTATCTGTGCAACTACAACTGGATCTGGTGTAGCCCCTACAAGATTAAACTTCATCGACACCGGATCGATAGGAGATAATTTTATCAATACAAATGTACCGATAGTAACTACCAATAAAATACCTACAATACTCGCCAAACGCTGTAGTATTAATCGATACAATACATCACCTGCCTTCTTTATCACAAAATAGCTATATTTATATTCTATCAATGTAATGCTTAGATAGATATACCCATGCGGGTATTTAGAATCGTTATCATTATGAAAGTTTTGTATACCAAAACTAAAACGGCCCCTCGTGAGAGGAGCCGCTTCTTATATAACCCTTACAGTGTCCATGCGAGTGCTTCACCACAGCTCGCATGCCTATCCCACTAGGCTGGACTGTTATATTATTTTGTATATGCTGTATGTGCTGTAGGTGCTACAGTATTAGCAATGATCGCTTTTGCCATGTCGCGATTTACAGGGCGTTCAAAGTACATCGCATGGTTTTGACCATCTTTTATCCAACCAGCGAGGTATACCATTTTTTCGCCACCTTTGAAAGTAACCTTTGTACCGTTTACTTTTTCTGTAGCTGTAACGCGATAATCCTTATGATTACCACTGATATCACCTTTTGTAGTACCTACGCGATACACAATACGTTTGCCTGCTGCTTGATTGCGAGTAGAATCTTCGCCAGCTTGGTAAACATACACAACTTGCAAAACATCTTTATTGATTGTGCTTACAGACTCAATATTATAGCCTACAGGTAATACTTTAGGTAGATGAGGCATAATATTCATGTATTTAGCAGCTTCATTAATAGTAGCGAATTCATGAATTGGGCTTGGCATACCAACCATTGGCGCTGCCTGTTCTGCAACTACAGGTTTAGCTGGATCTGGCTTTACATCAAAAGTACCTTGCGCACCAGCAACAGTGTAAGAACCTACACAAGCACATGCAACTGCCATTAATACAAATTTTTTAACCATGAGTATAATCTCCCTTCGGTCAATAAAAAAATTATTAAAAACACATTTATTTTGTATGTGATTTTTCCTCAACAATATTATGGATAATAGCCTTCGCCACATCTCGTGTAACGGGACGCTGAAATTCTAAAGAGTGATTTTGTCCATCTTTCATCCACGATGCAAGATAAACCATTTTCTTACCACCTTTGAAAGTAACCTTCGTACCATCTACACTTTCAGTTTCTATAACCTTATGAATCTTATGGTCATCGCTGATATCACCTTTTAATTTAGTAGATGTACGATAAAAAATAAGAGCACCACCGGCTTTATTTACGTACGGATCTATACCGGGTTCATACACGTACACAACTTGTAAAATATCTTTCTCAATAGTAATGACAGATTGAATATTAAATCCTACAGGCAATAGCTTTGGCATTTGAGGTCTAAACCCTATATATTCAGACGCTGCTTCTACAGTGGTGAACACATGTACAGGACTCGGCATAATAAAATTTGGTTCCCTAGGTTCAACTGAGATTCCACCAGTCATAAGCACAGAACGATCTCCAACAGGTGGATCGTGAGCACTAGTAATGCTATAGGAACCAATAGCTACACATGCTAAAGAAGCCACTAGTAATGTCTTTATCTTTGCTGTCATAACAACAATCTCCAAAAACAAGTTTTGTAAAATTATATTTATTAAAATATGCTTAATAAGTATATCCTAAATGATATAGGATTTCAAGTAATAAATACAACCTATATCATTTTAACAAGCTTAGTATTTAGCCTATTATTTCTTATGCACCATAAAGCCTGCCGCTTGTTGGTTCGCCATGATGGTCACATCAGAGATTTGCAAGCGTTTAGGTTGGTTCGTTACATACAATACTACATCGGCCACATCCTCTGGTTGAACAGCCTCAATGCCAGCGTACACAGATTTAGCTCGTTCCGCATCACCGTGGAATCGTACTTCGCTAAATGGAGTTTCTACGATGCCTGGTTGAATGGTAGTAACCTTAATATCTGTAGCTATGGTATCCATACGAATGCCATCGCTTAATGTCTTTACCGCCGCCTTTGTAGCACAGTACACTGCACCATTAGGATATGCATAAATGCCTGCAGTAGAACCCATATTTACAATATGACCTTCATTTTTATCAATCATAAAAGGCAGTACTGCTTTTGTTACATATAAAAGGCCTTTCACATTGGTATCAATCATAGTCACCGCATCATCAACAGCACTATCTTGGAAAGGATCAAGCCCTTGTGCAAGACCCGCATTATTAACGAGCACATCGACGCCACCAAAAGCCTCGATAGCTGCAGGAACCTTGCTTTCAACATCCTCGCGACTACGCACATCAAGAACTAAAGTCTCAACACGCACGCCATATTCCTTAGACAAACGAGCCTGTACCTCGCCCAATAACTCAGCACGACGACCAGAAATCAACACATTATCGCCATGCTTTGCATAAGCCTCAGCAATACAAAGACCGATACCAGACGTTGCACCAGTGACAAAAATATTATGAGCCATAAAAGCCTCCACATCATCAATCCGTTTTATTCTAATAAGTTAATTATACCATTATGAAAATAAAAAAATGCTACCCTACCCCCTATAATCGATAAAAATAGTGTATACATTGGAGCCTTCTACTATTCCCTAGGATGATATGCTGGCGCATCTGTATGTAAGACAAAAATATTTGAGCTCTACCACAGTTAGAAAATAAATAGGGATACCTATTCGAAGCCGCCTTGGGCGCTACGCGTACCCATGAAGGCTGAGGATAGGTATCCCTATTGTTTTATTTAATTTGATTAGTAGAGCTCAAATACGCTAGCTTTTATTTCAGATGCGCCAACATATCATTTAACACTTCCATGCAATCCCCTACGATGCCATAGTTAGCGTGTTGGAAGATTTCTGCGTTTGGATCGTTGTTAATAGCCACGATTGTGTCAGCACCGGAGATACCGCTCACGTGTTGGATAGCGCCGGAGATACCAAATGCCAAGTATAGTTTAGGACTTACAGTTTTACCTGTTTGACCTACTTGATATGGCAATTCAATCCATCCTTTTTCAACGAGTGGGCGTGTAGCCCCTACAACGCCACCGATAGCATCGGCTAGTTCATAAAGCTTATCAAAGTTTTCTTTAGAACCCATACCACGGCCACCAGCTACGATGATATCTGCTTCTTGGATATTGTAACCATCTTTGCTGAATGGAATGAAGTCAAGACGCTTCATGCGAATGTCTTCAGGCTTGAGGTCAAATTGTTCAATTTGGATACGACCCCAACTATCTGCGATGCGTTCAGGTTTTTTAAATACGTTAGGACGTACAGAACCCATTTGAGGACGATGGTTTGGAGAAATGATTTCCGCCAAAATATTGCCGCCCAAGGCAGGACGTGTCCATTCAACAAGACCCTCATTGGTATCTACTGTCAAGATAGTACAGTCCGCAACAACACCGTTTTGCATGCGACCAGACATGCGAGGCGCCAAGTCACGGCCATTGTTAGTGGCACCAATTAAGAGGATATTAGGCTTGTGATCCTCAAAGAAGTCTGTTAACACCTTAGTGTAGCCATCCGTTGTATAGTATTTCAAAAGGGGGCTTTCAAAAACGTGAACAATATCAGCACCATGTGCTACCAGTTCCTCTGCTTCGGTTTGCACATTTTCACCAAGGAGCATAACTTGAACGAGCTGGCCCAATTCCTTAGCAATGCGGCGAGCTTGACCGATCAGTTCATACGTAACCGGATGTACCACGTCATCGATGGTATCGGCTACAACAAAGACGTCTCTATATTCATCAAAATTTGTTACGGCCATTACCGGTCACCTCCTTTAGAACTTTCATCACCTTTAGCAGCTGCTACCGCCTTAAACTCACTAGGGGACACGCTTTCCACAGATGCAGCCCGTTGTACTGGGTCTTTTACATCTACGCCCTCATCATTATCCTCAACTACCTCAACCGGTGCATCATTTGACACCAATAAATGAGCAAATTTTTCAGGCTTAATATGATAAGCCAATTCAAGAACCTTTTTAGCCCCTTCCTCGATGGATGGCAACATTTCTACCTTGCCACGAAGAGGTGGTTGGTATACCTTGCGCACCCGCGTAGGAGAGCCGTTAAGCCCGATACGACTTTCATCAATATTCGGCATATCGCGCAATGTAATATGAGAAATGGTATAACGTTTCGCATAAATAGAGCTCCAAAGACCTGGTTGGCGTGGTTCATTGAGTTCAGCTGTTGCTGTTACAAGCAATGGCAACGGAACCTCTACGATTTCATAGCCATTTTCATGTTGTCGTTTCACAACTGCTTTTCGGGCAGATTGATCAACGGATAGTTCACAGGCATAGGTAGCTTGTGCCATACCGAGTTCCTCTGCAATTTGAGGGCCTACTTGTGCCGTATCGCCATCGATAGCCTGCTTACCGCAGAAGATAATTTGGAATTGACGGTTCATAGTCCGTTGAATATGACGGATGGCAGACGCAATGGTATAGCTAGTAGCCAATGTATCAGCACCACCGAACGCGCGGTCTGTAACGAGTACCGCATCATCGGCGCCGAGGGACAAACACTGGCGAAGCGCTTCTTCAGCCTGTGGAGGGCCCATGGATAAAACGGTTACACGACTACCTTCATATTGGTCTTTCACCGTAAGAGCCGCCTCTAACGCATGCATATCGTCAGGGTTTACAATGCTAGGCAAGCCTGTGCGGATGAGATTATTTGTTTCCGGATCCAGCTTAATCTCAGATGTATCTGGAACCTGTTTGATACATACTAATAACTCCATACACTCACCCCTGTCTAAATTCTACGCCCTTAGCGTTATGCGGATATTTCCATGTTTTTACTATTGTTTCACCACAAAGAACGCGGCATGTACCGCACTCTAAGCAACCAGCGAAATCAAAGGCTAAATCGCCATTCTCTTGTAATGTATATAGACCGGCAGGACAGCCGTTTACGAGTTTCATTTTCTCTTCGTGGCTAAAACCAGCGCCATCCACCAAGATATGAGGAGACGTTTCATCTACATAATATTTATTGGCGCCCAAACGCTCTTCTAATTTCATAGGGAACGCACCCCTTTCCAAACATCACGAATCAAGGTAAATAAGCCAATGTCTCCGACACGGCGCATAATTTTTTTCATCATTGGCACTGCACCATCACCATTTACAGTGAATACGTCGCGCATCAAATTGTTAACAAATGCTGGGTATTCATTGAAAATACGTGGATGTGTAGCAAGGAATTTAGGCATATTCTTGTAACGCTTCAAATCCTTCAGCAACCAAGAAGCCTTGATTTGACGTTCATACAACTTAGCCACACGGTCCATATTTTCGTCGCGCAAGGCTACGTTAACCGCATCTGCTGCACACATACCGGACTCGATGGCAAGGTCCATACCACGAATAGTATAGCCAAGATTCATACACATACGTGCCGCATCACCGACGATAACATACCCATTACCGCCCAACTCAGGCATAGATTTATAGCCACCTTCTGGTACGAGATGAGCACTATGCTCTTTCAATTGGCCATTTTTCAATAATGGTGCAATTCTTGGATGGCTTGTGAAAGCTGACAGCATATCGTCTACAGAACGATCGGCTTTGCCAATATCTTCAAGGCCTACAACCATACCTACAGAAAGGCTATCTTTATTTGTGTAAATAAAACCACCGCCTAATAAGCCAGAGGTCATATCGCCTAAAGTTAGCCATGCCATACCGTCATCACCAGACAGCATGAGGCGATTTTCAAGATCTTCTTTCTTAAGTTTATATACCTCTTTTACACCTACTGCCATTGTACTTGGATCTGTAGGAGCTGTGAGGCCAGTCTTTTCTAATAATAATGTATTGGAGCCTTCTGCGATGATAACAAGTTTTGCATATACTTCATCATCGTGGCACCGAACACCCACAACACGTTGTTTTTTGCCTTCTCCTTCAGTAATGAGATCTGTTACTTGTACATTGGATACGAGAAGAGCCCCTTTTTTCTCAGCCTCTTCAGCAAGCCATTTATCGAATTTAGCACGTAATACTACGTAGGACTCTTCATTCGGTTGACCATCTTCGTAGCTGTACTCAATAGTCGTCATTTCATTGCCAGCGCCAATAGAAATGCGCTCTTTTGTCACCTTTCGTTCCAATGGGGCACGGTCTCTAAAGTCTGGTACTAACCGTTCTAAAGAATGTGTATAAATACGTCCACCCATCATATTTTTAGCGCCTGGTGCGGTACCGCGTTCAATGAGCAAAACCTTTACTCGCTGTTCTGCGAGGCGTAACGCCGCCGCAGAACCCGCTGGCCCTGCACCAACAACGATAACGTCAAATGTTTCATTGCGATCAATTGCCATATACTCAGCTCCTTTAAATGAAAGCTTAACTTACATAAGTTTATACAGTATATATATATTCTCTATGAAGAACGAAAACACCTTTAAAAAATCGGCAAAAAAAATAAATATATTCTATATTTTACGAAATTGTGTTATATATCACACTATATGATGTATATATACTCATTTTATGCTTATACTATTGCACACTATCTTTTATAGATAAGTGCAATAAAATTCATCAATTCGTGAAATTTATAAGTTTATCTAGCTTTCAAAGGAAAAGTAGCGTATGATAAAAGTAGGAAAAACCCTATACGGAGCAACACGCGTATAATACGACCGCATAATGCAAGACCACGGTCAAGGTTAGGCACTCATTATTTTGGAATTACCAGAGGAGGCCATATGGACCCGTTAAGAATCTTGAAAGCATTATCAAATCCACATCGGTTAGATATTATATTGTGGCTAAAGCACCCAGAGAAAGAATTCGGTGTACAAGTACACACTAAAACTCTTATCGATTTCCCTAACAGTGTAAGTGTTAAGAGTATTCAAAAGCGCTGTGGTGTATCTCAATCTTCCATCTCTACATTTATGAGCATCTTAGAAAATGCGAAACTCGTAGAGTCTCGCAAGATTGATCAGTATACCTATTTCCGCCGTAACGAAAAAGTAATTCGTGAGTTCGGCGAATGGTATAACAAAGAGGTATCCATCCAATCGGATGATATCGATAAATTATTAAAAACGCTTAACTTAGAAGACACTTCGTATCCTACACCAGAGGAAACCTCTGCGCCTGGCGAGCAACTCGCTGCCGAAATCAATACTAAGGGATCCGATTATGATGAAAACAGAAAATAAAATTCTCCCTTATTCACTATACTTAGGGATAAAAGAAAAAGAGCTATAATACATGTAATTATAGCTCTTTTTGATTTTTATATCATAATTCTATCATTATTTTATTAATTTTACTAACAATATTATGGTAATAATAATTCAACTAAAAATGCCCTCCAAAAGGAGGGCATCTATTATATTAGAATTATACTTCTTCTATCGTTGTGCTTCATAGGCTCTGAATAGTTTAGATAGTAATTCAGGTGCCAAACGCAATAAGTCTGGGTTTTCACAGAAGGATACGCGCAATTGTGTTCTGCCTGGATTATTTTCACCTTTTTTGCCACTATAGAAACCATTGAGCGGAGCCATGAGAAGTGTATACTCTTTACCGTCATCAAGGCTTACTGCACCATGTTCAGCACACCAAGAGGCAAATTCTACACCGTCAAAGCCAGGTTTTGCTACCTTCCGTACGTCAATAACAAAATAAATAGAGGCTTCTGGACGAGATACGATGAAATCAGGTTCTACCTCTTTAAAACCTTCATGGAGTTCAAAGATCATCTTACGGTAGTAGTCCCGTTGTTGCTCATACCAGTTATGAAGCTCTGCGTGGCTTTCATGAGCCAAAGCGCCAAAGATATATTGACCTAGTGTATTAGCACTAAGGTTCGCTGTATATTCAGCTACAGATTTTTCATAGCACAATTTATTATCTGTAATGATGGCGCCAATGCGTAAACCACAAGCATTCCATACCTTACTAGCCGTTTCAAGGCTGATACGACGGCCTTCAATGCCAGGCACATCCTTATCGGTTAAAGCCCAGATACTAGATGTTTCTTTCCCTTTTTCGTAAGCCAATTCGCGGTACGCTTCGTCAGAAATAATCCATAAATTATGTTTAACACATAATTTTGTATATTCAATCAAAGTTTCTTTACTGAATAATTGACCTGTTGGGTTATCGTAAGGAATGATGAGCAACGCACCCGGTTTTGTATCGATAATGCGTTGTTCTACTGTTTCAACGGATGGTAACTCAAACTCACCATCTTCGTTAAGTCGACGTTCAACAGTGACCGTTTTACGACCGATACGAAGACCTACCGCATCATAGTTTGTATAAGATGGGTTGAACATTAAAAGAGGGCGTTCCTCTTCACCAGCACCGCCACATACGCCAAGCATGATGATTTCCATCGCCATGGATGCACCATCTGTTACGAGTACATCAAGACCAGTTGTATCAAAGCCTTGGCTGCGCAAAATATGAAGGAATGCTTCGCGGCATTCATCAGTCCCCGTAGTTGGTACGTATGGCACGATGCCATTATGGAACGGGCTATTCACACCGCCTAAATTGAACAACCGTCGCTGCATGGCGGGATGCATAGGACGCATTACATTACCAATAGAACCATTCACCAAAATTGGTGGGTTCTTACGTTCCAAGAATTTAATTTGTCCTAAGCGAATGCCAGATGGCTTGCGAGCCATCATATACGGCGACAATTCTGGTTGTTTCATTCAGATCCAACTCCTCTAAAAAAGAAACTGCCTCGATAGGGAGGCTAATATAGATACCTAATATTATAGTGCTTTTACTATAGAAAATCTATAGTTTTATCATATAGAATTGCTCACCTATCGTTCATATACCATTTGTGCCATAAAGTAAATGCCTCGTCCAATATGATAGGTTTTAGCTAGTATCGATTCATTAGCTAGAATAACGACCTTTTTATTCTTAATCGCTTTTAGATTGGCTAAAGCTGGATCATTATAGTAACTATTGAGTACCGCATCACGGTTAAAATCTGCTCCTTTTATATCCATCGGCACAATGATAACATCAGGGTTAGCCTTGATGAGGTCCTCCTTTTTACCCATGTAAGAGCGTTTTATACCGACTACAGTGGCTGCATTATCTACATTCACATATTTGAGCATATCTTGAATCAATGTATCTGGAGCCCCATATAGGCCATGTTCATTATAAACGGCAACGGTCTTCTTTGGTTCATCACGGCGAGCAAAGCGCAGTGATTCTGTATCTCGAATATAGTTCATCATAGTTCCAACCAAGGTTGCCGCCTTATCTTCACGGCCCAATAGCTGACCTACTGCTTTTGTTTGGTCCTCTACCTCTTTTACCGTCTTAGGCGCTCTTAACAGTGCTACCTTTACACCTGCTTCTCGTAGAGGCCTAACGAGGTCTGTGGCCCCATTGTCATCTTCAACAATGACAATATCTGGTTTTAATGCCTCAATAGCTTTCACATCAGGCGCCACGCGCTGCTTTACACCATTTGATGTTTGGTACGGTGCAGCAGTGCTAGCCACCACAGAATCCCCGGCTAGTTCAGATACAAGATCTGCTGCATTTGGTCCTACCGCTACGATTCGCTCTGCCTTATGATCGAGGATGACTGTCTCGCTCGTGCCATCTACCATTTTATAGATTCCTTTTGAGCTCAACATGCCAAAGATTCCGCCACTGGTGAAAGCATTCCAAGACTTATACATGCCCATAATGGCCACTACTAACACGCCTACAAAGACGGCCAATATGATTAATAAACGTTTTAACTGCATATGCTCTCTCCTCATATACCATTATATTTAACAATACCCTCATAGGTGCTAGGCCCATAGAGCCATTTTGCCATTTGCTCCATAGCTGAAAAAGTTTTTGTGGAATAGCTCATCAAAGACATTTCATGGATAGGATATACATAACCTTTTTTAACAGCTGTTAGATTCTGTAAATCCGGATCTTTCATAATGGCCTCTACATCTTGTTTGTATTCAGGCAACTTATCTAGATAGCGTGTAGGCACAAAGATAACATCAGGATTAATACGGATTAAATCTGCTTTTGTACCCATCGATTTCGTCATATCCACCGTCGTTTTATGATCACGGTACCACCAAACATCAGATAACATATTAGGATCCTTACCATTCTCCGATATAACAAGATTCCCCGCTCCATCGATACCATGCACAGTTTCAATCATGTCCCGCACAATACCAGAGCGATACACGCCATGAGAGCTATTATATAAAGCAATCACAGGCTTTTTATCATTTTTGTGCGGTTCTACATATTTCTTAACCATCCGAGTATATGCAGAAAATGCGCTACTCCGATCTTTCTCATGGAATAGCTTCGCCATCGATTGCGCTGTCTTTATGATGCCATCTAAGCTGTCTTTTTTTGTATATACAAAGACAGGAATGCCTGCTGAACGCAATGAAGCCACAAGGCTCGGTGGCACCGTATCTGATGCGACCACAACCTGTGGGTCATAGGACTTAATAGAATCTACCGTTTGCTCTACGCGACCATTGATCTTAACCGAACTTGCATAGGAAGAGCCATCACTGGCGACAATGTAATAATCACCACCTGCAGATTCGACAATATCGACTGTATTCTCCCCTAATGTAACGACGCGTTCAACATAATCAGGTACTTTCATAGACGTCCCCTGATTATCTACAACCTCCATTTGGTTCCTCGCGGCTAACCATTTGCCTACCGTGCCATGTCTTGGTATAACATCGCCTAATAACTGGGGTGATATAGCGATAACTAAACCAATCACTATAAGAATGCCTAAAAAGATATAATTAAACACAATCCATTTTAAGGCTTTAAGTATGCTCGATTTTTGATTCATAAGCGGCCCTCTCTCATCTGCAACTTACGATTTAAGGATAATTTATATGTTAAGTATACCGTATGAAACTAAGCGCGGTCTACACGGGATATCATCATGAATACGAAGAAAAGACCGAGCCCCATTGAGCTCGGTCTTGCATACGACATGAACAATCAAGCAATCAAATACTTAAATTATCTATCGATTGTTTTACGTCCACTGTTCGTAGAGTTTGAATGATTTGTAGTTTTAGCCGTATGTTTTGTTGTAGAAGCCTTAGTCACAGGTTTTACTTCTTTACCTTTAGCCGGTTTAGCTTTTTCTGCCTTCACAGGTTTAGCCTTTTCTTGTTTTACCTTTTTAGATTTCTCTTGTTTCACTTTCACAGGGTTTTTAGCATTAACTGCTGCGCCTGCTGGTTTAACAAAAGCATTATTAAGGTTTGTCGCCACTTGTAGTGCTACGTCAGAGCTTGGCGTAGATACGATGGATTGGCCAGCCACAGTTACAGTGCCACCACTATAGGATGCAGAGCCTGGTGTAATTTGGTTGTTATGGTACAACCGTGCCAATTTACCAGCCATGTAATACGCCCGTTCTTCCCCTGTATAACGGCCGCTACCTGCTGGGGTATAGATATTATCACCATTTACATAAACAGCACCTTTAGATACGTTTACGTGGTTTCCAGAGTATGTGTACATGCGAGCAATATTATTGTTCACACGGTCTGTTAACTTAGGATGATTGTTCGGTGCCACTACTTGTGAAAGCCCTTCACGATAGTGTTCCCCCACTTTGTTGCGTAGTACCGCCATAGAACCAGCTGCACCGCCCACATTATATGGAGATTCACTTAAAATCTTGAATCCTAGTTCATCGGCTGCTTTTTCTTGGCTCATTGTAAACACTTGGTTAGACAAGTAGTTACCTACTACGTTGGATAAAATGGCAGCCCCTTCGCTACCGCCTGCAGCGATACCTACCGCAGTAGATAAGCCAATTTGTTTTTTAGCGCCATTGATAATATCTTTGTGCTCACCATGAGCAATTTCATGGGCCATTACATAAGCCAATTGATCATCATCAAGGGTATCCAAAGCACCTTTGTTAATAGACATAACGCGACCAAGCGTTGCAAAAGCATTGAACTCCTCATCAGGGTTTGCATATACAACGTAAGAACGTTTTACGCTCGGCGTAGCCTCTAACGTTTTCATAATGCGATTTACACGTTCTTGAGCTGCACTATCGTTCAAGTAACCTGTTTTTTCTTTTGTACGAGCCAAGCTCTCTTTTTGGCCTTGCTCAGAATTATCCATTTTATTTAAAGCAGTAGATACGTAAGCCATAGCAATAGCGCCACCAGCTAGTGATTGTACCGCACCAGATGCCGCTTGTACAGGCGCTGTTTGCATAATAGCAGGCGCCATTGTCGCTGCCATAGCTACAGATAACGTAGCTGCTGTAAATTTCTTGTTCATTCTCTCAACCTCTCAAATTGATTAACCATATAGTAATAAAACAAATTATCACACTAGATTTACACACTATGTATATAGTATCGCTCCATGGTAAATATAGAATGAATAATGGAACAATCATTCATCTGTTAGCTATACGTTGACGCTATACGTTAGTTATAAAGATTTATTTACCTAATATGCATAATCCCACTATCGAAAATTAATCAACGATTGTACTAATTATTCATTGTCTACTACTGGTTTAGCTGAAAGCACTACCGCTTCTTTACCGTCTTTAGAAACAGCGCCACCATGGGTATAGCCTACTACATCAAAGCCCGCCTCTGCACACTGCTCTGCGATGCTTTCATAATTTTCATTCTTACCACGCGTACACGTAGAAAGATGAACTGTAGTGACACCTTTTTTCTTGAAAGCCTCGATTTTCTTGGCTAGATCACCACCACTATGTGTAAAACCTACCAACTCAATATCCTCATCTGCATAACGCTCAAAGGAATCCGCTTTATTCATAAATGCTTTTAAGCAACCGCCACAAGAACAGCGCTGCATTGTATCCTCATTCACGAGAACCGCAATTTTCTTAGTCATAAGACCTCCTATTAAAGTATAGTTTGAACTTTAGTATAACATATGTATTGAGAAATGATGTATCTTAAAGCACATAAGATACTGATAAATATATAAGTAAAGATATCGTAATTTAATATTAATTGAATACTGCTAGTTTTATATCTCTCTAGTAAATGGTTAAATAAAGGTATTTAAATTACTAGACCATTGTTTATAACAATAAATGATACAACTTGATTTCTTCTTCTCATAGACCTTGAAAGATACTTAACTACCGTGAGATTTGAATAGTGATTACAAGAGTAACATAATCTACCCATTACATCTTTGAGCTACAAAAAACTACCTTCTTATCTATATAGTAAAGATAAGAATTTAGAGTATATAAACTATTTAAAATTGAAGCGTGATAGCATATATGCTATCATAGAAGAAAGAAGGATTGGGATGGAGAAACCTAAGTTTAGATATATTATTACACATGGATTTACTAAGAAAACGCAGAAAACACCTAAAAGAGAGATAATTCATGCCAAACAAATTAGGCGCGAGTTTGAGGAGGAATATTATGCCAACAATTAAATTTGACGATTTTCTGAAAGAACAATTAAAAGATCCAAAGTTTAAAGCCAGATTTGAAAAAGAATCGGCTAATCTAGAAAGTGCTATAGTGATTGCAAAAGCTCGTGAAGCAGCCGGTTTAACACAACGTGATTTAGCTGAAAAATCTGGTGTCCCTCAATCCACAATTGCAAGAATAGAACAAGGTGCAAATACAAGTATTAGTACTCTCTGTAAGATTGCATTTGCTTTAGATAAACAAGTAAAGATAAGTTTAGTATAAAACAACCCCCCCTATAAGCTAGTTAACGTGGCTTATAGGGGGGGGTATCTTTTCTTGTAGAGTAAGATTTACGTATTACATAATAGCTTCTTCGCGGCCAAATTTACCGTTTATGTATTCTCCATAAGCGAGGAGAAGCTCTGTTTTATTGGTCATAACA
This sequence comes from Veillonella sp. 20925_1_51, assembly GCF_041431445.1. Lineage (NCBI taxonomy): Bacteria > Bacillati > Bacillota > Negativicutes > Veillonellales > Veillonellaceae > Veillonella > Veillonella sp. 20925_1_51. The sequence continues at coordinate 24,405 of NZ_JAPVXT010000013.1, forward strand.
TATGGCCCTTGTTTTACCACTGGTTCATTGAGTGGTTCTCCAGCGAGAACGAAGATTTCAAGACCTTCATCACCAGACTCTACTTCAAAGCGCTCTCCATCATTATTGAAAAGTACAAAGTCTCCAGATTCTATGCTTTCACTATTGGCACTGCCTGTACCATTAATCACAAGGAAGCCTGTATTCCAAGTCATATTCTCAGAAATAGAGCTCCATGAATTAGGTTGAAGTTTTAATTTGTAAATATTCATCGGTGTATGGGATTTAGCAGGACCTGTTATATGTCTGAAAGCACCGGTGTAAACGATGGTATCGATTGTTTCATCAAGAGATTGATACCGTCCCATTGTGGTAGCAGGTATATATTGATATGCAGGCGCATCATTTTTATGACGTTCAGGTAGATTTACCCACAATTGTAAGGCATGGAACAAACGCCCCCGCTTTGCAGATTCTTTTTCATGAAATTCTCTGTGTATAACACCACTAGCGGCAGTCATCCATTGCACATCACCAGAGTGGATAACACCACTATTACCAGCTGCATCTTTATGCTCAATGGAGCCGGAGAAAGAAAATGTTACCGTTTCAAAGCCTTTATGAGGATGTGGAGTATCCCCTGTATCAAAAGGACTGGCCTCAAAATAATATGGCTCGTTATAGTCAAGTAATAAAAATGGAGACATACGATCAAGCATAGGTGACTCATCGCCATTAGGGAAGTACTGACGTACTCTAAATCCAGTGCCTACCCAATGAATATCAGGAGCTTTAATAATTCTTTCAATTGTTCTTACAGGATTCATTCTATCACCTCTTAATCAAACAGGATTCATAATAGTTGTACCATATATGAATAGTTGCTCATATATCCTAATACTATTATATCTAATTTATTCGATATGTCAAGGGAGGGCTATTAGAATAGTAATTTACATAAGTTTCGAGCTACTCAACTAATTTACGATGCGATACCATAGGTGCTACGCACCGCGGTATCAATTAATTACAAGTATTTGAAGATGCTCAACACTTGTACGGTTCAGTAACATTGGTGCTTCGCACCGCGTTACTGGATGGATATGATTTGCCTCCTACCACTAGCCACGACTTCCTATCACACTCGCCCATGGCAATATATAATACATTATGGCAATGTACAGACTTAACTATAGGGCTTCGTCGAACCTGATGCAATGGACGTATGCGTCGCTGCGCTCCTTTACGCCCTATTGCCCTAGGTTTCACACGCCGTCTGACACGGACACCTACATGGATAGTACCTCTACAACCTTGGCTGGAGACGGCTCTAGCAGGTATGAAAGCTGTGCTCGTTAGAGCACAAAAATAGAGGGCCAACCCTTTAGGGTTGACCCTCTATTTTATGCTTAATCAGCGGCTTCCTATCCTCCCAGGCCGTCTCCAGCCAAGTACTTTCGGCGTTTATGAGCTTAACTACTGTGTTCGAGATGGGAACAGGTGAATCCTCATAGCCATCGCCACTGAATTTGTCAGAGTTTGTACTCTGAAAACCACATAGAAGTTATATATATTTGTTGCACATTCTGCTTAATG
>NZ_JAPVXT010000014.1:0-22106 GCF_041431445.1 Veillonella sp. 20925_1_51
GTTGTAACTGAAATCGAAGGTTAATTCATAATCTTTGTAGTAAATAGGACCCCAATTGGGGTCCTATTTTTGTATTAATTTATATATTGTTTATTGTATTTGTAACCAAAGATACAGAATTATTCTACTAATAGTGCTATTATTACCTCAAGGAGAGCAAAGGCTCTCCTTTTGTGTTTTTATAGAAAAGGAGGTAATGTGATGGGTGAATACAAAAAGTATTGGATAGCCGTAGTAGCCGTTCTTATTATTGGTTTTTCTATTCTTGGTTATCTAGGTACTGATGTGTATCATCAAGCACCGCCAGTGCCGACTGCGTATGTATCTCAAGATGGACAGGTCTTGTTCACTAAGGAAGATATTTTACATGGTCAATCGGCATGGCAATCTACAGGTGGTCAATCGGTAGGGACCGTTTTAGGTCATGGCGCATATCAAGCGCCTGACTGGACAGCAGATTGGTTACATAAAGAAGTATCTGTGATGTTGGATATTAAATCTCAAGAGGCCTTTGGAGCTCTTTATGACCAATTGGGACCTGTACAACAAGCAGCTGTTAAAGAAGTTGTGAAAAAAGAGTATTTAGGTAGTGCAGTCCGTGAAGATGGAACTGTTGTTTTATCTCCAGAACGAATTACGGCAATGAATTTAACTGGTCGTTATTTTGTTGAGTTGTACGGTGATAATCCTGATTTAACATTGACTCGTGATCATTTTGCGATGAAGGATAACACGTTACCTGAGTTACAAGATCGCATTGATATGGCACGCTTCTTCTTCTGGACTACTTGGATGGCATCTACACAACGTCCTGGTACAGATGCAACGTATACAAACAACTGGCCACATGAACCTTTGTTGGATCATAATCCTACACCTGAAAGTATCGCATGGTCTGTTGTGAGTGTTATTATCTTATTATGTGGCATTGGTGTAGTTGTATGGTTATGGGCCTTTGGTAAAAAGGATGATGACCATGCATTGGTTCCACCAACAGAAGATCCAATTAGCAAGATCACGTTAACGCCATCTCAACGTGCATTAGGTAAATATTTGTTTACAATCCTAGCATTGTTCTTATTCCAATTGGGAATGGGTGGGATTATTGCCCACTATACTGTAGAAGGTCAAGCGTTCTATGGTATTCCATTAGCGCAATATTTCCCTTATTCTATTGCACGTACATGGCATATTCAGGCATCTTTGTTCTGGATTGCGATGGCATTCTTGAGTGCTGGTCTATTCTTGGCACCAATCATTAATGGTGGTAAAGATCCTAAATATCAAAAGCTAGGTGTAGATATTTTATTCTGGGCGCTTGTAGTCCTCGTAGTTGGTTCCTTCGCTGGCACATACTTAGGTGTAGCGCATCAAATTCCAGCAGCCTGGAATTTCCTTCTCGGACACCAAGGTTACGAATATATAGAACTAGGTCGTATTTGGCAATGGATTGAATACATTGGTATTCTATTCTGGCTTGTACTCATGATACGCAGCATTATTGGTGCTTTCAAACAAAAAGGGGATAAAAACCTTATTGCCGCCTTTATCTTCTCTGTTATCATGGTAGGTATCTTCTATGGTCCAGGGTTATTCTATGGTGAACATAGCCATTTGGCGATTATGGAGTATTGGCGTTGGTGGGTAATCCATCTTTGGGTTGAAGGCTTCTTCGAAGTATTCTCCACTACATTGATGGCATTTATCTTTGTTACATTAGGGCTTGTATCGTACCGTGCTGGTACAGTTGCGGCCATCTCTTCTGGGGCTATTTATCTCATCGGTGGTATCCCTGGTACATTCCATCATTTATACTTCACAGGTGTTACATCCACTATCGTGGCAACAGGCGCATCCTTCTCTGCGTTAGAAGTAGTACCACTTGTACTCTTAGGTTATGAAGCTTTTGAAAACTATACACGTCTTCATAGTGCTCCTTGGATGCATCGTCTAAAATGGCCTGTGTATTGTTTCATTGCCGTGTCCTTCTGGAATCTAGTGGGGGCAGGGGTGTTCGGGTTCTTGATCAACATGCCTGTATCCTTGTTCTACATCCAAGGTCTTAATACAACTGCAGTACATGCCCACACAGCATTGTTTGGTGTGTATGGTTTCTTAAGTCTAGGATTTGTATTCCTTATTGCTCGCTATATCCGACCTGAAGTAGAATTTAACGATAAGCTAATGAAGTTCGGTTTCTGGGCTCTCAATATAGGGCTTGCATTGATGGTGCTTATTAGCTTATTGCCAATCGGTCTTATCCAATCCTGGGCTAGTATCACACATGGCTTATGGTTTGCGCGCAGTGAAGAATTTATGCAACAACCATTGTTACAAAACTTGCGGTGGGCTCGTCTCATCGGCGATACGATACTAATTGTTGGTGCTGTAGCATTCTTCTGGCAAATTGTAAAAGTTCTATTTACGAAGAAATCTTAATTTAGTACCATATTAATGGCGTTCCTTTATAGACAAGGAACGCCATTTTTTGTTATACTATCCATGTCAGGTACATGTGCCTGGCTTTTTTGAGTTGCTCAAAATTCTTGACATAGCTTGCTACGTATGATATATTTCTTTAGTATGTAGTCGAGCGTTTTCGAGTACAAGAGACAGATTTAGTAAATACAAAGCGAGGTGTATCCGGATGCGTAATGCCATTACTTTAGCTTGCACAGATTGCAAACAACGTAACTATCAAACGAACAAGAACAAAAAGAACAATCCTGATCGTATTGAAATGATGAAATATTGCAAATTCTGCGGTAAACATACATTACACCGTGAAACAAAATAATTCTTATCATTCATTACCTGTTGATTTGAGGATGTGAAACAATGGCAAAGTCTAACTCAGCAGTGCAGCAGCGTGGTGGATTTGGAAAATTCTTCCGCGGTGTGAAAGCTGAACTTAAAAAAGTAGTCTGGCCAACAAAAAAAGAACTCATCAATTATACAATAGTAGTATTTTTAGTGACGATTTTTATCGCCTTTATTATCTATGTACTTGATGCAGTCTTTGCCCAACTTTTTAATACGTTGTTGCACTTTGTTGGATAAGGGGGCCATTTCATGGAAGCAGATAAGAAGTGGTATGTAATTCATACCTATTCAGGCTACGAAAATAAAGTTAAAACCACTCTTGAACTTAAAGTTCAGTCTATGGGTCTACAAGATGTGATTAGCCGTATTTTGGTACCTCTTGAAGACGAAATAGATGAAAAAGATGGGGTTAAAAAAGTAGTAAAACGTAAGATATTTCCTGGGTACGTATTGGTTGAAATGGAAGTTAACGACCGCTCTTGGTATGTTGTACGTAACACACCAGGTGTAACAGGTTTCGTTGGCTCTGCCACTAAACCAGTTCCACTTTCTGATTCCGAAGTAGAACATATACTTAAGTCTCAGGGCTTGGATAAGAAACCAAGCATCAACATCGATGTAGAAGTTGGTGAAACGGTACGCATTACGTCCGGGGCCTTTGAAGATAAACTAGGTGTTATTACCGAACTTAACCCTGAAAAAGGAACATTGAAACTTAATGTGGAAATGTTCAACCGAGATACCGAGGTAGAGGTAGAGTTCTCTCAAATTGAGAAAGCTCTTTAATATATATATTATAACTCTAAAAAAGAGCAATCGATTTTGGTTGCCAGTGGGAGGATATATATCCGTTACCACCACAGTATAAGCATAGGAGGTTTAATTACCAATGGCTAAGAAATTAGTTAAACAAGTAAAACTACAAATTGAAGCCGCTAAAGCTACTCCAGCACCACCAGTTGGTCCTGCACTAGGTCAAGCAGGTGTTAACATCGTTGCTTTCACAAAAGAATTCAACGAACGTACTGCTAAACAAGCTGGCTTAATTATCCCAGTAGTTATTAACGTATATGAAGATCGTAGCTTCGACTTCATCACTAAGACTCCACCAGCTGCAGTATTATTGAAAAAAGCTGCAGGTATCCCAAAAGGTTCTGGTGTACCTAACCGTGATAAAGTAGCAAAAGTAGGTCGCGATAAAGTTCGTGAAATTGCTGAATTGAAAATGCCTGACTTGAATGCTAATACCGTAGAACAAGGTATGCGCATGGTAGAAGGTACTGCTCGCAGCATGGGCATTGAAATCGTTGACTAATAAGCGTACGACTTGCGCATAAGCGCAAATCGGTGGGAGGGAATTCCCGTTTGACCACATAAGGAGGATATTATAATGGCAAAAGTAGGTAAGAAATACGCTGAGGCAGTAAAACTTATTGAAGCTGGTAAGTTCTACGAACCAGTAGAAGCAATCGAGTTGGTTAAGAAAACTGCAACTGCAAATTTCGATGAAACAGTTGAAATCGCTTTCAACTTGAATGTCGACCCTAAATACGCTGATCAACAAGTTCGTGGTGCAGTAGTATTGCCTCATGGTACTGGCAAAACTAAACGCGTTCTTGTATTCGCAAAAGGCGACAATATTAAAGCAGCTGAAGAAGCTGGTGCAGATTTCGTAGGTTCTGAAGAGTTAGTAGCTAAAATCCAAGGTGGTTGGAGCGACTTCGACGTAGTAGTTGCTACACCAGACATGATGGGTCAAGTTGGCCGTCTTGGTAAAATCTTGGGTCCTAAAGGCTTGATGCCAAACCCTAAAGTTGGTACAGTAACTCCAGACGTTGCTCGTGCAGTAAACGAAATCAAAGCTGGTAAAATCGAATACCGTACTGATAAAGCAGGTATTATTTCTTGCTCCATCGGTAAAGCGACCTTCGATGAAGAAAAATTACTTGACAACTACCGTACAATCGTTGATACTATTATCAAGGCTAAACCTGTAGCAGCTAAAGGTCAATACATTAAATCTGTAACCTTGTCCGCTACAATGGGCCCTGGTGTGCCTTTGAACGTGTTCAAATTGAGCAACGTTACAAAAGAGCAATAATCACATATGTCTCTTAGCTGTAGACGGCTGGTATGTATAATGGATGAAAATCCGCCCGCTGAGGCTGACACTAGAACAATCTAGGACTAGTTCGACCTCATCGCGTGCGATGGGGTCGTTTTTTACGCTAAGATAGTACATAGAGCACCAAAAAATCTACAAGGAGGTAATCTAATGGCTGTCACTGAACAAAAGAAAGCAATCGTTGCTCAAATGAAAGAAACTCTTTCTGAAGCAAAAGGCGCTGTATTGATTGGTTACTCTGGTTTGACTGTTGCGCAAGCAACTGATCTTCGCCGCAAAATGTTGGCTGAAGGTGTTGAATACAAAGTAATCAAAAATACTTTGACTCGCATTGCTGCAAATGAATTGAATCTTGAAGGTTTCGCTGAGCATTTGGAAGGTCCAACTGCATTGGCTACTTCTAAAGAAGATGCTGTTGCACCTGCGCGTGTAATTGAACAATTCATCAAAACTACTGAGAAAGAAGTTGTAACAGTTAAAGCTGGTATCGTTGAAGGCGAAGTTATGGACGCTGCAGGCGTTAAAGCAATTGCATCTCTTCCAAACCGCGAAGGTATGCTTTCCATGTTGCTTTCCGTATTGCAAGCACCTGTTCGCAACGTTGCATACGCTGTCAAAGCTGTTGCAGAAGCTCAACCTGCAGAAGCTGCAGAATAATAATTTCTGCGCATTATCAATTGGTCGCTTAAGACTGATACAATAAACTATTTTATGGAGGAAAACTAAAATGGCATTGAACATTGAAAACATCGTTGCTGAATTGAAAGAAGCAACTATTCTTGAACTTAATGATCTTGTAAAAGCAATTGAAGAAGAATTTGGCGTAACTGCAGCAGCTCCTGTAGCTGTAGCAGCTGCTGGTGGTGCTGAAGGCGGCGCTGCTAAAGATTCCTTCGACGTAATCTTGAAAGATGCTGGCGCATCCAAAATCAACGTAATCAAAGTTGTTCGTGAAGCAACTGGTCTTGGCTTGAAAGAAGCTAAAGCTATCGTTGACGGCGCTCCTGCACCTGTAAAAGAAGGCGTAGCTACTGAAGCAGCTGAAGCTTTGAAAGCTCAATTGGAAGAAGCTGGCGCAACTGTAGAATTGAAATAATTCTAGCCATAATAAAAGGCGTACCCTCGGGTACGCCTTTTTTGTTTAGTTACTGAATTTGATAAATTCTAGTTGATTCATTTTTACCAACTTCTGTGGCCATTATATTTGTTGGAGAATTAGTAAATTCTTTACTATACTTGTTCGGTACAATAATGAGAGCGCCTTTTTCTGCAGATACTCTTCTGTCAAATTCCTCCAGTGTTATGGTTGGCATTAATGTTTTGCCTGCTGTCCATAGGGGGTTATCTGTAGTATGTACAAATACTTGTGTTGGTGTATTTTCGGTATAATACAAAATCGATGTATAGTATGTACCATATATATAAGTATGCTGTGTAGTAGATTTAATATATGGTTTGAATTGAAGGCCTGATTGGTCATATAAAATAGGGGTTACCGTTATAGTAATAGCTGTATACAAAATGATTAACGGTGTAGCTAAACCTATAGATAATGGTAACTTCTTGTTTCTATACTGTTTTGCTAATAGTGTAAATAATACTATTGTGATTAATGCAATGATTAGTGGTATTGGATTTAATTCAGGTGTTGCAATGCTGGCAGTTACAAATAAGACGGTATATATGCCTAATGGAATAGTAACAATATACTTAAAACTATTAGCCTTATTATTGAAGCTATTAGTAATAGCTTCAGCACCCCAGATGATACAAGGAATTATGGCTGGTAAAGTATAGGTTATATATTTTGTCGCTACCAATGAATAAAATAATACAATAATTATAAACCAGATGGCACCAATTAGATAAAAATCATTTTTCCATTTTATACTTTTGAGTCTGTAAATTACGGCTGGTGTCCAAGGTAACAGTGCAAGAGGAACAATAATTAAGTAATAATACCAAACGTTAAATTTCGGATGTTCTGATACTAGTGCTCGTTCCATATTATGCAGACCTAAGAAACCAGATATGAACTCTTGACCGTGAATTGAATACATAGCAATGTACCATGGACTAGCAAGAATTATAAATAGGAAAATTCCAAAAGGATTAAATAGTAATTTAATATCCTTATCTAGTGAGTAGTCATCATTATCTTTTTTGGTAAACCATCGTATAGCAATAAATAGTAGTAGTATTAATCCAGGCAGAACAATACCGACCGGTCCTTTAGTTACCACTGCTAAGGCGGCTGCTCCATAAGCTTTTACCATAGAATATTTGTCGTTCTTGGCAAAGGCTAGATAAGAATAGCCAAAGATAGCTAGTGAAAAGAAGAAGAGAAAGCCGTCTGTGATGACTGCGTGTGAAATGTACCAAAACTGTAAGGCACTAAATAAAAGCAGTGCACTCATAACAGCTATATGCTTAGATTCTCTAATGCGATATACAAGATGATACATAAGTGCTACACTGCCACCAGCAATAAGTGTATTCGGTATACGTGATGTAAAGTCAGATATACCAAATAGTTTATAACTGATCATGAGTGCCCAATAGGTGAGGGGCGGTTTATCATACCAGACTTGGTCATATATCATGGGGGATATCCATGAGTTATGTTTTAACATTGTAATAGCAGATAATACATAGTTAGATTCAACCGGATCGGTTATGGGTAGATAGGCATTATAGAAACCGTAACTCAGTACGGTCAATAAAAAAAGCGCACCTATGCGCAGCATGTGATTGTTAATCATAGTGACTCCTTACTTACATAGTTTATATTATTGTACTATAGGGCGTGTAATAATTAAACCAATGAAAGATAAAGCTTTTATCAATATGGAAATAGTTATAAAAAAAATATTTATGAAATAATATATTGTATAGAATATTGTTTGTACAGAATACATGAAATGACTTTTATGTATACAAAATACATGCTATAATGAGCGCGTAAGATAAAACCGTTTCATTGAAATACTATTTTGTATAAAAATAGTAGAAAGAGGATTTATTATGAGAAAAGAACATGATTTCTTAGGTGAATTAGAAGTAGCTGATGAATTATATTACGGTGTACAAACAATTCGTGCATTAGAAAACTTCCATATTACAGGAAAACACTTGGACCAAGATTTTATCAAAGCCTTGGCAATGGTAAAAAAAGCATCTGCTTTAGCAAATATGAAAACTGGTCGCTTAAATGTATCTATTGGTAAAGCTATTGTACAAGCTGCGGACGAAGTAATTGAAGGTCAATTTGCTGACCAATTCCCTGTTGATCCAATTCAAGGTGGTGCAGGTACTTCTGTAAATATGAATATGAACGAAGTATTGGCTAACCGGGCATGTGAAATTTTAGGTCATCCAAAAGGAAGTTATGATATTGTAAGCCCTAACAACCATTGTAATATGGCACAATCTACAAATGATGCTTTCCCAACAGCTATCAAGGTATGTGCGATCTTAAAATCTAAACCTTTACTTGAAGCATTACAACGCCTTGTTGACGAGCTTGAGAAAAAGGCTGATGAATATAGCGAAATTTTGAAGATGGGGCGTACTCACTTACAAGATGCGGTGCCAATTACATTAGGTCAAGAAATGGGTGCTTATGCATCCGGTGTTCGCCGCGGTATTAAACGTATTAAATCTGCCGTTGAAGGTGCACATGTAATTAACATGGGTGCTACTGCAGTTGGTACAGGTCTTAATGCGGAACCTAATTATATTCATGATGTAGCATACGAACTTAGTGAAGTAGTAGGCGAACCATTCTACACTGCGGAAAACTTAATTGATGCTACAAACAATACAGATATCTTTGCAGATATCTCCAGTGGTTTGAAAGTAACAGCTCTTGTATTGATTAAAATGGCTAACGACTTCCGCTTGATGGCATCCGGTCCTCGTTGTGGTATTGGGGAATTAAAATTGCCTGCTCGCCAACCTGGTTCTTCCATCATGCCAGGCAAGGTTAATCCTGTTATCGCCGAAGTATTGAACCAAGTATGTTACCAAGTTATCGGTAATGACTTAACCATTACATTGGCTGTAGAAAATGGTCAATTCGAATTGAACGTAATGGAACCTGTATTGGCTTACAATTTGTTCAATAATCTTTGCTACCTCAAAAACGGCGTAAATACATTCGTTGATAAATTACTCGTGGATCTTGAAGTGGATCGTGAACAATGCGAATACTGGTTGAATCGTTCCGTTGGTATCGTAACAGCATTGTTGCCACATCTTGGCTATGAAACAGCATCTTCTCTTGCGAAAGAAGCGTATACTACTGGTCGTGCTATCCGTGATATCATCTTGGAAAAAGGTTTATTGACTGAAGATGAAATCAATCATATCCTTTCTCCTAAAGAAATGACTCGTCCTGGTATTGCTGGTGCTAATCTTTTAAAACAAAAAGGCAACTAACATAGTCAGTTGTTTTAATACATGAATAAAGCATGAAAATGAAAGACTGTCAACCCTTTTGGTTGACAGTCTTTTTTAATACTGATAGAATTATATATTGCAAAAGTAGCGTTTCCTGCTTTTGGATATAAAAACTATAACTTGAATAGTGATGAGGTTTTCTTCCAAGGTTGTGCTTGGTTAATGGAAAGCAAGGTTATTTTTAAAAATGAAATGGGCCTTGCTTTATTTGACGTTATCCGAGCAGGAAAACTGAGACCTGTAAGATGTCTTTTCCGTGCCGTTATAGAAAATGGTAGACCAGTGTGTTTTGATAGGGGTGAAAGCAAATATGTTCAAACCTGAACAGGTAGGCAAACGAACTCGTTATACGTACGCTAAAATTAACGAAGTTATCAAGATGCCGCATTTATTGGACATTCAGCGTAAATCGTATGAGTGGTTCTTGGAGAGTGGTTTACAAAATATTTTCAACGATATTTCTCCGATTAAAGACAATTCAGGTAATCTAGTACTTTCTTTCGAAGGTTTCAGCTTAGGTGAACCTAAGTATGATATTAATGAATGTAAAAACCGTGATGCTACTTATGCAGCACCACTTCGTGTAAATGTTCGCTTGGTAAATAATGATCCAGAAAATATGGACATTAAAGAACAAGAAGTATTCATGGGCGATTTCCCATTGATGACTGATACAGGTACTTTCATCATCAATGGTGCAGAACGTGTTATCGTATCCCAATTGGTACGTTCTCCAGGCGTTTACTACAATAAAGAAATCGATACAATGGGTAACCGTTTGTACGATTCCACAGTTATTCCTAACCGTGGCGCATGGATTGAGCTTGAAACTGATGCAAGCGAAGTTGTTGCTGTTCGTATTGACCGTAACCGTAAATTACCAGCTACTGTATTGGTACGTGCATTAGGTTGGGATACTAATGAAAGCATCCTTGACCTCTTCTGGAATGGTAAAACTGATGAAGATGGTTTACCAGTATATGATGAACGCATCGTTCGTACATTAGAAAAAGATACAACTCAATCTGCTGATGAAGCATTGGTTGAAATCTATAAAAAATTACGTCCAGGCGAGCCTCCTACTGTAGAGTCCGCTCGTAACTTGTTCGATAACTTGTTCTTCGATGCACGTCGTTATGACTTGGCGCGCGTTGGTCGTTACAAATTGAACAAAAAACTTGGCTGGCGTCAACGTATGTTGGGTCAAACATTGGCACAACCTATCGTAGATCCAGAGACTGGCGAAATTATCCTTGATGCAGGTGTACAAGTTGGGGAAGAACAACTTGATATCGTTGCTAATAGCCATGTATTCGATGGCGAAGGTTTCGCTGAATTCTACATCGTAAATAACGATGGTGTAGAGTCCAAAGTTATCTGTAATAACTGCAACTTGCCATTCGATCACCGTACAGTAACTCGCGAAGATATGATCGCTAACATCTCTTACTTGCTCAACCTTATGGATGGTGCAGGTCATACAGATGATATCGACCATTTGGGTAACCGTCGTCTTCGTTGCGTAGGTGAATTGTTGCAAAACCAATTCCGTATTGGTTTAACTCGTATGGAACGTGTTGTTCGTGAACGTATGACAATTCAAGAAATCGAATCTATCACGCCTCAAGCGTTGATTAATATTCGTCCTGTAGTGGCAGCAATCAAAGAATTCTTTGGTTCTTCCCAATTGTCTCAGTTCATGGACCAAACAAACCCATTAGCAGAATTGACTCACAAACGTCGTCTATCTGCCCTTGGCCCTGGTGGTTTATCTCGTGAGCGTGCAGGCTTCGAAGTTCGTGACGTGCATCACTCTCACTATGGCCGCATGTGTCCAATCGAAACTCCAGAAGGTCCAAACATCGGTTTGATCAACTCCTTGTCTAACTATGCGAAAGTAAATGAATTTGGTTTCATTGAAGCTCCATACCGTAAGGTTGAAAAAATCTATGGTACAGGTGAAGATGCAGACAAAGTTATCAAGGTTCGTGTATCTGATTCCGTTGTATATATGACAGCTGATGAAGAAGAAGGCATGACAATTGCCCAAGCGAACTCTCCAATCGATGCTGAAGGTTACTTTACTAATGAACACGTAGCTTGTCGTCGTGGTCATGATGTACTAGAAGTTACACCTGATAAGGTTGACTACATGGACGTTAGTCCAAAAGAAGTTGTATCCATTGGTACAGCTATGATTCCATTCCTTGAAAATGACGATGCTAACCGTGCCTTGATGGGTGCGAACATGCAACGTCAAGCAGTACCACTCTTGCGTGCGCAAGCTCCACTTGTTGGTACAGGTATGGAATATACAGCAGCTACTGACTCCGGTGTTTGCGTACTTGCCCGTGAAGCTGGTAAAGTTGTACGTTGCTGGGGTAATGAAATCCACGTTCTTCGCGATAGCGATGGTCGTGTTGATGTATACCGTATGAATAAATTCCTTCGTTCTAACCAATCCACATGCTTTAACCAAAAACCAATCGTTAATCGTGGCGACCATGTTGTAAAAGGTCAAGTATTGGCTGACGGTCCTGCTACTGATGGCGGCGAATTGGCATTAGGTTATAACGTTCTTGTAGCGTTCATGCCTTGGGAAGGTTATAACTACGAAGATGCGATCTTGCTTAGTGAAGAACTTTGCAAAGAAGATATCTATACATCCATTCATATTGAAGAATACGAATGTGATGCGCGCGACACTAAATTAGGCGCTGAAGAAATCACTCGTGAATTGCCTAATACTGGTGACGACACACTTAAAAACTTAGATGAAGAAGGTATTATCTGCATTGGTGCAGAAGTACATCCTGGCGATATCCTCGTAGGTAAAGCAACACCAAAAGGTGAAACTGAACTTACTCCAGAGGAACGTTTATTACGCGCTATCTTTGGCGACAAAGAACGTGAAGTTCGCGATACATCCTTGCGCGTACCTCATGGCGAATCTGGTAAAGTAGTAGATGTTAAAGTCTTCACTCGTGAAAACGGCGACGAATTACAACCAGGGGTAAATAAACTTGTTCGCGTATACATCGCTCAAAAACGTAAGATTCACGAAGGCGATAAAATGGCGGGCCGTCATGGTAACAAAGGTGTCGTTTCTCGCGTTATGAGAAAAGAAGATATGCCATTCCTTCCAGATGGTACTCCAGTACAAATCGTATTGAACCCATTGGGCGTACCTTCTCGTATGAACATCGGTCAGGTTCTTGAAACTCACTTGGGTTGGGCTGTTCAAGGCTTAGGTATGAAAATCAAAGCTACAGACCTTCACATTCAAAATGTATTGAAAGAAGCTCGTACTGATGCATCTTATTGGGAACAAATTGACGCTATTCGCGGCTTATATGCTGAAATTGAAGAATTAGAAGCAAAAGCTAAAGAAGATGTGACAGTTCCTCATTTCGACATCGATGAAAAAATCATCGACTTGAAATCTCAAATTCTTGGCCATGTAGAATCTGCAGCGCAAAAGAAACTTGAAGCTCTTGGCGGCGAAGCTCGTTATCAAGAACTTAAAGCTATTGAAGCTAAATACAATGCACTTCATGTAGAATTCTTTGACTCTGAAGAAGATGCTCCAGAAATGGATCCAGCTCTTGTAGAAGAATTAGAAGCTATTAATAAAGTTAAAACTACATTGAACCATATTGAATCTGCTCGTGCTAAACGCGTTGAAATTCGTCAAGAACTCGAAGGCCTTGGTTACGACTATGAAACATATGGCATGCCAAAACCAGATGTAGCAGGTATTCATATTGCTACACCTGTATTTGATGGTGCGCACGAAAAAGATGTGTTTGAAACATTAGGCATTGCTGGTCGTTCCGATGATGGTAAAACAGTATTGTACGATGGTCGTACTGGTGAACCTATGGATAACCGTGTAACTGTTGGTTACGTATACATGCTTAAACTCCATCACTTGGTTGACGACAAAATCCATGCTCGTTCCACAGGTCCGTACTCCCTTGTTACACAACAACCATTGGGCGGTAAAGCTCAGTTCGGTGGTCAACGTTTCGGGGAAATGGAAGTTTGGGCTCTCGAAGCATATGGCGCAGCTTATACACTTCAAGAGCTATTAACTGTTAAGTCTGACGACGTTGTTGGTCGTGTGAAAGCATACGAAAAAATCGTTAAAGGCGAAAATATCCCTGAACCAGGTGTACCTGAGTCCTTCAAGGTATTGCTCAAAGAACTTCAAAGTATTGGTCTTGATGTAAAAATCTTGAATGAAGATCAAGAAGAAGTTGTTATGAAAGAACTTGATGACGAAGATGAAGTGGTAGAAACTGGCATTGAAGAAGTTATGGATGGCAGTGCAGTAGAAACTGATGACGTAACTGTAGTAGAGCCAGAAGTAGAGGAAGAAGCACCAGCTGATAACGGCGGTGAAGACGATATCCTTAGCCAATTGGCATTCCCAATGGGCGATTCCTCTAACGATGAAGACTAAAACTATCTATAAGGAAGGGAGCGATAGTAGTGCTAGACGTAAATGAATTCGATTCCATGCGAATCGGTTTAGCCTCTCCAGAGCAGATCTTAGCTTGGTCTCATGGGGAAGTTAAGAAACCTGAAACTATTAACTACCGTACGTTGAAGCCAGAACGTGATGGTCTATTCTGCGAACGCATTTTTGGACCAACAAAGGACTGGGAATGTCACTGCGGCAAATATAAACGCATTCGCCATAAAGGCGTAGTCTGCGATAAATGTGGTGTAGAGGTTACACGTGCAAAAGTACGTCGTGAACGTATGGGCCATATCCAATTGGCTACTCCTGTATCTCACATTTGGTACTTTAAAGGTATCCCATCCCGCATGGGCCTTATCCTTGATGTATCCCCACGTTCCTTGGAACGCGTATTATACTTTGCTTCCTACATCGTAGTAGATCCAGCTGGTACTCCATTGGCAAAACGCCAATTATTGTCCGAGCAAGAATACCGCGAATATGAAGCTCAGTTTAACGAAGACGGTTATACTATCGGTGGTAAATCCGTCGTAATCGAAACAGTAGCTCAACGTAACGAACGTTTAGCTATCGTTCGTGAAGCACAACGCAAAGAGCGCTATAATGCTGCTCTTCGCGATGATGCAACAATCCCAGAAGCAGATAAAGAATACGAAGAACTAACTCGTGAAGAGCGTTATGAATTAGGCGCTGCTGAAGAAGTTCTCTTCGCATGTATCGACATGGGTGCTGAGGCTGTAAAAGCTCTTTTAGCAGAACTTGATCTCGAAGCATTGAATGCTGAATTGCGCGAAGAATTGAATACTGCAAGTGGTCAACGTAAAATCCGTGCGGTTCGTCGTTTAGAAGTGGTAGAAGCATTCCGTCAATCTGGCAATCGCCCAGAATGGATGATTATGGATGTTGTTCCTGTTATCCCACCTGAATTGCGCCCTATGGTTCAATTAGATGGTGGTCGTTTCGCTACATCTGACCTCAATGATTTGTACCGTCGTGTTATCAACCGTAATAACCGTTTGAAACGTTTGTTAGATTTAGGTGCTCCTGATATCATTGTGCGCAACGAAAAACGTATGCTTCAAGAAGCTGTTGACGCATTGATCGATAATGGTCGCCGTGGTCGTCCTGTAACAGGCCCTGGTAACCGTCCATTAAAATCCTTGTCCGATATGCTTAAAGGTAAACAAGGTCGTTTCCGTCAAAACTTGCTTGGTAAACGTGTTGACTACTCCGGTCGTTCCGTTATCGTAGTAGGTCCTGAACTTAAAATGCACCAATGTGGTTTGCCTAAAGAAATGGCATTGGAATTGTTCAAACCTTTCGTTATGAAACGTTTGGTAGAGCGTGGTCAAGCATCCAATATTAAGGCTGCTAAACGCCAAGTAGAAAGAATCGGTCCTGGTGTATGGGAAGCCTTGGAAGAGGTAATCAAAGAACATCCAGTTCTCTTGAACCGTGCCCCTACATTGCATAGACTTGGTATCCAAGCCTTCGAACCAATCCTTTGGGAAGGCCGTGCTATCAAATTGCATCCATTAGTATGTACAGCCTTCAACGCCGACTTTGACGGTGACCAAATGGCATGTCACTTACCATTGTCTGTAGAAGCACAAGCGGAAGCTCGTACATTGATGCTTTCTAGCCATAATATCTTGTCCACTAAGGACGGTAAGCCAGTAGCAGTACCATCTCAAGATATGATCTTGGGTACATACTACTTAACAGTTGTACGTGAAGATACTCGTGATAAAGCAAAAACATTTGCTACTTATGATGAAGTAATGCTTGCATACGAATCTCATATTATTGGCTTGCAAGATATTCTTTATATCCGTTTACCTGACCATGGCCGTGTAGAAACAACGGCAGGTCGCTTGATCTTCAACAATGCGCTATTCCCAGAATTGTGGCAATATGAAAAACGTGAAGATGGCACTTACTCTTTAGGTAAGGTTATGGATAAGAAAACAGTTGGTAAATTGGTTGACCAATGCTTCCAATTGTTTGGCAATGAAAAGACTGCAGAACTCTTGGATCGTATTAAATCCTTGGGTTACTCCTTCGCACGTCGCGCAGGTATGACTGTAGCTATTGCAGATATTAAAGTACCAGAAGTAAAAACTGGCTTGTTAGACACAGCGGAACAAGAAGTAGAAAAAGTATCTCGCTTGTATCGTCGTGGTCTTATTACAGAAGAAGAACGTTACCGTAAAACTATCCAATTGTGGACTCAAGCAACAGAAGATGTTACTGATGCCATGATGGATAATATGGCGCGCGATAAAGATGGCTTCAACCCTGTTTACATGATGGCTATCTCTGGTGCCCGTGGTAACAAACAACAGATCCGTCAGCTTGCTGGTATGCGTGGTTTGATGGCCGATCCATCTGGTCGTATTATCGACTTGCCAATCAAAGCAAACTTTAAAGAAGGCTTGACTGTATTGGATTACTTTACATCCTCTCATGGTGCTCGTAAAGGTTTGGCCGATACAGCGCTTCGTACAGCTGACTCCGGTTACTTGACTCGTCGTCTTGTTGACGTATCTCAAGACGTTATCGTTCGCGAGGACGATTGTGACGTTGTAGGTATCGATCTCGTTCGTGAACGCGCTCGTTTGGCTACATCTCCACGTCAAGCATTGGAATTGTTGAAAGATAAACTTATTGGTCGTGTATTAGATAAAGATGTTGTGAATGTAGAAACAGGGGAACTTGTTGTACCTTCCGAAACTATCTTAGACGAACAATGTTTAGCTGATATTGCTGAATCCGGTGTAACATCTATCGCATTGCGCGGTGTACATTTAGGTTCTGACAGCGATATCAACCATACTAACTTGGTTCAAAAAATTATTCTTGGTGAAAGCGATGACAGCATCCGTGCAACATTAAAAGAAACTATGGTTCAAAATATGTTGAATAAGGACACTGTACATGCTATCGTTGACAGCGAAGGTGTAGAAATCTTCCCTGCTGATACACGTCTCACTGAAGAAGGCATCGAAGCTATCCTTAACTCCGATGTAAAAGAAGTACAAGTACGCAACAACGAAATCCACGGTATCGAAGTGGAGGCAATCGTTGAGGGTACTGGCGTTATTGAACCATTAAAAGATCGTATCGTAGGTCGTATTGCAGCTGAAGAATTGGTTAATAAAGAAACTGGCGAAGTTATCGTTCCTCTTAACGGTGAAATCACAGAACCATTGGCTGATGAAGTTGTAAAACACTATGAAACAGTTAAAATCCGTTCCGTATTGACTTGCCGCAGCCCTTATGGCGTATGTCGCAAGTGCTATGGTCGCGACCTTGGTACAGGTGGTCAAGTTCAAGTTGGTGAAGCTGTAGGTATTATTGCAGCGCAATCCATCGGTGAACCTGGTACTCAGTTGACAATGCGTACATTCCATACAGGTGGTGTCGCAGGTGACGATATTACACAAGGTTTGCCACGTGTCGAAGAATTGTTCGAAGCGCGTAAACCAAAACGTAATGCTATCATCGCAGAAAATGAAGGTACAGTTCGCGTTGTACCTAACGAAGGTAAAAAAGGTACTAATACAATCTTCATCACTGGTGAAGACGGTATTGAACTTGATTACCTCATCCCTTACGGTTCTCGCATTATCGTTAAAGACGGTGATGTTGTATCCTTAGGCGCACGTTTGACAGAAGGTTCTATTAACCCTCATGACATTATGCGTGTAATGGGGACTGAAGCAACTCAACGTTACCTCGTTTACGAAGTACAAAAAGTATATAAATCTCAAGGTGTAGAAATTAACGATAAACATATCGAAGTTATCGTTCGTCAAATGCTTCATAAAGTAAAAGTTGAAACAGCTGGCGATGCAGATATGCTTCCAGGGGATATGGTCGACGTTAATACCTTTGACGAAGAAAACCGTCGTCTTACTCTTAATGGCCGTGAAAATGCTACAGGCAAACGTACATTGTTGGGTATTACTAAAGCTGCATTGGCTACGGATTCCTTCTTGTCTGCTGCGTCCTTCCAAGAAACAACACGTGTTCTTACCGACGCTGCTATCAAAGGTAAAATCGATCCATTATTGGGCTTAAAAGAAAATGTAATCATCGGTAAATTGATTCCTGCTGGTACTGGCATGAGCCGTTACCGTAAGATTGAGGTTGTTAAAAACACACCTGAAATCATCGATATTACAGAAGAAGCTGCTGTAGAAGAATAATCTATTGCAATAGAAGAGAGCGTGCCTTAGGGCACGCTCTTTTTTATAGATACTAAATTTCTCTGTTAAGATGTAATTGTCAGAAAGAATAAATAAACCTATACGTTTAATAATATAGATATATTGAATATGGTTAATAAAATTGAACTAAAAAATGACTATTTATTTTTCAGTTATATCAATTATGCATACATGAAATGTGATTAGTTAAAATAATATGAAAATCATGTATAAAAATGAGAATAAAATAGCTGTTTTTGCATAAAAATTACATATATTGTTATATGATTCGCCATTATGAAACGCACGGAAACGTGTACACATAAAATGCAGTTGTATAGCGGTGTGGAGCGTCGAAAAACGTTTGACATGTGATTGTGTAATTGGTATACTTACATAGTGCTCAGGGGCAAGTATGCCTAAGTAGCATAATTTCGTAAGGAGAATTTTACTATGGACATTGCCCATCTGAAGTCGATGAACAAAACAATCGGTGCCAAGCAAACGTTGAAAAACATTGCACGAGGGACTGTGAAGTATGTGTTCGTAGGACATGATAGTGATGAAAGTGTAGTTGGACCTATACGAAATGCTTGTGCTGAACAGGGAATACCTGTGAATGACAAGCACACTATGGATGACCTTGGTCGTGCGTGTCGCATTAAAGTGCGGGCCACAGCGGTAGGTATCCTACGTTAATCTTGGTAATATCCGATGTAACACTTTGTTATGACGGATCAATTATAAATCTCAAATTTGGAAAGGAGGTGCCCAAATGCCAACAATTAATCAGCTAGTACGCAAAGGTCGCATGAGCTTGACTAAAAAATCTACAGCTCCAGCACTTCAAGAATCTCCACAAAAACGTGGTGTATGTACTCGTGTGTACACAGCTACTCCAAAGAAACCAAACTCCGCGCTTCGTAAAGTTGCCCGTGTACGTTTGACAAACGCTATTGAAGTAACTGCTTACATCCCAGGCATTGGTCACAATTTACAAGAACACAGTGTTGTACTTATCAGAGGCGGTCGTGTAAAAGACCTTCCAGGTGTGCGTTATCACATCGTTCGTGGTGCATTGGATACAGCTGGCGTACAAAACCGTATGCAAAGTCGTTCCAAATACGGCGCGAAAAAAGCTAAAAAATAATTTTAGCCATTAAACGAAACTAACACACATCATTATAAAGGAGGAATTGAACATGCCAAGAAAAGGCCCTGTTCCGAAACGTGATGTACTTCCAGATCCGGTGTACAACAGCAAATTAGTAACACGTTTCATTAACAAAGTTATGTACGATGGCAAAAAAGGCATTGCTGAAACTATCGTATATGATGCATTCGAAATTATTCGTTCCAAAATGGGTCAAGACCCAATGGAAGTTTTTGATCAAGCATTGAAAAATGTTATGCCTGTACTTGAAGTACGTGCTCGCCGTATCGGTGGTGCGAACTACCAAGTGCCAGTTGAAGTTCGTGCTGATCGCCGTCAAACACTCGGTATTCGCTGGGTTGTAAACTATGCTCGTCTTCGTGGTGAACGCACTATGAAAGAACGCTTAGCAGGCGAATTGATGGACGCTTTCAACAATGCAGGCGCTGCAATCAAGAAAAAAGAAGATACTCATAAAATGGCAGAAGCTAATAAAGCATTTGCTCATTATCGTTGGTAATAAGAGGTGACAACTGTGGCAAGAGAGTTTTCCCTAGCAAAAACTCGTAATATCGGTATCATGGCTCACATCGATGCTGGTAAAACAACAACTACAGAACGTATCCTCTACTATACAGGTATTGTTCACAAAATCGGCGAAGTACATGAAGGTGCTGCTACGATGGACTGGATGGCGCAAGAACAAGAACGTGGTATCACAATCACTTCTGCTGCGACAACATGTCACTGGAAAGATCATCGTATCAACATCATCGATACTCCTGGTCACGTTGACTTTACTGTAGAAGTAGAACGTTCTCTACGTGTACTTGACGGTTCTGTTGCGGTATTCAGTGCTAAAGGCGGCGTTGAACCACAATCCGAAACAGTATGGCGTCAAGCTTCTAACTACGGCGTACCTCGTATCGCTTATGTAAATAAGATGGATACTGTAGGTGCTGACTTCTTCAACGTAGTTGATATGATGAAATCCCGTTTGGGTGCAAATTCCGTAGCTATTCAAGTGCCAATCGGCGCTGAAGATACTTTCGAAGGCATCATCGATTTGATGACTATGAAAGCGGAAATTTACAAATCCGATGACGGTAAAGAATATGAAATCACTGATATCCCAGCAGAATATCAAGAAGTAGCTGAAGCTCGTCGCGAAATGATGATCGATGCTATCGCTGAAACTGATGACGATATTATGATGAAATATTTGGAAGGTGAAGAAATCTCCATTGAAGAATTGAAAACAGCATTGCGTAAAGCAGTTATTGCTAACCAATTGTTCCCAGTTCTTTGTGGTTCTTCCTACAAAAACAAAGGTGTACAAATGTTATTGGATGCTGTTGTAGATTACATGCCAGCTCCTATCGACATTCCAGCTATTAAAGGTGTCGTTCCTGGTACTGAAGAAGAAACTACTCGTCCTTCTTCCGATGATGAACCATTCTCCGCATTGGCATTCAAAATCATGGCTGACCCTTATGTTGGTAAATTAGCGTTCTTCCGTGTGTACTCCGGTACATTGGAATCCGGTTCCTACGTTTTCAACTCCACAAAAGGTAAGAAAGAACGTATCGGCCGTATTCTTCAAATGCACGCTAACACTCGTAAAGAAATCGACATGGTTTACGCTGGCGACATCGCTGCAGCTGTAGGCTTGAAAGATACTACTACTGGTGATACTCTTTGTGATGAAAAGAATCCTGTAATTCTTGAATCCATGGAATTCCCTGAACCAGTTATCTCCGTTGCTGTTGAACCTAAAACAAAAGCTGACCAAGAAAAAATGGGTACAGCTCTTGCTCGTTTGGCAGAAGAAGATCCTACTTTCAAAGTTCGTACTGATGAAGAAACAGGTCAAACTATTATCTCCGGTATGGGCGAACTTCACTTGGATATCATCGTTGACCGTATGAACCGTGAATTCAAAGTAGAATGTAACGTAGGTAAACCTCAAGTAGCTTATCGCGAAACTATCCGTAAAGCTGTTAAATCTGAAGGTAAATTCGTTCGTCAATCTGGTGGTCGTGGTCAATATGGTCACTGCTGGTTGGAATTAATTCCTCAAGAACCAGGTGCTGGCTTCGAATTTGAAAATAAGGTCGTAGGTGGTGCAATTCCTCGTGAATACATCGGACCTGTTGAAAATGGTGTTAAAGAAGCTATGGAATCCGGTGTTATCGCTGGTTATCCAATGGTTGACATCAAAGTTATCGTATTTGACGGCTCCTACCATGACGTTGACTCCAACGAAATGGCCTTCAAAATCGCTGGTTCCATGGGCTTTAAAGAAGGTGCTCGCAAAGCAGATCCTGCATTGCTTGAACCATATATGTCCGTAGAAGTAGACGTTCCTGAAGAATACATGGGCGACGTTATCGGTGACTTGAACTCCCGTCGTGGTCGCATGGACGGCATGGAAGCTCGTAATGGTAACCAACATATCAAAGCATATGTTCCATTGAGCGAAATGTTCGGTTACGCAACTGACCTTCGTTCCAAAACTCAAGGTCGCGGTAACTACTCCATGACATTCGATCATTACGAAGAAGTTCCTAAGAAAATTGCTGAAGAAATTCAAGCAAAGAAAAACGGTTAATCTTACATTAGATTAATAGAATTACTATTTTCCTCGGAGGATAATTTAAAATGGCTAAAGAAAAATTTGAACGTACGAAACCGCATGTTAACATCGGTACAATCGGTCATGTTGACCATGGTAAAACTACTTTGACTGCTGCAATCACTAAAGTATTGGCTGAAAAAGGCCAAGCTGATTTCCAAGATTACAGCATGATCGATAAAGCTCCAGAAGAACGTGAACGCGGTATCACA
>NZ_JAPVXT010000015.1:0-10469 GCF_041431445.1 Veillonella sp. 20925_1_51
ATTAAGCAGAAATGTGCAACAAATATATATATAACTTCTATGTGGTTTTCAGAGTACAAACTCTGACAGATTCAGTGGCGATGGCTATGAGGATCCACCTGTTCCCATCTCGAACACAGTAGTTAAGCTCATAAACGCCGAAAGTACTTGGCTGGAGACGGCCTGGGAGGATAGGAAGCTGCTGATTAAGCATAAAATAGAGGGTCAACCCTAAAGGGTTGGCCCTCTATTTTTGTGCTCTAACGAGCACATTCTAATTCCTGCTAGAGCCGTCTCCAGCCAAGGTTGTACAAGTATTATCTATGGATAGTAATCTATGGGACGGCGTGGGAAGGGTAGGGTGTGAGGCCACAGAGGAGCGTAGCGACGCATGGGGCCCACACATCACCTTCGACGAAGCCCAAAATAGTGTGCCGTACATAAAAAAAGAATGTATTGAATACTGCCATGGGCGAGTGTGATAGGAAGCCGCTGATTGCTTAAAGGCACACCTGAGGGTGTGTCTTTTTTTGTGTGTAAAGTTAAATGTATATATAACTTATACTTTATATATAAGAAAATATTTCTTGAACGGGATTTTCTTGATAATACAAAGTAAGTATGATATTCTCATTATATGCTTAAGTGGATTGGAGTGATTAGTTTATATGTATAAATATGGCAAGAGCTGTATTAAAAAAATATTATGTTTTCTCGCAATATGTATTGCAATTTTAGCTATCTCTTTTGGCGTTATGTGGGGACTGTCTACTGATTATAAGATTTATGGTGTCCCTGTACTAAACTATCATCAAGTGAATGATGAAAAGCATTCTGCTTTGACGCTTCATGTTGATCAGTTTAGAGAACAGATGGAATATATACATAATCAGGGGTATAACACGATTACGTTGGCTCAATTATATGATTATTTGGAAAATGGTACTGAATTACCAAATAAGCCAATTGTCATCACCTTTGATGATGGCTATGTAGATAACTATAAAAATGTATTGCCTATTTTAAAGGAATACAACATGAAGGCTACCTTGTTTATGATTAGTGATGCAGCTAATACGCCTGGTTTTGTTTCTACAGAACAAATGCACCAAATGGAAGCGGGTGGATTTGATATTCAAGGCCATACAAATCATCATAAAATCTTAACAAAAATTGACCCTACCGAATTACCGGATGCTCTTCTTGGAGGGAAGACTTCTTTGGAGGGGATTTTGGGTGAGCCTATTGAGTATCTAGCATATCCTGGTGGGTTTAACGATATGCTCGTTCAATATGTAACTAAACAATCTGGTTACAAAATGGCTTTCACAGTACAACCAGGTACAGTACAGCCAGGCGATAATTTATATGCCTTAAATCGATTGGCTATATTCCAAGGTGACACACCGTACTTATCGTTTTGGTTACGCCTACATTGTGCACCATTTATTCACTATACATGGTCATTACGTGATTTTTTACGTGATAATGGATGGCCTACATTAGCATCTATTATTCCGTTATTCTAGGAGGAACTATGTCTTACGAAGTATTAGCAAGACCTTTGCGTGTTGCTATTTTAACAGTTTCTGATACGCGTACCTTTGAAACTGATAAAGGCGGTAATAAAGTACAAGAATTTTTAGAACAAGCAGACCATATTGTGGCAGATCGTAAAATTGTCATTGATGATTACAATGAAATCAGAAATGCAATGATCCCATGGTGTAATGATGAATCTATTGATGTTATCATCTCTACAGGTGGTACGGGAATTGCTAAGCGTGATGTAACAATTGAAGCAGCCAATAGTCTCTATGAGAAACATATCCCTGGTTTCGGGGAAATATTTAGATATTTGTCCTATACAGAAGATATTGGGACTAAGGCAATGGCTTCTCGTGCAGAAGCAGGGGTGAACAATAATACGTTAATGTTCTCTGTTCCTGGCTCTGTAGGTGCTGTTACTTTGGCAATGGGTAAACTCATCATTCCTGAAATGGCACATCTTGTTCGTGAAATTACAAAATAATAAATTAAGACTGCTCATACGTGGGCAGTCTTTTTTGATAATATAAATCAAAAAGTGATTTTATGGATATAAAAATATTCAGGTATAATCTAATTTATAGGCTTAAAATTTATATATGCTAATTCTCAATATATAAAACAATACCATTGCAGTATTGTTTTATTTCGATTATACTAGATTTAGTAATACGTTTGTCCGAGTGCACGAGAAAGGAGACCTTATGAAGTTAAATCAGGCCACGGATTATGCATTTCGCATGGTCTTACATATGGCGCTCTTACCTTCGGGAACGAAGCTAACGGGTTCTGTATTGGCTGAGCAAGAATTGATTCCAGAACGATTTTTGCTCAAGATTATGCGTAGTCTCATTGCAGCTGGGATTATGAAATCCTTTCGTGGTGTAGATGGTGGGTTTGCCCTCAATCGAGACCCTCAAGAGATTTCATTGCTCGATGTAATTAGAGCGGTAGAAGGGGATGCGTATTTACAACGGTGTTTATATGATGTAGGTTCTTGCTCTAAGTCTTGTATGGGACATTGTGCTATCAATGAAGCGATGGGAACAATTCAGGACCAATTAATCAATCAGTTGGAGATGGTTAACTTTAAAACTCTTGCCCAACGTGAACAGTTGATTGAGTCTGAAGCGTTGCCATATTCACAAGCGCAATGATACAAGGTTTTTAGTGAAAGCTCATCAAGTGATGTAGGTATTTTATTCTAAGGAGGAAAACACATGTTTGAAGCTGTAGATTTAGCTCGATTACAATTTGCGCTAACATCTATCTATCACTGGTTGTTCGTGCCGTTCACACTAGGCATGACAGTGACTGTAGCTATCTTGGAGTGGACATATGTGTCTACTGGTAAAGAAGTATACAAAAAAATGGCAAAATTCTGGGGCAAATTGTTCCTAATTAACTTTGCTATGGGTGTGGTAACTGGTATTGTTCAGGAATTCCATTTCGGTATGAACTGGGCAGAATATTCTCGTTTTATGGGTGACATTTTCGGCGCTCCATTGGCCCTTGAAGCATTAATGGCATTTTTCTTGGAATCTACATTTATGGGTGTATGGATCTTCGGTTGGGACCGCTTGAATAAAACTGTTCATGCCGTTGTAGCTACGTTGGTGGCATTAGGTACAAACCTATCCGCATTCTGGATTCTCGTAGCAAACTCCTTCATGCAACATCCTGTAGGTTATGTAATCCGCAATGGCCGTGCAGAAATGGATAATTTCTTAACAATTGTTCAAAATGGTTATGTACCAGGCCAATTCTTCCATATCGTGTTAAATGGTTTATTAACAGCAGGCGTAATTATCATGGCCATCAGTGCTTGGCACTTATTGCGCAACAATGCGACAGACTTCTACCGTCGTTCCGCTAAATGGGGCATGGTTATTGCTCTTGTATTCGGTACTTTAGGCGCTTTGGCAGGTCATCATCAAGGTCAATACATTACAAAAGTACAACCTATGAAAATGGCTGCTATGGAAGCATTGTGGGAAACACAAGATCCTGCTCCATTCTCTTTGGTAGCTAACATTGATACTAAAGCTCAAAAGAATACGGGTGCACTTGAAATCCCTGGTGGTTTGTCCTTCTTAACTCAAAACTCCTTTACTTCTGGTAAAGTAGAAGGTATCAAAGATCTTCAAGCTAAATCCGAGGCTCAATATGGTCCTGGTAACTATATTCCAGATGTTCCAGCAATCTTCTGGACATTCCGTGTCATGGTTGCAGCTGGTTCCATTATGTTGCTTGTTGCATTCGTAGGTCTTATCCTTAATGCAAAAGATAAATTAGTTGGCAATCGCACATTCTTAAAAATTATGTTCTGGACACTGCCATTACCATTCATTGCTCATTCCACAGGTTGGTTTGTAGCAGAAGCTGGTCGTCAACCATGGCTTGTATATGGCTTGCAATTAACTGCAGACGGCGCTTCTAAATCCGTTACAGCTCCAGAAATTATGACTACAATCATCGGCTTTACACTTGTGTATATCGTAGCAGCTATTGCGGCTATCTACCTTGCTGTAGAACACATCAAAAAAGGTCCAGATGGTAACCCATCTCACGATGTAGTTGAAAAAGAGGAGGCGAGATTATGGAATTAATTTTTAATAACCTTGAAGTGGTATGGTTTATTTTAATTACTGTACTATTCGCTGGCTTCTTCTTATTAGAAGGTTTTGACTATGGTACTGGTATTTTATTACCATTCATCGGTAAAACTGACGTTGAACGTCGTCAAATGATTAATGCCTTGGGTCCTGTTTGGGATGGTAACGAGGTATGGATGATCACTGCAGGTGGTGCATTATTCGCATCCTTCCCTCATGTATATGCTACGTTGTTTAGTGGTTTCTATTTAGCGTTATTCTTAATGCTTGCGGCTCTTATTATCCGTGGTGTATCTTTTGAATTCCGCTCCAAGAGCCCTAACTTGTTATGGCGTAAAACTTTTGACTACTGCATCTTCTTTGGTTCCTTGATTCCTGCATTGTTGTGGGGTGTTACAGTTGGTAACTTGATTCAAGGTACTCCAATTGATGCAAGCATGACATATGTAGGCACATTCTTTGATTTGTTAAGCCCATACACAGTACTTTGTGGCATTGCATTTATCTTGGTATTCACATACCATGGTGGCTTATTCACTTCTATCAAAACTGCTGGTGCTGTTTCTGAACGCGCTCGTGCAGCTTCCTTGGTGGTAGGTGTTCCTACAGCTATCGGTGCATTAGCATTGGTAGGTGCAACTTATGTATTTACAGATTTGTTCAACTCTGTATTAGCAATTGTTTGCTTTGCGTTGGCAATCGTGTTCTTCCTCATTTCTTGGGGGGCTGCACGTACTCGTAATACAAAATGGGGCTTTGTATTTAGCTCCTTAACCGTTATTTCTGTAACGGCTGCTTACTTTGCTGGTTTATTCCCTCGCATCATGGTTTCCTCTTTGAATCCTGATTGGAGCTTGACTATTGCAAATGCAGGTAACTCTACTTACACATTGACTTTGATGACTTGTGTAGCCTTTGTATTTGTGCCAATTATCTTGGTTTACCAAAGCTGGGTATACTGGACATTCCGTCATCGTGTAACAGAAAAAGACTTACACTATTAATAGAATAGCTTTATAACTCTGGTGAGTTGTAAAATTTAGGTCTCAATGTGAGGCGTGCCGTAGCGGCACGCCTCTTTTTTGTGGTAAGATGAATAATATTGATAAATTTAGATTCATTTGGACTCAATTAGATTATAGTTTAGCTTAATCTGAGTACGACTTAGATAGAGGAAATCTAATCAATTTGAGTTTATATTTTTAGTAGTTTTACCGTAGAGGATAATATGATACAGCGTACCGCTTTTAAAGCGCTGCTAGAACATAAAGGTCAGCTTTTACTACTGGGATTAACCTGCTTAGTAGAAAGTCTGTCCATTGTTGGGCAAGCTTGGTTCTTTGGAACCTTAATTAATAATTTTATATTTTCAGAGAATACCTTACATGATGAAAGGTATTCTATTATCTATTTAGGAATTGCTATTATTGTAAGATTGCTAGCACATTATATACAAGAATCTGTAGCAAATCGATTAGGTAGTGCAGTAAAAGCAACCTTTAGAGAACGGGCCTTAGAGCATATGTTTAAACTTGGTGTGCAACATAAGGAACGCCATGGCGATGTGATACATATGCTTACTGATGGATTAGAGCAAGTAGATGCTTATGTAGCTCGTTATATTCCTCAAATTCTATATGCTATTATGATTCCTCTTATTATGGGTATTGCTATTGTAGATACATTACCTATTATTGGTATCATTCTAATTATCACCGTACCATTAATTCCATTCTTTATGATCTTAATTGGTAAGCAAGCGGATCGTCTTAATAAAGAACAGTGGGAGCGTATGAGTTTCTTATCTGGTCATTTTCTTGATGTATTGCAAGGTATTACAACATTAAAACTTTTTGGTCGTGCAAAGGATCAAATTAAGGTTATTGGTCGTTTATCTGAGGAGTTTAAAGACTCTACATTACGAGTATTGCGTGTGGCGTTTTTATCTGCTCTAGTTCTTGAGCTCGTAAGTACTATTAGTACAGCATTGATTGCGGTATACCTGGGCTTAACATTATTGGATGGTGAAATCTCATTCTTTTCAGCTTTCTTTATTTTGCTATTAGCGCCAGAGTTCTATACGCCATTTAGACAATTGGGGGCTGCATTCCATACGGGTATGGCAGGTAAGACCTCGATTTTAAAATACGAAGAGTTTATGAATCGCCAGCCATCGCTGCCTATAGGTGGTCAATCTCAACTTAAAGGTAAGGTACAAGCAATTGAAATTAAGGATTTAACGTTTACCTATGAAGATAGCGAAAATGGTGTACAACATATTTCATTAGTGGCTAAACGTAATTTTCCGATCATGCTTGTTGGTGAAAGTGGGGCAGGGAAATCTACAATTGCCCATATTATTGGGGGATTTTTGACTGCTCCTAAAGGCAGTGTTACTATAGATGGTCTTGATCTATGTGACATCGATATTGAGTGGTGGCGCCAACAAATTACCTATGTATCTCAACATCCACACATTATGAAAGGCACCTTGCGTGAGGTTCTATCCTTTGGCATGGATGTAAGTGATAAAGAAATTCTTGATGCTTGTAAAGAGGTTCAACTCTTAGATGTCATCAGTCGTCATGCTGACGGTCTTGATGCGGTCATCGGAGAAGGTGGTTTAGGTCTAAGTGGTGGCGAACGTCAACGGGTTGCCTTAGTACGTGCATTTTTGCGAAAGGGACAAGTGTTAATTCTCGATGAGGTGACGGCACATCTTGATGTAAAAACAGAAGCTATTATCAGCAGTGCTATCAAACGTTTGATGGATAATAAAATCGTCATTATCATTGGTCATCGTCTACAAACGATGCATTGGGCATCTACACTATACGTTTTGAAACATGGACGTATTATTCAACAAGGTTCTTATGCGACGCTTCTCGCAGTAGATGGTTATTTTAAGGACCTTGTTACCTCTGGTTTAGGTGAATTTTCTTCAACTATTGAAGAACAATTAAAAACAGAAAAGTCATTTAGCTTAGAACATAGAGAAGAAATTGATAATTTAATTCGGGTAGATAATCAAGATGCTTACGTATTGGGGAAAGATACAATACAGACTCCTGAGGTTTCAACTTTTAAGCTGGGCATACAAGGATGGAAATTATTATTTACTGTGCTGAGCCCTGCAAAGTGGTCGTTAGTATTAGCTTTGATTTTTACATTCTTAACGGTATTTATGAATGTGGGCTTATTAACTGTATCTGCGTGGTTATTGGCATCAGCTGCATTGCAACCGGGACTTACTTATTTGAGCCTTGCTATTGTGGGCGTCCGCTTCTTTGGTGTTAGTCGTGCTGTATGTCGTTATTTTGAACGGTATACATCTCATCGTATGGCGTTCCAAGGTCTGTATGGTTTGCGTGTATGGTTTTATGCTCATTTAGAACCATTGGCGCCGGCTATTCTTAAACGTTTTGGTGCAGGGGATATGCTAGGCCGCATTATGGGGGATATAGAGGTACTACAATTTTTCTACTTGCGTACGTTGATTCCGCCTGCAGCAGCCATTGCTTTAACTATTTTAGTTGCCTATGGTGTGTCTACGATTGATAATAGTTTGGTTGCGCCTATAGTTTTAGCAGCCTTTATATTAGGTCTAGTTTTGCCTTTAGTTGTATATGCTCATAACAAACAATCGTTGACGGCGATTGGACCTCAACAAGGGGAATATAAATCCTTATTAAGTGATACCATGGATAGCTTGGAGGATGTCATTAGCTACGGCAATGAACAGTTAGTATACGATCGTATTCAACATATGATGAGTACTGTGGATGCTAATAAAGGTATTATCGAGCGAGGTATGAACTTAGGCAATACGCTGTTCCTAGGTGGAGTCCAAATTACAGTTGTCATTGTAGCCATATTGGCAGCCAATGCGTTGACCGGAGCTTGGGCCAGTGTTATGGTAGCAGTTGCTGCTATTGGTACACAAGCTTGGTTTGAGGCCTTACAACCTATGATCGCTGCCGTTCATCATGGTGCTGAAAGTAAAGTGGCTACGAGTCGTCTCACAGCACTTGCACATGAGCCAATTCCAGTAGTAGAACCAAACGCACCAAAACCATTTAATGCTAATCGAGAGATTACATTTTCTGATGTATCCTTTGGTTATGATGCACATCGTCGTATTTATGAACATCTTAGATTAGACATTAAACAAGGTCAATCGATTGCTATTGTTGGCGCTAGTGGATCTGGTAAGACTACATTGTTTAATATGCTTGAGCGATTATATGACTACAGTGGCTCAATCCATGTTGGTGATGTAGAGTTAAAGGATATTTCTATCGATACATGGCGTAATGCTTTAGGCACGATAACGCAAGATACTTATATTTTCCATGCGTCCTTTGAAGATAATATTCGACTAGCAAGACCGGATGCCTCAGAAGCTGATTTAGAGTATGCTATTGATCGTGCTTCGTTGCGCTCTGTAGTGGAACGCTTGCCAGATGGTATTCATACGATTGTTGGTAGTGGTGGTCATGGTCTAAGTGGTGGCGAACGACAACGGGTTGCTTTAGCTCGACTATTCTTGCGAAAACCTCAAGTTGTTTTGTTAGATGAACCATTAGAAGGTTTAGACCAAGTAACGAGGAAGGCTCTGCATCGTGATTTGATGGAATATGTACAGGATAAAACATGCTTATATATTACACATCAGTTAGAAGGATTAGAGCATATGGACCGTATCTTATTTATGGATAAAGGTCAAATTATAGAAGATGGAACTTACGAAGAATTAATTGCCCTTCGTGGTCACTTCTATGAATATTGTTATCTATCCATGGCAAGTATTCAATAAAAATAAATATCAATTAAACTATCTATTATAAATACTAAATTATAATAGTCTGAATGTTAAACTGCAGTAATAAAGCCCCTTTTACTATGTAAAAGGGGCTTTATGTATACCTATATTTAATAGTATATGTAGTAGTCTTTTATCGATAAATCATGCAATATATGGTATAATTTGTATATCAAAAGCTGTTTTTTACCCTTGGAGGGATTATGACTAAAATCTTCACCAAATTACGAGCATTGGTGGATGAAGCATTATCTGATAGTGATACGACGGTGAAAAAGGTAAGCCCTGTTCAACAAGTACCTTTAGAACAAGATTTATTTGATCATCGTTTGTTATCTATAGAAGAAGACGTGGTTAATCGCATGTTGCGTGCTGCTCTTCGGAATCATAAGTTCTTTTATTCTATAACTTTTGAGTTTGAACCAAATAATCAAATATTCCTATCTATTATTACTAAATGGGGGAATGTGATTACCGCTGAATTTACTTTAGAAGACTTATGGTTTGATGATTACTCATCATCCTTTGCAATTCGGCTCGATACAGAGAATTTAGATACGGGTGGATTTATTTTAAATTCCATCTTACACTTACTAGGTAACTGGTTCCTTAGTCTTTTTGGCATCTTTTTTAATCCTATTGCATTAGGCGAAAAGGGATCTACCGTACGCTTTGAAAAAAAAGGTATTATTCGCTTTGATTTAATACCCAATACGCAACTTAAAAAGTTTATACCTTTGCCAGAACGCTCCATAGGGAGTGTAGGCCCTGTACTTTTAGCTAATCCTCAAACTAGTCAATCGGTATTGCAAATAGATTATTATGCATTTCATGATCCAGTAGATACATTTACGGTGCCAGATGTTCCAATTCGTACTAGTTGGCTTCGATCCATTGATATTGCGGCAGTGCTCTTGATGCCGATCGGTGTATGGCTTACCTTTATCTTTGCGCATCATTACTTACCAACTGAAACACTAGAGTTTTCATTCTCTACATATTTCTTAATATCTTTGGGGATTTTTATTCTTTCTTTACTACTAATGAATACACCACGATATTTATATATGTATTTTGACTCTAGAAAACAGTGGCAAAGTGCGTTTGTTCATAACAATATCAAGATTCAAATGCGCAAGCTCCATCGGCGCATCTTCATGCAGCAAGCTACCTTGACCTCTGATAGCGGCGAGTGTAATGCCGCTGAAGGTCAAGAACGTATTAAACGTTTATTGTTGCAAATCCGGGATAAGCGCTTCCTAGAAAATAGACTTAAGATTTCTGATGATGATAGAGCGCGCAAACAAAAGGTTAAGTTTATCATTGCTTATATCCTTTGCACTATAATAGAGTTGATATTATTGACTTAAGTTTGTAAAGAATCAGGTTGAAACTCTTTTAAATTATTTATGGTATAGTTATTAAGGTAATAAAGAACTATATATAATAAGACATGTGATAAATAAAAAACGTATCTCTTTATGAAGAGATACGTTTTTTATTTA
>NZ_JAPVXT010000016.1:0-10378 GCF_041431445.1 Veillonella sp. 20925_1_51
ATACGGTAGGACGATATGAAGGAGCGATAAAAGAGTATATTCGCAATCAACTACAAGAGGATATAGCGCAAGATACATTAAACTTTAAAGAATACACCGACCCGTTTACGGGTGAGCCAGTAAAATAGGCAAAATAGAAGCCCCCGAGTAGGGGGCAGCCAGTGGTAATAGAGTGGTTGTCAGATCATTCAATGCCCTCTTTAGAGGGCCACCACTAGAGAAAGACCCTTATAGGGTCAGAGCAAACCACCCGTTCTACGGGTGGTTATGATTACTTAATAGTTAATACTATCTATCTTGATAAGTGTTGAGAATTCTGATATAATAGATAATAATTATTTCTTGTGAATGGCCGATAATGGTCGATGCCTTATAGATTTCCAAGTGGAGAAAGGTAGAGTAGAGTATTATGGATATCGCACAAATTCTGCGTAGCCAAGGGTTCAAAGTAACCCCACAACGTATTGCGATTTATGATGCCTTGCGTGGTCATCATGATCATCCAACAGCAGAAATGTTGTATCATACGTTGCGCCCTGAACATCCAAGCATGAGCTTGGCAACCGTGTACAAGACGATGGAGATTTTTGAAAAAATCGGTCTTGTAAAAATTTTAGAAGTAGGTGATGAGCGCGCTCATTACGATTGGGACACACAAGCTCATTCCCATATCCGTTGCATCCGTTGCAACAAGGTAGAGGATATGATGGGCATTGATTTACAAGCTATCAAAACAATTGCTGATCAAGGTAGCGAGTATCAAATCACAGGTCAACATATTACCTTTGAAGGTGTATGCCCTGAGTGTGCTAAAAAAGAAAGTCATTAATACATAACCCCTGTCGCGAAGGGCTCCTTCACGGTAGGGGTTATATTAGTTATATATGTCTTCTATTCATTAGACTTTTGGAATAGATGTAAGCGTAATAGAATAGATATTAGAATTGAGTATTTTAGAATTTTAGAATTATATAAATATAAAGGAGTATTATGTTTGTCATCGGCAGTCATTTATCAATTAGCAAAGGTTATTTAAACATGGGGAAGGAAGCTACAAAAATTGGGGGCAATACATTCCAATATTTTACACGGAATCCTCGTGGTGGTAGTATGCGTGCCCTCGATGTAGAGGATATGAATAGCTTGAGTGTGTATATGAAAGAACATAACTTTGGTACCTTATTGGCTCATGCACCTTACACGTATAATCCATGTGCAGCAAAAGAAGATTTGCGTGCTTTTGCAAAACAAGCCATGACAGAAGATCTAGAGCGTATGGAATATTTACCAGGCCAAATGTATAACTTTCACCCTGGTAGCCATGTAAAGCAAGGTGTAGATCAAGGCATCGAATATATCGTGGAATGTTTGAATGAAATCTTATTCCCTGGCATGAAAACAACAGTTCTCTTAGAAGTCATGGCAGGTAAGGGCACAGAAATTGGTTCTCGCTTTGAAGAAATTGCACGCATCATCGATGGTGTGAAATTAAAAGAATACATGGGTGTATGTGTTGATACATGCCATATCCACGAAGGTGGTTATGATATCGTTAATAATCTCGATGGTGTTATCGACGAGTTTGACCGCATTGTAGGTTTAGACCGTTTGAAAGCGATTCATTTGAATGACTCTAAAAATCCGATGGGAGCTCATAAAGATCGCCATGAAAAAATTGGGGAAGGTCATATCGGTATCGATGCCATAGCTCGTATTGTGACACATCCTAAATTGACGAACTTGCCGTTTTATTTAGAAACACCAAATGAATTAGACGGCTATGCGAAAGAGATTGCTATGTTGCGCTCTATCGTAGAGAATCAATAATTAAGCTAAAACGTACTCTTAGTTATATAATTATTTATATAACTACATTCAGATAAGGTATAGGGAGAGCTGGAAAGGGGGATAAAATGCGTTTTTTACATACTGCTGATTGGCATTTAGGACGTATTTTTTATGGTCAGTATTTAACAGATGACCAAGCTCATGTGTTGGAGAATCAGTTCTTTTCTATTTTGAAAGATGAAAAAATCGACGGCATATTGTTAGCCGGGGACGTATTTGATAGAGCGGTACCTCCTATTGAAGCTATTGAGTTATGGGATTCCATCATTACCCGTCTCGCTATGGATTATAAGGTACCACTCTTCGTGGTAAGCGGTAATCACGATGGGGCTGAACGCCTTGAGGTGGGGCGCTCTATGTTAAGCCAATCAGGAATTCATATTTGGGGATCCCCTCATCATGCATTACAACCCTTTGAATTTGAAGGTGCTGATGGCAAAGTGGCCATTTGCCCTATGCCCTTCAGCGATCCTCGTCGCATTGGGGATGCTTTAGGTCTGGGGGCAACTGTATCAAAACCTGTTGATATAGATATGAGCGAGGACTCCCTGTTCTCCTATGTGGAGACTGATAAGCAAGAGCCAGCATCACTTAATTTACATAATTACGATCAAATGTATCAGGCCTGGAGTGACTACTTGTACAAACAAGTGCCAAAGGGGATGCGCAGCATTGCTATTAGTCATTCCTTTGTAATGGGCGGTGATGTAGGTGGCTCTGAGCGCACCTTGTCTATCGGTGGTAGTGAACAAGTAAGTCCACAAGTCTTTAAAGACTTTCACTATACAGCCCTTGGCCATTTGCATGGGCCTCAGCGAATGGGGGCAGACTATATTCGCTATAGTGGATCGCCATTAAAGTATTCCTTTGATGAGCATATGCAGAAGAAGTCTTTTACCATCATTGATATGGATACAAAGGGGCAAGTAGATATTAGCACCATTCCTGTAGAGGCAAAGCGCGACGTTGTAATATTGGAAGGCTATTTTGAAGACTTACTAAATAATAAGGAATTACAGGCTAAGCATAAAGACGATTATGTGCAGGCTCGATTGCTTGATACGATGCCTATAATGGATGGGATGGCTAAGCTGCGCCAAGTGTATCATCGATGCATGACTATTGATTTAGTAGGTCGCGTGGCCACTCCTATGGCAGATATGGATGAAGCCGTTTTTAAAGAGTTAAACGAACGCGAATTATTTAATCAGTTTGCTGAAACCGTGTGGAAAGAACCATTAACAGAGCGTGAGCAACAATACATTAACTCTGTATGGGATCGAATTCTAAAGGAGGACTAAATGAAGCCTATATCTTTAACTATAGAAGCCTTTGGTCCGTACCGCGATTCGGTTACCTTGGACTTTAATGAGCTCCAAAACCATTCCATGTTCCTCATCTCTGGTCCTACAGGAGCGGGGAAAACATCCATACTAGATGCGATGGTGTATGCCTTGTATGGTGAGCCTAGTGGAGAGGTGCGCAAAACGGATGCTATCCGTAGTGATTTTGCAGAACCGCAGCATATGACGCGTGTTGATTTTTCCTTTGCTATTGGTGATGCTCAGTATCGTGTTGAAAGATTGCCAAAACAATTGGTAGCTAAAAAACGTGGTACAGGTATGCGTGAGCAGAATGCTAGTGCTACTGTATACGAAATGAAAGATGGTGAGTGGACAGTCATTGCCACTTCTGCCGCTGCTATTCGTGATACGATTCAACGAATCATAGGTTTTCGTAAAGATCAATTCTTACAAGTAGTACTTTTGCCGCAAGGGGAGTTTAGAAAATTATTAGTAGCCTCCACCAGTGAACGGGAGGAGTTATTACATACACTCTTTAGAACTGAGTTATATCGAAGATTACAGGATGCCCTAAAAGCAGCTTATGATGAGGCAAAATCCGGTATTGAAGAAAATATAACAAAACAATCTGCATTACTGCAATCCATTCCGCATGATGAAGAAATCCCGATACTGACTATTGAACATGTACGAGATCTTTTGAAACATAGAGAAACTCACCGTGACACCCTTGTTATCGAACGTGATAAAGCTGTAACTGTAGTGGAACACTATAATACATTGCGTAAAGAGTGGGCTTTATATAATCAAGCAAAACAATCTCTTATTGAGGCTACGAACAAATTAGACCTGGTAAAAGAAAGAGAAAAGGAGCGGTCTAGTTTAAATGAAAGGGTTCAGTTCCTCACCGGGTTAACACCAAGCTATGAATTGTATAAACAACTTGGTGATAAACAGGCTGTATTAAAAACTTTGAAAACGGCACTTTCAGATGCAAAAAAAAGTGTAGACGCCGCAGCTCAACATGAGTCTAAATGTACAGAGGCTTATGAAGTGTTAGCATCTCACGCTGAAACTATGCAAGCTAAGAGGACTACGTTAGCTCAATTACAACAGCAGGCCGAACAATTTACAGAGTTATCCG
Source organism: Veillonella sp. 20925_1_51 (assembly GCF_041431445.1). Taxonomy (NCBI): domain Bacteria; kingdom Bacillati; phylum Bacillota; class Negativicutes; order Veillonellales; family Veillonellaceae; genus Veillonella; species Veillonella sp. 20925_1_51. Next base: position 4,297 of record NZ_JAPVXT010000016.1, read on the forward strand.
TGCTAAATAAGGAATTAAGCACATTAAATAGCCAGTTAGAAACACAAGATCGCGAGAAAAGTGAAGCTAAGTTACAGGCGCAGCACAAGCTAGTTGCTGATTTAGAGGCTGAGTTAGTTGAAGTGAGAAAACAGTTTCAAGATAATAGTAAAGAATTAGAGTCTATTCCTCACATCCAAGAGCAGTTGAGCCAGTTACAACGATATTCTGAATTGGTAGCAGATAAACAAAAGGCTCAAAATGATATTGATGCTAAGGAGCGGTCTCTAGCGACTCTAGACGAATCTGTAAAGAACTCAAAGGTGCAGCTTGAACGTTTAGAACATTTGATGGCAGAGGGACGAGCTTTTGAACTCGTTCATTTAGTAGTAGATAATGAGCCGTGTCCTGTATGTGGCGCTACAGAGCATCCACAGTTAGCATCCAAGCCAGAGTTATATCCTACTAAAGAGGAAATAGAAGAGGCTCGTGCGGTGCGTGATCTTGAGTTACAGAAGCGGGCTAGCGAAATTGGTCAGAAAGAAACATTATCTGTTCGCCTACATGAGTTAGATGAGCAAGTTAAAGACCAAGTTTCTAAACTTACATCATCTATTGCTAAGTTTTCAGAAGATGCTTTTGATTCTATTCATCAAGACTTGCTGTCCCAAATAGATCAACTCACAGCTTTGCGTAGTGACACCGAACAGTTGAGTGAAATTATAACTAAAAATGAGCATGACTTGATTGAGGCTAAAGATACATTATCAAAATTGGAAATCGGTCATAATGAATTGCTTAATAATTTGCATGACTTAGAGGTTCAGATTAGTTCTGTACAGGCTAAGATAGATGGGTTAGCTAAGACATTGCCGACTACAGATCTTGAGGCATGGCATAAACAGATTGAATTATTAGAGACTGAAATTAAAGAATACGATGAGCACGTGAAGGTTTGTAAAACAAATTTAGATGTTGCTCGTGAACAGCTCAATGCTAAACGAGGGCGCCTAGAAACCTTATCTGCACAAGCACAGGTAGAAACAAAACATATTGACTTGTTACATAAGGAATATACAAAATCATTAGAATCAATTTCCTTGATTGAAAATGACTTTATAGATGCGCTAGGTGATTATAAGGCCTTAGATGCGTTTAGAACTAAGTTGCATGCATTAGATGAGGCTTTTAGTACAGCTCAAGCTGTATATGATGCGGCTTTGAAACATGCTCAGTCTGTAATAGAACCAAGTGATACGGTTTCTGACGAAGTCTATGATGCGGCCGTAGAGAAACGTGATAATTTAGTAGGTTCTCTTGCGGCTTGGGATAAAGAAACAAAACATATTGAAACCACATTAGCATCATTAGAAGAACTGGAAAAGGCTATGGGCGAAGCTCGTGAGGAGATCACTTTCTTAAGCCGTCTTAACGACTTAGCCAATGGCGGTGAACAAGGCTTTAAAAATGTAACCTTTGAACGATATGTGCTAGGTGCTATTTTAGATGAAGTTGTGTATGCCGCCAATTTACGACTTCAAAAGATGAGTCGTAGTCGATATTCCTTGGAGCGGTCTGACTATACTGGTGGTGGGCGAGGCAAACAAGGCCTTGATTTGGCCGTTATGGATGCTTTCACAGGTCAGTCAAGACCGGCGAACACCTTGTCTGGTGGTGAAACCTTTTTGGCGTCGATGGCTCTTGCCTTAGGTCTTGCGGATGTCATTCAAAGTTATGCAGGTGGTATTCATATGGATACGATGTTCATCGACGAAGGCTTTGGTACTTTAGATCCGGATACATTAGAACTTGCCATGGAAACATTGGTACAATTACAATCTTCTGGACGCCTCATCGGTATGATTTCTCATGTACCTGAATTAAAGACCCGCATACCTGCCCACTTAGAGGTCACACGTGGTGATGATGGTAGTACAGCAAAATTTGTTATTAACTAGCTATAGAATTATAAAATGTGATACTATTAAAAGAGGAGAATTCCTACAAAAACATACTGGAATTAATTAAGGAGGTCCTATGAAATTTTCATTTGCTCACAATAATATAAATGTTAAGGATCTTGATAAAAGTTTAGCTTTCTATAAAGAGGCTTTATTACTTGAGGAATCTCGCCGCTTGGAAGATCCAAGTGGTGCTTTCATCCTTGTATATTTAAAAAGTCCATATACAGCGCATGAGCTAGAGCTTACTTGGTTGCGTGACTGGGATCGCCCTTATAATTTGGGAGATAATGAATTCCACTTGGCATTTTATGTAGATGACTATGAAGCAGCTCTTAAAAAACACAAAGAGATGGACGTTGTAGCCTACGAAAATGCTGATATGGGGATTTACTTCATTGCCGATCCAGACGGTTATTGGACAGAAATCATTCCGGCGGGTAAATATTAATGGAATATATGTTAACTCGTTTAGAATGGTTAGTTGGACCAGATAAAATCCAAACCTTAAAGAATACATCTGTGGCTCTCTTTGGTGTCGGTGGTGTAGGCGGTGGAGCTCTTGAGGCTCTAGTACGTGCAGGGGTTGGGCGGATTGTTCTTATCGACGGAGACTCTATAGCACCTAGTAATTTGAACCGCCAAATGATTACGACTCATGACACAATTGGAGAGCGTAAGGTAGAGGTAGCAAAGGCACGAGCCCTTTCTATTAATCCGGATGTAGTGATAGAAACTCATGATATTATGTATACTGAGGAAAGTTACCCTGGATTTATTCAAAGCTTGAACGTTGATTATGTAATCGATGCCATCGATATGGTAACGGCAAAACTTAATATTATTGAGGTGTGTCAACGTGAAAGCATCCCTGTTATTTCTTGTATGGGCGGCGGCAATCGCTTTTACCCTGAAAAACTTATGATTGCTGATATCAATAAGTCTCATACATGTCCTCTTGCGCGCGTTATGCGTCGGGAGTTAAAAAAACGGGGCATAAAAAAACAATTAGTTTTATTTTCTACAGAAAAACCGACAAAGCCACAGTTCCGTGGGGACGCAACAAGTCCTGGAACATGTAGTTTTGTGCCCCCAGTGGCAGGTTTTATATTAGCAGCACATGTGTTGCGTACAATTTTGGAGGTACCTGAACAATGAAAAAAGCAAAAATCCATATGGCTGACGGCGGCGATATTGTAATTGAATTATTTGATAAAGAAGCTCCTGGCACAGTACAAAACTTCATTGATTTGATCAATAAAGGTTTCTACAATGGTCTTCGTTTCCACCGTGTAATTCCTGGTTTCGTAGCTCAAGGTGGTTGCCCTAATGGCAATGGTACAGGTGGTCCTGGCTACACAATTAAAGATGAATTAATTGGTAACCCACACAAACACGAACGTGGTGCATTGTCTATGGCTCACCGTGGTCCTAATACTGGTGGTAGCCAATTCTTTATCGTATACGAACCACAACCTCATTTGGATGGTGTACATACAGTATTTGGTAAAGTAATTGAAGGTATGGACGTAGTTGATGGTATCCATCAAGGTGCTATCATGGAAACTGTTGAAGTAATCGAAGGTTAATCTCATGAATGATGTATCTATTAAACATCCGGAATGGCTATATATTGATGTAGACGGAAAGACATCATATGGGTATGACCAAGAGTGGTTCACAGATGAGTGGCAACGCCTGTCTGGTTGTGGTCCTACATCGGCATCACAAGTTTTGAGTTATTCGCTATTTAGGGATGGCTTATTAGATTTAGAAACCACATCCGATCAAACGCTTGCTTTAGAACGGATGAATTTAGTTTGGAAATATGTAAAGCCACGCTTTGGTGGTGGTGTTTATAAAACGCAATGGATGGAACGAGGCCTGATTCGTTTATTAGAAGATGAAGGCTGGTCATATGATGTACATATGTTAAATGTGTCTCCTTTTTGTGCTTCTCGTGTAGAGGTAGAGGCAGCAGCTCAGTTTATTCATGATGCATTGGCACAAGATGTGCCTGTGGCATTTTTGAATCGTCATAAGGGCAAGGAAAAGGCTCTTTATACATGGCATTGGGTTCCAATTCACAAGATTTTTAGGGATGGCGATGATATTCGCTGTGGCATCTTTGATGAAGGTGAAATCCGTGATTTTTCATTAGCGAATTGGATGAAAGATACCATTTTAGGTGGCGGTTTCTGTTATATTAGCCGTAAAGGTTAAGTAATAGAGCAATTAAAGTAATATACATACGCATCGCAATAACCTGCGGTGCGTATTGTAGTATAAAAGTAGGAGGTACTACATGAGTCAATGGATTACAGAGGAACAAACTCCTCATTTACGTCTTAGCGCTGAAGCAGAAGAAGTATTATACTCTGGTGAATCTGAGTTCCAAAAAATTGAAGTGTTTAAATCTAAAGAGTACGGTACGATGCTCGCATTAGATGGTGTATTCCAAACGTCTGAGCGTGAAGAATTCATCTACCATGAAATGATGAGTCATGTTCCATTGTTTTTACATCCAAATCCTGAACGTGTATTAATCATCGGTGGCGGTGATGGTGGCGTAGCTAGAGAATGTGTACGTCACGACTGTGTAAAAGAAGTAACGATGGTTGAAATCGACGGTAAAGTTGTGGAGCTTGCTAAACAATATTTGCCAACTATTGCTAAAGCTATGATTGAAAACCATCCTAAATTGACTGTAAAAATTGGTGATGGCATTGGTTTCATGGCAGAAGCGGAAGATTACTATGATGTAATTATTGTAGACTGCTCTGATCCAATCGGTCCTGGTGAAGGTTTATTTACTGAAGAGTTCTATAAGAATACATTAAAAGCTCTTAAAAAAGATGGCTTATTTGTACAACAAACAGAATCTCCAATGTTACATCAACCGCTCGTAGAGAAGGTATTTGGTTATGTAAATAATCACTTCCCAATTGCACGTTTGTATACTGCATTTATTCCAATTTATCCTGCAGGTATGCATTGCTTCACATTGGGTTCCAAAACATTTGACCCATTAACATGGACACCAAATCGTGAACAAAACTTTGAAACTAAGTACTATAATGCTGAAATTCAAAAGGCTGCTTTTGCTTTGCCAAATTTTGTAAAAAACTATTTGCCAACTAAGTAAATAATATGTATAATAGGGGAGCACCATTCGTAAGGTATAACTTATGAATGTGCTTCCTTATTTTTATGAGGAGAAAGAGTTTATATTAGGGATAACACACTTTTTCATTTTATTTGTAAAAGTTAAATGAAATTGAGAAAAAGGTGTTGACACAAATCTCTAGAACAGATATAATTCTCTTTGTTACGAAGACAACGTCTTCGATACCTACAAGGTGGTGGGTATGGTGAAGCGGTTAACACGGCGGATTGTGGCTCCGTTACGCGTGGGTTCGATCCCCACTACTCACCCCATAACCTACACATCATAATCACTGTAGGGGTGTCGCCAAGTGGTAAGGCAACGGACTTTGACTCCGTTATGCGCTGGTTCGATCCCAGCCACCCCTGCCAACATGACTCACTAGCTCAGTTGGCAGAGCACCTGACTTTTAATCAGGGTGTCCCGCGTTCGAGTCGCGGGTGAGTCACCAAATTAAAACTCACAAACTTCGGTTTGTGAGTTTTCTATCTCTATTCATAGGGTATTTGGTTATGATTGTATGTATAAAATCAATCAAAAATAAGTTGAAAAAATCTTTGAAAAAGAGGTTGACGATTTAAGATTAGATTGATATACTATACAAGTCGTTAGGGCAACAACCTAACGTAACAGATCTTTGAAAACTGAACAATGATAGGTAATCAATCAATACGATTGAACATATGCCAGAGTGCGGGTTTTGACATAGTCAAAACCAACCATAATTCAAAGTTACTTAAATGTAACGACAACAAATAAAATGAGCTATTCAAATAGCTTCAAGATGTCTTGGAGAGTTTGATCCTGGCTCAGGACGAACGCTGGCGGCGTGCTTAACACATGCAAGTCGAACGAAGAGCGATGGAAGCTTGCTTCTATCAATCTTAGTGGCGAACGGGTGAGTAACGCGTAATCAACCTGCCCTTCAGAGGGGGACAACAGTTGGAAACGACTGCTAATACCGCATACGATCCAA
>NZ_JAPVXT010000017.1:0-1856 GCF_041431445.1 Veillonella sp. 20925_1_51
AAATATTAAGCAGAATGTGCAACAAATATATATAACTTCTATGTGGTTTTCAGAGTACAAACTCTGACAGATTCAGTGGCGATGGCTATGAGGATCCACCTGTTCCCATCTCGAACACAGTAGTTAAGCTCATAAACGCCGAAAGTACTTGGCTGGAGACGGCCTGGGAGGATAGGAAGCCGCTGATTGACTAAAAGAAAAAGGTCTACCTAAAGGTAGGCCTTTTTCTTTTAGCTAGTCTTCGACTAGCTAATCCTTCTAGAGCCGTCTCCAGCCAAGGTTGTACAAGTATTATCTATGGATAGTAATCTATGGGACGGAGCTGGGAAAAGTAGGGCAGTAGAAGATGGAGGAGTGAAACGACGACAGATTCACTGCATCACTTTCTTCCGAACATAAGATTTACCGAGCTGCGAAGCAGAGAAGGGAAATCCACAGTGAGGAAGCAAGTAGGGCCACCGAAAACTAATTAGCTCTAATCGACGCGTACGTCCATTGCATCAGTTTCGACGAAGCCCTAAAGGTATATATTTTAATTTAGATTATAGTTTTAAATACTGCCATGGGCGAGTGTGATAGGAAGCCGCGTCTAATGGTAGGAGGCCAACTACATCTAAACGATACCGCGGTGCGCAGCACCTATGGTATCGAACCGTATAGTAGCTGAGAAATTTAGATTTATGTAAATAATAGATTAAAAAGCAGTTGAGTAACTCCAAATTTATTTATTCTATAAATTCTATAATATACAATTATCCTTCATTTTTAACTTTAAATATTTATCCGTAAACGTTAGTTATATTATTCAATAGGTATAGACTTCTTAGCGATATAAAAACAACAGTATAACTTAAATATTCCTATTTTAATGGCTATATCTATACATAATACTTGATTGATTAAAACAGTACATAAGATATTCTTTAATCAAATTTTCTAATTAATCATCTTTATGTAATAAATTTTGCTTTAATTATAAATTCTAATAATGACTATCTACTACATATTCTATTCATGCATAGTTTTATTAAAAAAATATATATAAACCTAAAAGTGTAGGTAAATACTAGTTTTATAGCTATATTTATAATGTTTAAATATGTACCAAAATTTACTCGTTTCATATATATCTCATAAAACTTTCACTATGTTTTCACATAGAATCTATATACTAGCAATAGTTGATTGAGATCAACTAAGGAAATGGAGGTCTACTGCAAATAACTTTTACCTGTCCCTTTTACAAATAATACAAACAACACAACACAAAACAATACAACACATAAAACAACACTTAAATACACAACAATACTCTCCCTGTGTATAAACAAAACAATACATATACAAAACTCTCTAATTATATATACCATCTCCCGTATATATAAAGGTAAAAGTTAGGTAGACATAAGAGCCCTTGAAAAAGGGCTCTTTTCCTTTTAAATTCACTATTATTTCATTATTTTAAAACGCTTTGTTTCTTGACATAGGGTCTATTTTTTGTTAAACTAATCAAGTATCAAGCACGGCTTGATGAACATAGGGGTATAGCTCAATTGGTAGAGTAGCGGTCTCCAAAACCGTTGGTTGTGGGTTCAAGTCCTACTGCCCCTGCCAAACTTTGGATTGCGGTCTTCGGACCGCATGTCCATAAAATTACTCAAAAAATATTAAAAAAATGCTTGCATCGATTTAAGCGTTGTGTTAATATAAGTGAGTACCAACTACATGACTCAGTAGCTCAGCTGGATAGAGCGTTTGACTACGAATCAAAAGGCCAGGGGTTCGAATCCCTTCTGGGTCACCAAATTAAAGCATCACAGTAATGTGGTGCTTTTTTATTTTATCTACTTATAGTA
>NZ_JAPVXT010000018.1:0-1249 GCF_041431445.1 Veillonella sp. 20925_1_51
AATACTAGCTCCATCGGCATTTTATCTTTTTGAGTGACTTTTACATATAGGACAAAAAGTGTTGCTAAAAAGTCTGAAACCCCTTGATTTTACTGACTCAAATAAGGTTTTATCTTTCTAAAGAGATATATTTTTTAGAAGGAGTATAATTATGAGACTAGTCAGATGCCCTAATTGTGGTTTCGTCTGTAAGAGAAATGGTAAAACAAATGCGGGTTCTCAACGTTGGTATTGTAATCAATGTTCTTGCTCATTCACAAATAAAGTGAATAAAACTAATAATAATTTACAGATATTTTTGGATTGGTTATTTGGTAAACACACACAGTTAGATATGGCTGGCGATGGACGTTCATTTCGTAGAAAAACATCACAGTTTTGGGAGCTTTGGCCATTACCACCAAAAGTTGAATCATCAAGTAGTGTGGTATTTGTTGATGGTATTTATTTAGCTAGAAATGCTTGTATTTTAATCTGTTGTAATGAGACGCATGTCTTAGGCTGGTATGTTTGTAGATATGAGCATTCTAAGGCTTGGGAGGCTTTATTACGACGTATTTCATCACCTATAGTAGTTATATCCGATGGTGGTACCGGCTTTCAAAAGGCATTAAAAAAAGTTTGGCCGAAAGCCAAACTACAAAGGTGCTTATTTCATGCATTTCAACAAGTAAAACGCTATACAACAATACGTCCTAAAACGATTGCTGGTTGTGAGTTATATGGAATTGCAAGGGATTTATTAACAATACACACGCAAGATCATGCTATGAAGTGGGTACAAAACGTTATGTCATGGAAAGTACGACATAGGGTATTCCTATCAGAAATAACAGTTGATGAAAATGGTACGATACGACCTAAACATGAACGACTTATAAAAGCAGAAAATTCCTTAGTTAAATTGATTAACAAAAGATGTTTATTTACTTACTTAGATGCATCGTTAACATGTACCTGCCCAGCTACTAATAATCGTATAGAAGGTGGTGTAAATGCTCAGTTACGCACTATGTTACGTAATCATAGAGGAATGTCTATTGAAAGACGAATAAAAGCGGTGTTCTGGTGGTGCTATATGCACTCACCAAACCCGCTTTCTAATGCCGAAATACTTAAGGTTATGCCGACCAACAAGAGTATTTCTGATATATATCATACCATACATGAACAATCTAGGTTAGAAGCTTCTATTCCGACTTGGGGTGATGCTATTGTTTGGAGTGATTTGCATAATTATGATCGCCTA
>NZ_JAPVXT010000019.1:0-1110 GCF_041431445.1 Veillonella sp. 20925_1_51
AGAGCTTGGATGTCACTTAGGTCGACACTTTGGCCAGTAAGTAGACGTAGCATATGCGCTAGCTGTACTTACAACCTAACATTGTTCGGTTTTGAGAGATCTGTAAAGACTCTCAAACATAATATGAATATGTCGCAAGATGTAGTCAGATTATTGTTCTTTGAAAACTGCATAGAAGAATTAATATATATTTGTAAGGTCATCTCTTAGAATTTCTAAGTAGGTTGACCCGAGCACATAGGAAATAATTCTCTGACTTAATGGTGACGTACATGAAAATGTACGGCTACAAAATAAACGACAATGTATCTAATGCATGTCTAAAAAATCGTAATGATTTTCATCAGAATTTGATGGATATCGAGGCGTACCAGTGAAGTGAAACCGTCGCGTATTTGTATACGCAAGGTGAGCTGAACGCAGTACAACGAAGATAGCCGCAAATTATGGTGTAAATAAGTAAAGATTTTAAGGGCGTACGGTGGATGCCTTGGCGATATCAGCCGAAGAAGGACGCGGTAAGCTGCGATAAGCTACGGAGAGGTGCAAGCAACCTTTGACCCGTAGATTTCCGAATGGGGGAACCCGGCAGTGGTTATGCACTGTCACCCATAGCTTAGACTATGAGGAGGGCACCTGGGGAACTGAAACATCTAATTACCCAGAGGAAAAGTAATCAAACGAGATTTTCTTAGTAGCGGCGAGCGAACGGGAAAGAGGCCAAACCGGAGCGGGCAACCGCACCGGGGTTGAGGACAGTCATCAAGTGTAAATGAGGTAGAAGAATCGAGCTGGAAAGCTCAGCCGCAGAAGGTGAAAGCCCTGTAATCGAAACCTTGCATACACGGGACTGTATCCAGAGTACCACGAGACACGTGAAACCTTGTGGGAAGCAGGGGGGACCACCCTCCAAGCCAAAATACTGATATCGACCGATAGCGCATAGTACCGTGAGGGAAAGGTGAAAAGAACCCCTGGCGGGGAGTGAAAGAGAACCTGAAACCGTATGTCTACAAACAGTCGAAGTCTGTATATATATCAGGACGACGGCGTGCCTATTGAAGAATGAACCGACGAGTTACTGTTGCTAGCGAGGTTAAGTGGAAAACA
>NZ_JAPVXT010000022.1:0-579 GCF_041431445.1 Veillonella sp. 20925_1_51
TCGTTTCTGATGGTGGACCTGGTCTTAGAAAAGCATTAAAAAAAGTATGGCGTACCGCCAAGCTTCAACGTTGTATTGTTCATGCCGTATGGCAAGTACATCATTACACTACTAGGCGGCCTAAGACATTAGCAGGCATTATGTTAAAAGATTTAGCAAGCGATTTATATAACGTAAAAACACAGGAAGATGCAAAAATATGGATTCAACGATTATTTAATTGGAGGGTGACTTTTAAAGAGTTTCTAAATGAAATGACACGTGATAGTAATGATAATTTAAGAGCTACGCATGAACGATTACTAAAAGCCTATAACTCTCTAGTGGTATTAATTAATACAGAGACAATTTTTCGATATTTAGATGAAACATTGGTGTTGGATAAAGAATGTCCGAGGACTAATAACCCTATTGAAGGCGGAGTAAACGCACAACTCAGACGTTTATTGCGTTACCATCGAGGAATGTCTGTAGAAAAACGTATAAAAGCGGTCTTTTGGTGGTGTTATTTACACTCACCAAGACCGCTTTCTGCAAAAGAAATACTTAAGGTAATGCCAACTGATGCAAGTATTTCTA
>NZ_JAPVXT010000023.1:0-579 GCF_041431445.1 Veillonella sp. 20925_1_51
TCGTTTCTGATGGTGGACCTGGTCTTAGAAAAGCATTAAAAAAAGTTTGGCGTACCGCCAAGCTTCAACGTTGTATTGTTCATGCCGTATGGCAAGTACATCGTTACACTACTAGGCGGCCTAAGACATTAGCAGGTATTATGTTAAAAGATTTAGCAAGCGATTTATATAACGTAAAAACACAGGAAGATGCAAAAATATGGATTCAACGATTATTTAATTGGAGAGTGACTTTTAAAGAGTTTCTAAGTGAAATGACACGTGATAGTAATGATAATTTAAGAGCTACGCATGAACGATTACTAAAAGCCTATAACTCTCTAGTGGTATTAATTAATACAGAGACAATGTTTCGATATTTAGATGAAACATTGGTGTTGGATAAAGAATGTCCGAGGACTAATAACCCTATTGAAGGCGGAGTAAACGCACAACTCAGACGTTTATTGCGCTACCATCGAGGAATGTCTGTAGAAAAACGTATAAAAGCGGTCTTTTGGTGGTGTTATTTACACTCACCAAGACCGCTTTCTGCAAAAGAAATACTTAAGGTAATGCCAACTGATGCAAGTATTTCTA